>DHWM01000163.1:0-17024 GCA_002413185.1 Actinobacteria bacterium UBA5182
GTGCTGGAGGCCCTGCAGAACGTAGCCAAGTACGCGGGAGCCCACCGCGCGACTGTGCGGCTTCACGAAGACGCTGGATTCCTCGCCTTCGAGATCACCGACGACGGGAGAGGGTTCGACACCTCTACCACCTCCTACGGCACCGGCCTGCAGGGCATGGCCGATCGTCTAGCCGCCCAGAGCGGGACCCTTGAGGTCCGGTCACGACCGGGCGAAGGCACGACTGTGATCGGGCGGATGGCGACCACAACCCTCGAGGTGACGGGGGCATGACATCCGCGGCCCGCGCAGCCTGGCGTGGGCGTCGGATGGAGTGACGTCCGGCCTCTTCATCGCCCCACCCGGGAGGCGCAAGGCACCTGATCGCTCGTTCGACAGGCCGATGGGTCCCCGGGCCGCGCCGACAGCAGTCAGTACCTGTTGTCGACGGACGTTGCGCGGTTCTTCGCCGACGCGCTCCGGCGTTCGCCCGAGCTGCGGCTGATCGCGGTGGTGCCCCGATACCCGGACCGTGACGGCACACTGTCGGGGCCGCTGAACCGTATCGGGCAACTGGAAGGCACTGGCGATGGTGCGCGGGGCAGGCGGGGATCGCGTGGGCGTGTACGACCTGGAGAACGAAGCCGGTCGGCCGATCTACGCCCACGGGAAGCTCTGCGTGATCGACGACGTGTGGATGTCGGTGGGGTCGGACAACTTGAACCGGCGCTCCTGGACGCATGTGGCGCGAGCACCTGGGAATCGAGGTGCCGGAGGCAGAGTTGCTGGATCCTCGGGCGGGCTTCGAGGCGTGGCGCCGCGCGGCCGACGCGCTCGACGCGGGCACGCCGAGGGGCAGCACGGACCGCGTTCAGGGGGACGCGTCCGTCGGCACCAACCGCTGGCGGTCCCGGCCTGGGCCACATGGTGGGCCCGCCCGCTCTACCGCCTGGCCGTGGATCCCGACGGACGACCACGGGACCTCACAAGCGCTCCGGAGGTTTCTGACCAGCCGGAAGCCTTTTCGATGGGCGCAGCTGCTTTGCAGGTTGATCTCCGGGCATCCCTGTCTCCTTCCGAACTTTGAAGCGACCCCCGCAAGCGCAGCGAGAGAACACCCCACGTGCTAGGGTCCGCTGCATATCATCGCGAATGACACGATTGGGAGAACTCAATGGTACGCAAGGTTCTTGGTGCGGTCTACCTCGTAGTGGGTCTGGTCGTGGCGAACTCGCATGACTATTTCAAGCACTTCAACGGGGTCAAGCCAGTCATCTCGGCAGTGCTCGCTGTCGTGCTCTGGCCGCTCGTCCTGTTCGGAGTCAATCTCCACATCAAATAGGAGCCGGGCGCGGAGGGAACTTCACCGTCACGCTCAGCAGCCGCTGTCCACCGGTGTGGCGGGGGGCCCCAAGGAGACGCCGAACCTCGCGGCCAGCCGAGCCAGGCCGCGCCGAAAGATCTCCATGTCCGCGTGATTCCAGTCCTGATGGGTCTGGCAACGGAACGAAGACACCAGCTCCATGTGGAGCGGGCTGGTCAGGCTCTCGTTGTGTCCGAGCACGTTGCGGAGCTGGATGTGGAGCCGTTGCATGAGCCACAGGGTGAGGTTCAACGCCGCGGTCAGCTGTTGAGGGTTGTCCAGGATGTCGCGGTCGCTCTCCCCCACCATCTCGATGCCGACCGCCGTGTAGTTGAGTCCCACCGTGTGCCGGCACATGAGGTCCATGGGGACCAGTTGATAGATGGTGCCGTCGGTGTCGATGACGAAGTGCGCGCATGTCCCGGGCAGCTCACCCAGGTCGGGCGTGTTGGCGGCGAAGGTGTTGTACACCGGGTCGAACGTGGTGGTGACCGTGAAGTGCTCCACGATCGCCTGGGGGTGGACCAGCCTGAAGGTGTGCAAACCGTAGTGCTCCTCCGCGTAGGTGAGCATTTCCTGCTTCCGTGAGTCCGGGAACGGGATGGGCTTCCACACGGTGGAGGGCTGTGGCACCAGGAGATCCGTGGCAGAGGCGCTTGGGAGCGGCGAGGTCGGACTGGTACCCGTGCCCGTCGGGGCTGGGAGGGGTGATGCCGAAGGGACGCTCCTTCCCGTACACCCCGACGCCAGCACCGCCAGGGTCAGGAGAGCCACACTGCCCAGTGCCCAAAGGCTATGCTCGTCTTGGCTCGTCGGCTCGGACATTGTTGCAGTCAGAGCCTAATCGTCCCCACGTCCCGGCTGAAGGCAGTCTCCCGGATTCCAGCACCCCCCGGCGCCTGCTGCCACCCCCTCTCCACACCCACGCGCCCGCATGGTTGTCGCCCACCCCGAGATGACCGAACCTGGGACCATCGGAGGCTGGACTGGCCCGACCATGGGGCCCGAAGAGGAGGAGGAGGGGCGTTGGAGCAGATCGTCAAGGCCCGGGGGGTCCGGAAGGTCTACCGGAGCGGAAGCGTGGTGGAGGCCCTCCGCGGCATCGACCTGGACATCCCGGCCGGAGAGTTGCTCGCGATCGTGGGGCCGTCCGGCTCGGGCAAGACCACGCTCCTGAACTGCCTGGCGGGCCTGGAGACGATCGACGACGGCGAGATCCTGATTGGCGGAGCGAACCTGGCCGAGCTCTCCGATGACGACCGCACCGAGTACCGGGCCAAGAGCATGGGATTCGTGTTCCAGGCCTTCAACCTGCTTCCCGTATTGAGCGCGGTCGAGAACGTCGAGATCCCGATGCTGTTGCTGGGGGCCGGGACGAAGGAGACCCGGGCCCGGGCTCTGGAGACGCTCGAGATGGTTGGCCTGGCCGACCGGGCCAGCCATCGACCGGACCAGCTCTCGGGCGGCGAGCAACAGCGGGTGGCGGTGGCTCGGGCCCTGGTCCACAAGCCCGCCGTGGTGTGGGCCGACGAGCCCACCGGGAACCTGGACTCCGAATCCACCCAGGCCGTCATGGAGCTCTTTCTGCGACTGAACCGGGAGGGCCAGACGATCGTGATGGTCACCCACAACCCGCAGATCGCTGCGGCTGCCGCCCGAACCATCACCATGCGCGACGGCCGGATCGAGGACGGCGGCGGCCCGGGATGAGCCCCGCGCTGCTCGTCCTGGTGACGCTCTTCGTCCTGGCGTACGGGGCGGTGGGGATCTTCGCGGTGCGCCGAAGGCTGCTCGGCCGATTGGCGCTGCGTGAGGCGGTGCGGCGAAGGGGCCAGACCCTCCTGGTGGTGGCCGGGCTGATGGTGGGGACGGCCACCATCACGGCGGCCCTGGTCGCAGCGGACTCGGTCGGGGACTCCACGGTCGACGCGTTCGCCTACAACAACTGGGGGTACGTGGACCTGACGGTGACGGCCACCAACCAGTTCTTCCCCCGGGACGTGGCGGACCGTCTGGCCACCTCTCCGGCAGTGGCGCGGGTGGTCGACGGCGTCTCGGCGGGCATCGAGCTGGTGGGATCGGTGTCGGACCTCACCGCTCGGCAGGGGACCTCGGGGATCACCCTGGTCGGGTTCGATCCCGGCTCCCAGAGGCCTTTCGGTGCGTTCGTGCTGACCACCGGCAGAGAGACCTACGGCCAGGATCTCGCTCCCGGCGCCGTGCTCCTGTCGCGGGTGCTGGCGGACAAGCTCCAGGCGAAGCCCGGCGACAGGCTGCACGTCAGCGTCGAGGTGCCCGGCTCGGCCCGCCCAGCGCTCCCGGTGGACCTGCGGGTCGCGGGGATCGCCCGGTCGGAGGGCCCGGGAGCGTACACGCTGGGGTCGGTTGTGTTCGCCCCGCTGGCGACGGCCCAGGACATCGCCGGCACGGACCTCATCAACATTGTGAGGATCTCGGCTCCCGGCGGGATCCGCGACAGCGTCCAGGCCGGCCATCGAGCCGCTCCGGTCCTGGCCCGGGAGACGAAGTCGCTCGGGTCGCCGATCCGTCTCGCCGTGAGCGAGGTCAAGGCTAGGGAGGTCAAGACGGCCAAGGACAGTACGGTGTTCATCCGAGCCCTCCTCGTCGGGATGAGCGCCCTGGTGGTGGCGGCGGGGGCGGCGCTGGTCATCAACCTCATCGGGATGCTCGCCGAGGAGCGTCGCTCCCGCATGGGCGTGCTCCGCGCGCTCGGCCTGAAGCGGAGCCGCCTGGTCGGCCTGTCGGTCACCGAGGGGGCCATCTACAGCCTGGCGGCCGGCGTGCTCGGGACCGGGGTGGGCATCGCGGCGGGACGCCTGGTCGCCGCCCGGTTCGGGCGAGCCTTCGCGGAGTTCGCCGGGTCGGACTTCGACTTCACTTTCCACTTCTCGTTGAAGCCGGCGACGCTGCTCGCCGGGTTCGTGCTCGGCACCCTCCTCACGCTGGCGGTGATCTTCCTGGCGTCGCGCCGGACCTCCCGGATGACCATCACCGCGGCCATCCGAAACCTGCCCGAGCCGCCTCCCGAGCGGAAGAGCCGGCGGTGGCGAACGGTGCGGCTGGCGGCGTTCGGCGTCCTCGGCGTCCTCGGGCTGACCGCGCCCGGGTTCCCCCGGCTGGCCGGAGGGATCGCGCTCATCCTGGTCCTCTCAGCGGTGGCGAGGTCGCGGCTGTCGTCTCGGACGCACTCCACGCTGACCGGCCTCGCCCTCGCCGGGTGGTCCTTCGCCATCATCGGCGGCTCCGACCCCAACGCCGACGCCAACACCTTCTTCCTGGTGTTCGTGGTGGCCATGCTCACCTCGGTCTTCGGGCTGACGCTGCTGGCGTCGGCGAATCTGCACGTCGCCGAGACCGTGGTCGGCCTGCTGGGGCGGGCCTTCGCCGGCCTCCGGGCCATCCTGCGGCCGCCGCTGGCGTACCTGTCACGCCGGCCCGTCAGGACCGGGCTGACCACCGGCGTGTTCGCCGTGATCGTGGGCATGCTGTCCCTGTTCGCGGTGTTCTTCGTCATCTTCCGGCCCGACTACCAGCGGTTCGGCAACGGCTACGACGTGCGGGTGCTTTCGACGGGTTCGGCCACAGTGGAGCTGCCGGCGGAGGTGCGGGCGGACGTGATCCGGTTCATCGACATCCCGACGCGGGGGTACATCGGGCCGCTCAAGACCCAGGGAGGGTTCGGCGGCGGCGAGCGTGTGTTCGTCCCTCTGTTCCAAGTGGGAAACGACGTGGCTGAAGCCCCTCCGGTTCGCCTGGATCAACGGGACAAGCGGTTCGACTCCGACCGCGCCGTCTGGGAGGCCGTCGCCAGGAACCCATCGCTGGTGGTGGCGGACTTCGGCAGCCCCGGGCAGAAGCTCACGCTCCAGGGGCGAGACGGCCCGGTCACGTTCACCATCGCCGCAGCCCAGGCCTTCGGGCTGCTCGACGGGGTGTTCGGGACGGAACGTACCCTCAGCCCGTTCCAGTCGGCGCCGCTCGGAGCGAGCGTGCTGGTGGACGTGCGGGACAACGCCGACGCTCCGCGGGTGGCGCGAACGATCGAGCGCGATCTGTTCGGACAGGGTGTGGACGCCGACTCGATCCAGAAGTTGCTGGACACGGCCGATCGGGCGAACCGGGCGTTCTTCTCCACCATCGACGTGCTGATGCGGATGGGTCTGGTCGTGGGGATCCTGTCGCTCGGGATCGTCGGCATGCGGGTCGTCACGGAGCGTCGCCACGTCATCGGGGTGCTCCGGGCGGTCGGCTACAAGCGACGGCACGTCATGCTCGGCCTGATGACGGAGGCGACGGTCACCGCGACAATCGGCGCCGCGGTTGGCATCGTGGTGGGGGTCACCATGGGGTACCTGTTCTACCGCCAGAGCGCCTCGCAACCTGGATTCGGGATCGATCTGGCCAGCATCGGCGGGGTGCTGGGGCTGATCTACCTGGCGGTGCTCCTGGTGACGCTGGGGCCGGCGTGGCGAGCGTCCCGGCTCTCCCCGGCCGAAGCCGTCCGCTACAGCGAGTAGCTCGGTGACCCGCCGGCTCCCCCGCGGCCCTCGCTAATCGACATATCCCTCCACGGTCTGCTCGTCGCGAACGGTTGCCTCGTCCGGGTCGAGTCCGGCCGCCCGACGGGCCCGGCGCTGATGCAGGAGGTCCCAGCACTGATCCAGGGTCACCTCCAAGCGCTTCAGCCGGTCCCGCTCCGCGGCGGTGACCTCCCCCCGGGACTCCTTGCCCAAGATCTCGTGCTCTTCGCGGGCCAGCTCGTTGATGCGGTCGATGACGCTTTGATCATCCATGTGTCCGACTCTCCTCCCTTCGCACGGACACCACCCTACGCCTCGAGGCCAAAGACCTGTTTGAGGGGTTGGTTTGAGGGGGCTTGAGGGGTCGAGCGTGCCAGGGCCCTCTGAGATGCTTCACAGCTCGCTCTCAGCATCCGACCCTAAGATGGCCCCGATGGACGGCCTTTCGGAGCCAGCCGCAGACGGCACACGGATCCTCGTGGTCGATGACGAGGAGAACATCACCGATCTGCTGGCCACAGCGCTTCGCTACGAGAAGTTCGAGGTCGAGGTGTCCCACACCGGCCGGCAGGCGCTCCGTGCCGTCGGCTCGTTCCGCCCCCACCTCATCGTGCTCGACGTGATGCTGCCCGACTGGGACGGGTTCGAAGTCGCCAAGCGGCTGGCCGATCAGCGCGAACGGATCCCGGTCCTGTTCCTCACCGCTCGCGATGCCACCGGCGACCGGGTCCGGGGCCTGACCCTGGGCGGGGACGATTACGTGGCGAAGCCCTTCAGCCTCGAGGAGCTCATCGCGAGGATCCGGGCCATTCTCCGACGAACTCACGGGGCCGACGATGGTTCGGCCCGCCTGACCTACTCCGACCTCGAGATGGACGACGACATGCATCAGGTGTG
The DNA here is from genome assembly GCA_002413185.1 of Actinobacteria bacterium UBA5182. GTDB lineage: Bacteria > Actinomycetota > UBA4738 > UBA4738 > UBA4738 > UBA5182. The sequence goes on from DHWM01000163.1 coordinate 6,781, forward strand.
GCGGACCGGTCGCCCGGTCGAGCTGACCGCCACCGAGTACAAGTTGCTCCGGTACCTCCTGTCGAACGCTCCGCGCGTGCTCAGCAAGTCCCAGATCCTGGACCACGTGTGGAACTACGACTTCGGCGGCGAAGGGAACGTCGTCGAGACCTACATCAGCTACCTGCGGAAGAAGGTCGATCGGGAAGGTCCGGGACTCATCCACACGGTCCGCGGCGTCGGGTATTGCCTTCGGTCGACTGGCGAGTGATCGATGCCGCTCCGGCTGAAGCTGCTCATCGCGGTGATCGTCCTGGTCTTCGCGGGCCTGGCGGTCTCCGACGTGGCAACCTACACCTCGCTTCGGTCGTTCCTGCTGACGCGGGTGGATCAGCAGCTCTCGGGCGGATGGCCGGTGGTGGCGCACGCGCTCGAGGACCCTGGTGACCGGTTCGGCACGGGTCCCTTCGGGTCCGCGCCCCTCCCGCCCGGCACCTACGGCGAGGTCAGGGACGAATCCGGCCATGTCCTCGGGACTCCCGTCTTCCTGTATGGGTTGACGCAGGCGCGGCCCTCCCTTCCGAAAACCCTGGCCCGTCCGACCTCCAGCAAGGACCCCGGTCGCTTCACCACGGGCTCCGTGGGCGGTTCGTCGCTCCGTTACCGGGTGCTGGTGGAGCCGGTGGTCGACCAGCAGGGCGACCGGCTCATCCTGGTCGCGGCGCTCCCGCTGACGGAGCTCACCCAGACGCTTCGCCGCCTCCTGCTGATCGAGGGCCTCGTCTCCGCCGCGGTGATCCTCGGTCTCGGTTTCGCCTCTTGGTGGCTGGTGCGGCGGGAGCTGCGGCCGCTGGAGGAGATGGGAGTGACCGCCGGGGCCATCGCCGAAGGGGACCTGTCCCGCCGGGTGCCCCAGGAGGACCCACGCACGGAGGTCGGACGGTTGGGCGTGGCCCTGAACGCCATGCTCGCCCAGATCGAGCAGGCCTTCGCAGAGCGGAGGGCCTCCGAAGATCGTCTTCGCCGCTTCCTGGCCGACGCGTCCCACGAGCTCCGGACCCCGCTCACCTCGATCAGGGGCTACGCCGAGCTGTTCCGGCGGGGCGCCAGGCAGCGCGAGGAGGACCTTGCCAAGTCGATGCGGCGGATCGAGGACGAGTCCGCCCGGATGGGGGTGATGGTCGAGGACCTTCTGTTGCTGGCCCGGCTCGACCAGGACCGGCCGCTCCAGCGGGAGCCCGTCGACCTGGCCACCTTGGCGGCCGACGCCGCCCAGGACGTTCGAGCCACGGACGGAGAGCGCCAGATCACGCTGGACGCTCCGGCGCGGGTGGTGGTGTGGGGCGACGAGGCCAGGCTTCGGCAGGTCGCGGCGAACCTCGTCGCCAACGCCGTGGTGCACACGCCTCCAGCGACGCCCGTGACCGTGCGCGCCGCCGCCCAAGGCGACGACGCGGTGTTGGAGGTTGCGGACCGCGGCCCTGGTTTGAGCGCGGAGGAAGCCGGGCGGGCCTTCGAGCCGTTCTACCGCTCGGACCCCTCGCGAGACCGGACCACCGGCGGCGCGGGCCTCGGCCTTGCCATCGTCGCGGCCATCGCCAAGGCCCACCACGGCCGGGTGGACGTGCACGAGACGCCGGGAGGAGGCGCCACGTTCCGAGTCGTCATCCCTCGAGACGGCGGCCCGAACGTCCCGCCCGACGTCGACGAAGACGCCTGAACCGAATCCTCACCGGATTCTCAGCCGGCTCTTCCGTTCCCCCAACCCCCCACGGCTACCTTGGCCAGATCACCAGCCAACGGGGTTGGAGAGGATCAAAAGGAGGACATCATGATCACGCCGGCCACTGTCGCGGACTGGACCATGTTCGCCGGATTGGTAGGAACGGTGAGCGCCGTGGGCGCCGTGGGCTCACGCTGGCTCCTGGGGGACGTGGAGATTGAGGGCATGGTTGCCACCACTGGGGCCGGGCTCCCCGAATCCATCCACCGGTCGGACCGTCGTGCCGCGGCCTGAGCGGTCGACGCCTCCTCACCGCGACACGCGGCGTGGACGAACGGCCTTGCGGACGACCGGGCGGGTCTCCTTTCGGCGGGCAACCTCCTTGAACCCCGCCCGGCCGTACAGGCTCTGGGCACCGAACCACATGAAGTCAGGATGGCTCGGCTCGTCCTTGTCGACGGGATAGGCCTCCAGCAGCGTGGCGCCCTGGGACCGCGCGTAGTCGACAGCAGCCTTCAGGAGCCTGCCGGAGAGACCCTTTCCCCTGGCCCGGCGATCGACGAAGAAGCACACGATCGACCACACCGGCTTGTCGTCGACCGGCTTCATCACCGGCGAACGCTTCAGCTTGGGATAGTCCTCGCGGGGGCCGAGGGAGATCCACGCCACCGGGCTTCCGTCCTGGTACCCCACGAGGCCCGGGACGGTACCGCCCTCGACCAGAGACTGCATGGCCCGCTTGTTGACCTCGCCCGAACCGACGCCACCACCGTCCCCGGACCGCCGGTAGTACATGCAGTAGCACCCCCGCACGATCGAAGCGCCCGGACGACCGAACAACTCGATCAGGTCCGGCCACCGCGCTTTCGTCAAGGGCTTGACTTCGAACCGCATCGCCGGCCTTCAATCTACCGGCAATCGCTCCTCTTCCAGGAGTGGCCGTCCGGGTCCGTCACGGCATCACCAGCAGGCACCGGACAGGAGGGAGACCGGAGGCCACCTCTACCCACGTGCCTCCCTGGTCGCTCGAGCCGAACACGCGGCCGTCCTCGGTACCGAAGGCAGCCAGATCGGGAACGGCGTCCAGGCAGGAGCTGTCGACGTTGTGTTCGAACCACTCGGGGAGGCCCTCTGTGCAGCGTTCGAACCCGCCGCCGTCCAGCCGCCCGCGATACACGCCGCTCCGGCCGCCGCGGGGGCCGTTCGACGCGGACAGCAGGACGGTGTCTCCGCAGACGGCGACGCCGCGACAGTAGGTGGCATGGAGGCCGCCGGCTCTGAGGATCCACGAGCCCCCGCGATCCCGGCTCACCGCCAGGCCCCGGGCGCACGCCGCGAAGACGAACCCGTCGATGGCCCATACCCAGTGGACGTCTGCGTCGATGTCGATGGTGGACTCCCACGACGCGCCTTCGTCCTTCGTCCGGACGATCCCACCCACGTGGACGTTGACGTAGACGGTGTCGCCGTCCTCGGAGATCGAACGGGCGTCGGGCGGGCCGCCCCAGGGCGTGTACCAGTCGGCCCTGCCATCGACCTCGTCGAAGGAAGGAACGCGCTCCAGCCCGGCGCCGCCAACGCGGTACAAGCGCGCTTCCGAGGTCCCCACCACCACGCCGGCGCGGGTGGCCCCGATGCAGTTCGCCCGGAGGTCGTCCAGGGTACCGACGTGGTTCCAGCGCCCCTCGGCGTCAGATGTTCGCCACACCTCGGTTCCGTCGAGGATCGTCCAGAGATCCGTACCCTCCGGCCCGAGGGCCCCTACCGCCCGGCCGGGATGCTGAACCGCGCCGGGGGGCCCGTGCGGGGAGAACGTGCGGAGCCCGTCGTCGGCACCGACGAGGATCGTGGCCATCTCCCCGATGCTCTCACAGCCCGGGCCGACCGTTCGACCCGGACCACGGTCAGGAAGACGACGACGGCACAGGTCAGCACGACCGCCACCTGGAAGGGCACTGAGCGCGCGCCCGTGCCCGCGCTCAGGGCATGGATCGTGCTCAACACGAACAGCGTGAAGCTTGCGAAGTGCACCCTTCGCCATACCTTCTTCGACATGTGCGCCCGGGCCAGCGACGTCAGCTCGACGGCCGCCAGCAGGTAGAGAGCGACGATCCCCCAGGCCACAGCCACCGGGTGCCAGGATCCCGTAAACGGCACCAACACGTTCACCAAACCGAAGTGGACGTAGGTGTCGAGCACCACCGCCCCGACATGGACCGCGGTGAACATCAGTGCCATCCCTCCAAGGAAACGGTGAAGGTCGAACAGCCATGCTGGCCGGGGCTTCTTCCCGAGGGCATGCGTCGAAAGCGACAGCCCCCAGACCACCGAGGCGGCGGCCAGGGCCCAGGCCACGATCCCGGCGGCCCGTGCCGCATACCACGTGATCTGGGAGGTCATCCCGGGGTCCGATCACCGGTCATGGCGGCGGCGCCCGAGCGATCGGAGGTGCGCGGCGGCCCGGTGAACCGCTCCAGGCCGACCGTGGGGTAGGCCGAACCGAGGTCGTCGACCAGGAGGCCGTCCACGCCCGCTGCGGTGAGAAGGACAAGGCCCTCGGCCACTCCAGCGATGAACGCGGCCTTCGCCAGGACCTCGGCCTGCCACCCCTCTGCCGCGATGACCGTGGCCGACAGCACCCCGCTCGCCGCGGGCCGGTCGGTGGCGGGGTCGATGAGGTGGTGGCGCTGGTCGTCCTGCGGCCCCCAGACCCAGCGGGTTCTGGCGCTGGTCGCCACCGCGCCGGCCCCGAGTCCGACCAGCTGGACGCTGTCCGGCCGAAGCGGGTGTTCGATACCGATCGTCCACGAGCCGCCGCTGGGGCCCTCGCCACCCACCCGGAGGTCCCCACCGACGTTCGCGCACGCTCCGGCCGCACCCTCGGCCAGCAGCCGCTCGACCACGAGGTCCGCCGCGTAACCCTTGCCGACGCCGCCAGGATCGAATCCCACGCCCACCGGAAGGGTGACCCTAGAGCCCCTCTCGTCCACCTCGATCCGGTCGTACCCCGAAGCCGAGGGATGACGGGCTGCTCGGGCTGGGGTCGCTCAACAGCTCGAAGCTCCGGTCGTATCCGGCACGAAGCACCGCGCCGAGCACCGTCGGGTCGTACCTTCCGCCGGTCACCCTGGCCCCCTCGATGGCGCGCTTCACCAGCGCCACAGTCTCCGGGGAGACCCGGACCGGTTTGCCGCCCAATGCGTTGAGCAGGCTGACCTCGCTGGCGGGCCGGAACCGGCTCCATCGCGCCTCCAGACTGTCGATGACATCACGCGCCATGTCGAGGAGATGGTTCGGACCTCCCACGACCTCCACGTGGACGTCCGAGCCCATCGCCCGGAACCGGGCCTCAGCTTCCATGGCTGGTCGTGACCTGGCTCGAGGTCGGCGTTGCCGCCGACGCCGACCGTGAAGAGGTAGCCGATGAAGCCTGCGAGGTGGAGCTCGAGGTGGTCGATGACGTCGTTCGGCTCGTCGCCGCCGTGACCGTCGTGGCCGCTCGCACGGCCATGTTCGTGCCCAGGCCGAGGAACGCGGCGATGCTGAGCGCCCCCGCCGCGACCCGGGACCGTGCCGCGGCGTGGCGCCTCCGCTTCCTTCCCATCACGACCTCCCTTTTCGATCCGTGTGCAGGACACCCGGCATGGTGGCGCCCGGTCCTCAAACGAACCTTCGAGGCGGCTGGGACTCGGCTGGGAGACGGTGTTGGTCAGGTCGTGCCAGGGTCGGCTGCGAGGGAGGGATCCCAGTCTCTGATCCACTCGGCCCCCCTGATCAGGAGCGTCCCGACCGCCGCCGTTCGAAGGATGCGGGCGGCCCAGCTCCGACGAACCAGTGGGAGCTCGGAGATCAGTGGAGCCCCCACGATCAGCGCCGTGGCCACCCTGTGGCGAAGCCGCCGCCCTTCCTCCGTCGCGAGGTAGGCCCGGGCCACCGCCGTCATGTCGCTGACGGAGGCGAAGGCCGAATCGATCACGTTCGGGGGATGCGCGGGCCGGCCCGCGGATCTCCGCCTGCCCCCTGGGGACCCATCGCTCATGTCCTCGAGGCTATTCCCCGTTCGGGAGGCCGGCACGCCACCTGAGCGTCCCGCGCCGGCAGGCCGTGCCTCAGGCGACCCGTCCGGGCGCTCCGTCGGCGGTCGAATAGGGTAGGCCCGCCGCATCCCACGCCTCCATCCCACCCGCCAGGTTCTCCGCCTGAAACCCTCGAGCCTCCAGCATGACCCTGGCCAGCTCGCTCCGATTCCCCACCCTGCACACGGCCACCACGGGCAGGCTCCGGTCCAGTCTGTCCGCTTCGCGGCCTGCCAGCAGGTCGCCCAGTGGGATGTGCAGGGCGCCCTCGATGTGGCCGGCCTCCCATTCGAACGGCTCCCGCACGTCGACGATCTGGTACCGGTCGCGTCCCTCGTAGAGCTGTCGCACGTCCTCCATCCGGTTCCCCTTCGCTTTCTCTCAGTCCAATGTAGACGGGCAGCACCGAATTCGGCATCCCGCGGCCGGTCAGAGGTCTGCTCGTCGGAAGGCACGCCACGCGCACTGCTATCGTCGGCCGGTGTCCGAACCGCCCCCCATCCAGCCCGGCCCGGGCTCCGGGTCCGAGGACCGGGCTGAGGCCGACTCCGTCGACCAGACCGACGCCGAAGCCCATCAGGCCGCCCGGCTGAGCCGGACCGGCTCAACGCTCCGGGGGCTCGCCCTCGACATCCGGCCGCTTCGGGAGTCGCGCGACTACCGCCTCCTGTGGATCGGTGAGCTGATCTCCACCACGGGACGCCAGATCAGCGTGGTGGCCCTCCCTCTGCAGGTGTTCCTGCTGACCCGCTCGTCTCTCGCGGTGGGCCTGATCGGATTGGTCCAGCTGCTCCCGCTGGTGGGGTTCTCCCTGGTGGGAGGGGCCGTGGCCGACCGCATGGATCGTCGCAAGCTGATCCTGGTCACCGAGGCAGGGCTGACCGGCACGAGCGTCCTGCTCGTCCTCGGGGCCATCGCCCATCATCCCCCACTCTGGTACCTGTACTCGGTGACCGGGATCCAAGCTGGCATCCTCGGGGTCAACAGCCCGACTCGTTCGGCCACCATCCCGAACCTCGTTCCGAGGGACCGGCTGCCCGCGGCACTCGCCCTCAATCAGGTCATGTTCAACACCACCCTGATCGTGGGACCCGCCCTGGGCGGGTTGATCATCGCTCGCCTCGGCAGCCACGATCCCTACCAGGGGTTGAAGTGGGCGTATGGCGCCGACGTGGTGACGTTCCTGGGCTCGATCCTCGCGGCGTTCCTCCTCAGCCCGCAGCCGCCGAAGCGGCAGGAGGGCGAAGAGACCGTCTCCGCCTTCGAGTCCATCCGTCAGGGCTTGGCCTACCTCAAGGGACGGCGGATCCTGATCTCCACCTTCATGATCGACCTGGACGCCATGATCTTCGGGATGCCCAGGGCCCTGTTTCCGGTCCTCGCCCTGACGGTGTTCCGAACGGGGCCGGAAGGGCTGGGGCTCCTCTACGCGGCCCCCGCCGTGGGAGCGCTGCTGGGGGCGCTCACCACCGGATGGGTCGGGCGGATCAAGCGCCAGGGCCTCGCGGTCATCTGGGCCGTCGCGCTGTGGGGAGCGGCGATCACGCTCTTCGGGCTCTCCGGTCGGTTCTTCCTCCTGGCGCTGGTGTTCCTGGCCTTCGCCGGCGCGGCGGACGTGGTCAGCGCGGTGTTCCGAAGCACCATCCTGCAGCTCTCGGTTCCCGATCGGCTTCGTGGGCGGCTTTCGGCGATCCACATCGCGGTGGTCACCGGAGGGCCACGCCTGGGCGACGTCGAAGCGGGCGTGGTCGCCTCCCTGGTGTCCCCATGGTTCTCGGTGATCTCGGGCGGCTTGGCGTGCATCGCGGGGGCCATCGTTCTGGTCGGCCTTATCCCAGAGTTGGGCCGATATCGCGCCGATCATGGTCCACCCGACGAAGATCGGGGAGGCGGTCAAACCTTTTCGTAGTCAGTCCTGACGGTCGTCTTTGACGTTCGCTGGCAGCTCGGTGGGGTGATTTGACCCCAATTCGACCCGCCGTGAGCACGAAACCAGGCATCGCGCAGGTCATCTCCTGTTGCGGCCGATCCCTCGCCGGTAGTCATCCATCATACATCGATAGTCGTACGCCCTGGTTAGGTCGCACGATGGAGGGGAAACTAGTACGTTAGTGCTATGTCCCATAGGCCTCAGCGCGTGATACCATCCCTCTCAGTCGCGAGCGCCCCCCGGACCGGCTGTTCCCTGTTGGGTCCGCTGTTGGAAGGAGCCCTCGCGATGGTCCCGAGTTCCCGGTCTCAAACCGCCTCCCCTATGATTCGGCCCGTGCTCTCCCGGGTCAGCCCTATGCGGTTGCTCCCCCTGGAATCGGCCGTATGAGGGCGGCCTGAAGGAGGGGCGGCCGAAATCCTCCGGATCATTTCCGGATGCCGACGGTGGGCCTAGCGCATCGGTCCCGATGCCGCGGGTCCGATCGGCGCGGGACTAGGGCTTTGGGCGGAGCAGCGGACGGATCCTAGGACGGAGTGCCCAAGCTCGGGTACTTCATGGCACGGAGGTGCGCTCAGGTTGCCCAGAACTCGCCCATGGAGGGCCCCGCGGCACTCCCCGCCTTCCGGACGTGGCCGAGATGGAAACCGTCCTCGATCGTGGAGCAGATCGAGAAGGTGGTGTGATCCACGGTGCTCTGAAACCCCCGCTTGCCTCCGGTCGCGATCACGATCGTCGGGACGTGACCGCCCCGCATGTACGAGGCGCAGCAACCCGACGTGTCGGACATGTTGGCTTCGTCCCACGTGATCAGGATGAGCCCGCCGTCCTTGAACGCCGCGCTCGCCAGCACCGGGGCGACGTATGCCTTCAGCCAGTCGTCGCCCGCCTTCACCGTTCCGGAATGCATGTTGTGGTCGTCGTTCGGCACGATCATGCTGAACGCGGGCGGGGCCTTCAGGCTGCCGGCGAAATCGGTCAGCGGGCGGATGGAATTGCGCATGGGGGCAGACGAGGTGACCTCGGTGAAGTACACGAACGGGTTGTGGTGCCGCACGTAGCCGCCCGCATCCGGACCGGTATATCCGGCCTGGGGAAGGTCTTCGAAATATCCGGCCCAGCTGAGATGGGCCGCTGCGAGCTGTCCGGCCAGTGTCGCCCCCCCGTATCCGGGTACGCAGGTGTCGCTCTCACATCCGATCGCCGAGCCCGCGATCATCGACAGGTAATTGGGCAGGCTGGGGTGTCGCCGGGCGAAGAATCTCGTCGCCAGGCCGTAGGTCAAGGAGAGGCGGTTGATGTACGGCGCGCTGGACTTCCCGATGATCTCCCCGTAGCTGTGGTTCTCCATCACGAACAACCAGACGTGCTTCAGGGAGGGGAGGTGCGGGAGGGGCGAAACGGAAGGGCTCGCTCCCGACGGCCCGGCCCGGGGACCCGTCCGGCCGCCCGAGGGGACGGCCGACGTGCAGGCCGCCAACACCACCAAGATGGCGAGGAGTGATCGGCGCAGGATCCTCATCGGCTTGTCATGGGAAGGCGAACCTGGTTCGACCGTGCAGGTGCTCGCTCAGTTCTTCCTCATGAGGTGTCGCCCCGGCCCCGGCCTTTCTTGAACAACCATACGCCCACCCCGAGTCCGGCAAGCCCAAGGACGAAGAAAAAGAATCGCTTTCCAATGAGGCCGCCGGGGTGGTTCGGCCGGTGGCGTCCCATCCGGATCGACCGCCCCTACCGCCGAATGCGCTTCCAAACGAAGCGCGCCACGAGCATGCCAGCGACGGCGGCGGCAGCGATGGCCGCCATCTTGGTGGCCCGCCGCCTCGCCTCCGCGGCCTCGGTCTTGAGCTCCGACAGGCTCTCGGCCAGCTCCTGCCGGGCTCGCTCGATCTCGGTCTTCAAGCGCTCTTCTCGCGGACCCACCGAAGATCCTCCTTGATCCGACCCTTCTCGTCCTTCGGGACCACCGACCCAGATGATCGGAGGCCGAGCATGGCCATGAGGGCCAGCAGCAGCCCGATCAGCACGCACCCACCTCCGACGATGAGGAGCGCCAGCCACCATGGGAACACCACGGCGAGTCCCGCCGCTCCCGCTCCCAGCAGGAACAGCAGGCCGAACAGCAGGAACAGCGCCCCGCCGGCCCCGATCCCTGCCGCCATCACTTTCTTCTTGAGCCCGGCCTTGGCCCGCTCGGCGGCCAGCTGGAGCTCGAGCCTCACCAGCCGGTTCGCGGCGGCCACGGTCTCCTTGACCAGGACCGGAAGGCTCCTCCCGCTCACCGGGTGGAGCTGGACCTTCTGCCGCCGGTCCGGCCGGTGGACTTCCTCGCCGGGGACTTTCTGCCTGTTGATCGCTTCGCCGTCGACTTCCTGGCGGTGGGCCGCTTCGCCGTCGACTTCCTGGCGGTGGGCCGCTTCGCCGTGGACTTCCTGGCCGTCGACTTCGCACCCGACCGGGCGGTCCGAGCGGTGGACTTGGCACCGGACCGGGCGGTGCGAGCGGTGGACTTGGCCGCGGAGGTTGCGCGCTTCGC
>DHWM01000163.1:17141-18966 GCA_002413185.1 Actinobacteria bacterium UBA5182
GGAGGTTGCGCGCTTCGCGGTCGAGGTGGCGCGCTTCGCCGCCGACCGTGCGCCCGACGTCGCTCTGGTTGCCGCGCCCGTCGCACGAGCCGTGGCCCGCTGCGCCGTCGTCCTGGCCCGTCCGGCCACTCGCTCGCCTCGGCGCGCGCTCTTGTCGACGACCTCCTGGGCCCGCGACGCCACCGACTCCGCGGCCTTCGCCAGATCGTCGGCTCGATCCTTCAGCGTTTCGACTGCGGCCTCCGCCGCACCGAGCGCGACGAGCCCTGCTTCCTTCACCGTGTCTCTCACGACATGCACCTCCCTCTGTACTCGTAGTTCGTTGCCACAGGAAGGGCGTATGAAACCACGAACGAGCGAAACGCAGCTAATCGAGCAACGACGCGAGCTGGCGCGCGCTCTTCACCGCGTGGTTCTCGTAGCAGTTGTTCATGATGGCGTGGGTCTCCTTCGCCTCTCCCGCCAGCGACTCCACCTTGGGGACCCACTCCTCGAGCTCGTTCTTCGAGTAGTCGTAGCGGAAACGGTCCGCCGCGGTGCCAGACGTGGTCTTCCACGCCTCGGGGTCCCGGCCGTGGAAACGGATCATGGCGAGGTCCTCGGAGGTCGCAGCCGCAACGGGTGGGACCGACGAGTCGAATCCCTGCGGCATGTCCACGCATACGTAGGGAAGCTGGTTGGTGCGGAGGAAACCGAGTGTCTCGTCCTGATTTCGCTCCTCCATCCACGACCGGTGGCGAAACTCGACTGCCACCCGGAAGTCGGGGAGCCGCTCGCGGCATTCGAGAATGTAGTCCTTGTTCTTCCTCCCGATGACGAACCACTGGGGAAACTGGAACAGGACGGCCCCCAGCTTGCCGGCGGAGTGCAGAGGCATCAGCGCATCACGGAACCGTTGCCACACCTCGTCGACCAGCTCGGCCGGCATGTGCTCGCGATACACGTTCCGCTTCGCCGCCAGATCCTCGGGGAGTGCTTCCTTGACTTCCTTGAACAGCGAATCCACCCTTGTGGGGTGGTTCGTCAGCAGGGAGTACGCCTTGATGTTGAAGGTGAACTCCGGCGGCGTGCGCTCCATCCACAGCACCGAGTTCCGCTCGCTGGGCGGGAAGTAGTACGTCGAATCCACCTCCACGATCGGAAACTGCGACGCGTAGAACCTCAGGCGCTCCTCCGCTGAGGTGACGCCCCTCGGGTAGAAGTCGCCCCGCTTGATGAGGGTGGGCTCCGTCCACGAGGAGATCCCGATCAGAATGGTCGAGCCTGTGGGCATGGACCGAGCCTCCCGGCGTGGGGCGCGCTAGATCCAGCCGGCGGCGTTGATGATCTCGGAGTTCCGGAGCTTCCGGAGGGCTTCCCGTTCGATCAGTCGGACTCGCTCCCCGGACAGGCCCATGACCTTGCCCACGTCCCGCAGGCTCATGGCGTGGCCGTTCTCCAGCCCGTACCGGAGCGCGATGACCCTGCGTTCCCGCGAATCAAGCACGTTGAGGACGGCCTGCCCGATCTCCTGGCGGAGCATGGCGTCCTCCACGGCGTCCAGCGGGCTCTGTTCATCGGCCTGTTCGAGCAGGTCGCCGAGCTCGGTGTCCTCGCCCACCGGCGCCTGCAGGGACACCGGCTCCCGGCGTTCGGCCTCCAGCAGCCGCTCGATCTCCTCGAGCGGCACGGCCAGCGCCTTGCCAAGCTCGTCGGGCGTCGGGTCTCGCCCCATACGCTGGCTGAACTGGACGAAGGTCCGGCGGAGCTTCCTGATCTGGTCGTGGACGTGGACGGGGAGGCGGATCTGCCGTCCTCGGTCCGCGATGGCCCTGGTGATGGCCTG
>DHWM01000163.1:19159-25426 GCA_002413185.1 Actinobacteria bacterium UBA5182
GGATCCACCACGTGGCGTAGGTGGAGAACTTGAACCCCCGGCGCCAGTCGAACAGCTCGACCGCCCGCATGAGCCCGATGTTCCCTTCCTGGACCAGGTCCAGGAAGGGCAGGCCCTGACCCTGGTACTTGCGGGCGATGGAGACCACCAGCCGGAGGTTGGCCCGGATGAAGCGCTGCCGTGCGGCGTGTCCCTTCCTGACCAGCTCCTTGGACTTGCGGATGCTGGTCTCGGACCGGAGACGCCCCGCCTGGAGACGCGCTTCGGCCTCCTCGCCGTGCTCGATGGCCATGGCGAGCTCCACCTCCTCCTCCTTCGTGAGGAGAGGCTCTCGCGCGGCCGCCTCGAGGTACAGGCGAACGTCATCCGCTTCTCCCAGGGCCCGGGTGGGCTCTGAGCGGCGGCTCGGCTTTGGTTCGGGATCTGCCATTTGGTCTAGCGTAGCCTGCCCAGGCCACAAAACTGAAAACCTGCACGACGCAAAGAGAACTCCACCGATCTACAACACCGAATGCGGGCTGGGGCTTCCGAAAGCCGTGGGGATTCCCCTAACGACGACCTTCAGCTCGCCCGGGCCCCGACCTCCACCTTCCCATCGCGGATCCGGGCGTCGAAGGTCGGTTGGGGGGGCGGTGGCGGGCCCTCGCACCACCGAGCCGTTCCGGAGGCTGAACATGCTCCCGTGACATGGGCAGGTGATGTTGAGATCCCTCACCCTGCTCTGGTGGAGCGCGCATCCACGGTGGCTGCACCGGTCAGAGATGGCGTACAGGCGTCCTTCCTCTCGGTAGACCAGCACATCGATCCCCTGGGCGCACCCGGCGGCCGCCTTTCCCGGCTTCAACTTCTCCAGGTCTGCTTCGTCGAACACCGCCGCCCAGTCCGACGGCTGCTCCTCCTAGTAGTCGCCCTGGAAGGCGGTCTGGTTCACGCCGACCCCCTGGCCGAACGAAAGATGCCCCCCCAGGTACGCCGAACCGGTGGCGATGCCCGCGCCCAGCCAGGACAGGACCGTCCCCTTGACCCGCTTCCCCCGCTTCCTGGCCAGATAGGCCAAGGTGTACACGGTGAGCGCGGCGACGTTCGCGCCGGCGTGCACCAGCCCGACCCGGCGCTCCTTGCCTCCCGTGTCGATCCAGTCGGCCGCCCCCGACATCGCGGTCGGCAACGCCGAGAGGCATCCCAGGCCGATCAGGGTATCGGCGGCCCGGCGGCGTTCCTCGCCCCCCAGGAGATCCAGGAACCACGCGCTGGTCCAGCACCCGGTCACCACGTCGGTGAGGATCGGGTGCAGAGGGTGCCCGACGACCCACGTCCCGCTCAGGATGTCCTTCAGGGGGCGAGAGTTCAGGATGGGGTCGAGGGCCTTCCCGAGGGCTTCGGAGGGCTGGTCCAGCGAATCCATCCGCTCGATCTGCTCGGCGACGGTTCGAAGCTGGAAGGCCATGGCTCTCCGATCGGTGGGGGCTCGGTCTCCTCAGTATCTCTCGCGCCCGACCGGAGTAATCCCCGGGACGGCCCACAGCTCGTCGCCCGCGTTTCCGTTCGGAGCTGCCAGGGGAAAAGCCTCGCGGACGAGTGCGGCCGAGCGGAAGGAGCGTCGTGGCCCAGGAGGCCCGATCGGACCCCGAACCGGAGATCGAGGAGGACCCTCGCCGGTCCGCCCGTCTGGCGGGGCTCCGGTACGTCAGCGACACGATGCCCGGCATCGCTCGAAAGCGTGCCGGGAGGGGCTTCGTCTACGCGAACCCGGACGGCAGGAGGGTGGACGACCCGGAGACGCTCGCCCGCATCCGTTCGCTGGCCATCCCGCCGGCGTGGACGGACGTGTGGATCTGCCCCGTATCCCGCGGCCACCTCCAGGCGACGGGCCGGGACGTTAGGGGCCGAAAGCAGTACCGCTACCACGCCAAATGGCGGGAGGCCCGGGACGAGACGAAATTCGACCGGATGATCGCCTTCGGTGAGGCCCTCCCCCGCATCCGGCAGCGGGTCGAGGCGGACCTGGTGCTTCCCGGGTTGCCCCGTGAGCGGGTCCTGGCCACCATTGTCCGGCTGCTGGAGACCACGCTCATCCGCGTGGGCAACCAGGAGTACGCCCGCGAGAACCGCTCGTTCGGCCTCACCACGCTGCGCGACAAGCACGTCGAGGTGGAGGGGTCGGAGATCCGGTTCCAATTCAAGGGCAAGAGCGGGAAGGACCACGACGTCGGGGTGCGGGACCGTCGCCTGGCTCGAATCGTCAAGCGCTGCCAGGACATCCCCGGCTATGAGCTGTTCCAGTACATCGACGAGGACGGCGACCGGAAGACCATCGATTCGGAGGACGTGAACGAGTACCTCCGGGAGATCAGCGACGAGAACTTCACGGCCAAGGACTACCGAACGTGGGCGGGCACCGTCCTCGCGGCGCTGGCGCTCCAGGAGTTCGAGTCCTTCGACTCCGAGGCGCAGGGCAAGCGCAACGTCGTCCGGGCCATCGAATCCGTGGCGAAGCTCCTCGGCAACACGCCGACGGTCTGCCGGAAGTGCTACGTGCACCCCGCGATCATCGAGAACTATCTGGACGGCGAGACGCTCCGGATCCTGAAGCGCCGGACGAAGAAGGCGATGGAGGAATCGCTCCACGACCTTCGACCGGAGGAAGCAGCCGTCCTGGCCCTCCTTCGGAGACGTTTGGCCGCCTGAGCGGTAGTGGGCAACGTTCAGCGACGCCCGGCGCCCGGAAGCCGAACAGGGCAGTGATCAGGCCCCTTTCGTCGCTCCGCCCGTCCGGCGGATGGCCACGCGATAGTGCGGCCAGTACCTGATCGCCGAAGGCAGGACCGGGACCGCCGCCCGCACCCCTGCCGCGATCGCCGAGGATGCCGCCCGCTCCGTGGCCGTCCACCGGAGCCCGTAGCCGCGGCGGAGCGCCGCCGGGAGCAGCCTTGAGGCGATGAGCTTCGTCATCCCCGCGGCCGGCCGGACCGGAAGGCGAACCGGCGGGTCGAGGACCGCACCGCCGAGCTCCCGGGCGTCCCTCCCCACGGCCAGGTCTCCCCCGCTCACCATGTCTTCGAGGTAGCGCCGAAATTCCCCGTAGGTGGCGGGCATCACCGAGGCGGACACGCCGAACAGCTCGGCGAAGGGCTTGACCTCCTCGAAGTACCGTGCCCGGTCGGGTTCGGACAGGGGGCGAACCAGGAGGGCGTACCCGTTCAGGGCAGCCTCGACCAACGTGGCGTGGACCCACATGGCCAGGTCGGGGTGGCGGGCGTCGTAGAGAGTCCCAGCGGGGAAGGGCCCGGTCCGGGTTCCCAGCCGCCCCCGGACCCGGTTGTGGGTGGCCCGAACGCGCGCGGTCGCTCGTTCGACCTGCCGCCGGTCCCCGAAGGAGATGGTGAGCGTCGCGTTGAGCGTGGCCCTGAGCCTCAGGAAGGGATCGCGCCGGAACTCACTGTGATCGGAGACCCCGGCGGCCACCAGCGGATGGGCGAGCTGCATCAGCAAGGCCGACGGACCCGTCGCCAGGAGGATCCGCTCCCGGGCGATCCGCCACACCACGGAGTCCGGCCCGAAGAGCCCGGGGTCGCCGGGCGTCCCCTCCGCGGGAGACGGCACGTCGAGCCCGAGCTCCCTCAGGAGCGGCGCCACCAGGGCTCGGGAGCGGAGGGCCAAGGAGGAGAGACCGATCAACGAGGACGCGGGGAACACGGTCAGCCTTCCGGCGAGACAAGGACCTTGACGCCGCCGTCCCCGGCCACCAATCGCTGGAAGGCCGCGTTCGTCTCCTCCAGCGGGACCGTGCCCGTGATGACCTTCCCGATGTGGGGTCGCTCGGCCAGCAGGTCCAGGGCCCGTTGCATCGAATCCATGGACGGCCCCTGGATGGAGAACGCCCGCTGCTCCTTGAGGGTCATCCGAAGGAGGAACACCGGGGCCATGGGGATCCCCAGGATCCCGATCACACCCTGGTGGCCGCACGCGTCGATGACCTGCTGGAGGGAGTCCGGCACGCCCGCGCACTCGAAGGCGACCCGGGGGCCGTGCGGTTCGAACTGCAGGGTCTTCGCGAACGGATCCTCGGCCGTGGGGTCGAACACCTCCTCGCATCCGAGGTCGAGCCCGAGGGCCCGGCGGTCCTCCCTGGGGTCCGCCCCGACCACGCGGCATCCCGCCGCGACCAGGCCCGCCACCGAGAGGAGCCCGATCGATCCGAGGCCGCTGACGTAGGCGAAGTCGCCGGTGTTCGGAGCGGCAAGCTCCACGGCGCGCAGCGCCACGCCGAACGGCTCGGCCGCCGCGGCCACGTCGTCGCCCAGCCCGTCGGGGATGGGCAGGAGGGCGGTGCTCGGCACGCTGACGTACTCGGCGTACCCCCCACCGTGCTGGTCGGGCGGGTTCAGGCAATAGCGGAACATGCCCTCCACGCACCACACGCATTCGCCGCAGCCCCGCCCCGCCGGATAGGGAACGACGCGCGCGCGCGCTTCCCAGGTTCCCGCGGGATCGACGTCGACCACGGCGGAGATCTCGTGGCCCAGGATGACGTCCGGGCCCGACAGGACGCCGGTCTTGTACAGGCTGAGGTCGGACCCGCAGATCCCGCAGTACCGCACCCTCAGCCTGACCTCGCCCGGCGGCGGCTCCGGGATGGGGGCGTCCCGGACGGTGATGGTGCGGGAGGATTCGAAGAACGCCGCTCGCATCCGACCGTTCCCAGCCATCCAGTGCCGCATCCTATACTCGCCGCCGCATGGGCAGTGACCAGGCGCAGCACGGCGGGATCCTCGCCGCGCGGGCGCTCGCCGCCGCTGGCGTCCGGACGCTCTTCGGACTCCCCGGCGGGCACATCCTCCCCCTGTTCGAGGGCGCTCGGGTCGAAGGGCTGACCCTGATCGACACCCGCCACGAGGAGAACGCGGTGTTCATGGCCGAGGGGTGGGCCCTGGCCACGGGCAATGTCGCCGTCGCCGCGATGACCGCCGGCCCGGGTCTGGCCAACGCGATCCCCGGCCTGACGGAGGCGAACGCCGCGGGGGTCCCGGTCGTGGTGATCGCCGGCCGGACCGGCCTGTCACAACGCAGCCGCGGCGCCGTCCAGGACCTCGACCAGCTCGGCCTGGTGGCCCCGGTCACGAAGTGGCGGGCCGAATGCCTGGCCACGGCCCGCATCCCCGAGTTCGTGTCCGAAGCCGTCCATCAGGCCCGCTCCGGCATGCCGGGCGTGGCCTACCTGGAGATCCCGCAGGACGTGTTCGGCGGGGCCGCCTCGCCGCCTCAGCGCCCCTGGCCGACAGGTCACGGCGAAGAACCGGCTCGTTCGATCCCCGTTGGCACCGACCTGCGACGCGCCGTGGACCTCCTGCAGGGAGCGAACCGCCCGGTCGTCCTGGCGGGGTCGGGCGCGTTCTTCTCGGGAGCGGGCGACGCCCTGACGCGGTTCGCCGAGCGCACCGGCATCCCCGTGGTCACGACCAGCGCCTCCCGCGGCCTGATCGACGACGACCATCCCCGCTGCCTGGGCGGGCTGGTCCACGGCGGGATCGCCCTGGCCTCGGCCGACGTCGCCCTGGTCCTGGGCTCGCGGTTCAACGCAAACCTGGTCTACGGGGGCCCGCCGCTGTTCTCACCCGGCCAGAGGATCATCCAGGTGGACGTCCGCCCGGAGAACCTGGGAGGGCTCCGCCGGCCCGAGGTGGCGCTGGCGGGCGACGTCGCCGCCACCGTCGACGCTCTGGCCGAGGCCTGGACCGGTGACGCCGGCGCCTTCGACGGCTGGGTCGAACAGGCGAAGCAAGGGGCCGCCATGAGCTGGGAGAGTTGGGAGATCCAGGGCGACCGGCCGGCGCACGGGCTCCATCCCGGCTGGCTGGCTCGCCAGGTCGCCGGGCTCGCCCGGGAGCAGGGCCCGCACTCGTTCGTCTCCGACGGCGGGGACAGCGTGCTCTGGGGCATCGCCTTCTCGAAAGCCGCCCGACCCGGGACGAACCTGTTCATCGGCTCGGCCATGGGGACGCTCGGGATCGGGCTCCCCTTCGGCATCGCGTGCAGGGCGGCCCGGCCGGACGAGCCGGTGTTCGTGTTCACCGGCGACGGGGCGTTCGGCCTCTCGGCCATCGAGCTCGACACCGCGGCCAGGCATCGCCTCGGCGTGGTGGTGGTGGTGGTCAACAACGGCGGGTGGGGCGACGTCCGGCACGAGCAGCGGATGTTCTACGGCGAACAGGCGGACCAGGGCGCGGTGCTCTCTTCGATGCGCTACGACCTGCTGGCGGAAGCGGT
>DHWM01000096.1:0-2565 GCA_002413185.1 Actinobacteria bacterium UBA5182
TTCGTGGTGTCTCCCAGGGCAACGGTCTGACGGTCCGCTCCGCCCACCTGCCCCACCCCGGCCTGCCCGCTGTTGATGCCCACGCGGACGCTGAAGTTCTGGATGCCCCAGGCCGCTTCGACGTCGCGGCCGTACTCCCCCACCACGTCCACGATCCGAAGGGCCGCCCGGGCCGCCCGCTCCGGGTCGTCCTCGTGCGCGGCGGGGACGCCGAAGTAGGCGCAGATGCCGTCGCCGGCGTAGGCCTGAATGATGCCGCCGTACTCTTCGACCGCCCGGCTCATCCGGCTCACGCACTCCCCGATCAGGGCCTTGACCTCGTCGGGACCGAGTCGCTCGCCGAGCGCCGTGGACCCTACTACATCAGCGAACAGGGCGGTGATGGGACGAAGCTCGTCGCCTGTGGTGGCCGCGCCACCCCCGGGAACCGACGTGCCATCCGCCGGGGACAGGGCCACGGACGGGCCCGGGAGGGAGGATCCGCAGGAGTCGCAGAACCGCGCGCCCGAACGGGCCTCGGCGCCGCACGCGGGGCACCCGGGCCCGGCGGGACCTCCGATCACGTGGCCTTCAGGTCGCCCAGCAACCGCCGCGATGCCATGGCCACTTCCTCAACCGCGGTATCGAAAGCCTCGGCGTTCCGTCGCGACGGCTGGCGGTAACCGCTCACCTTGCGAACGAACTGCAGCGCCGCCGCCCTGATCTCCTCGTCCGTGGGCGGCTCGCCGGGCCGGCGGAGGGTCTTGATGCTCCGACACATGGCTGCACCATAACCTCAACCGGACGCGACGGCGCGACCGCTCTGTTCCACGCTCCGACGCCTCCGGTCGGCCAGGATCGCCCGCGCGGCGTTCGCCCCGGGGGCCCCGGTCACGCCCCCCCCCGGGTGCGCCCCGGAACCGCACAGATAGAGCCCGTCGAAGACCAGCCGGTACCTGGCATACCCGAGCAGCGGCCTCCACGCGAAGAACTGGTCGAGCCCGGGCTCCCCGTGCATCGGGTTCCCGTTGGTGAGGCCGAAGTCCCGCTCCAGGTCGACCGGCGTCAGGACCCGCCGGGCCACCACCCGGTCCGTGAGGCCCGGCGCGTAGGCCTCGAGCGTCTTCACGACGAGGTCCCCCAGGGTGTCCCGTTCGGCCTCCCACTCGGCCTCGCGGAGCCGGTACGGCGTCCACTGCACCAGGACGCTCATCACGTGCGTGCCCTCCGGAGCGAGCGTGGGGTCCATCAGCGTGGGGATGGTCACCTCCAGATACGGCTCCTCGGAGAATCGCCCGTACTTCGATGCGTCGAAGGCCCGCTCCAGGTAATCGATGCCAGGCGCCACGAGGATCCGGCCGCGCAGCCGTTCGGTTCCCTCATGGCCGGCCGCCGTGAACGTGGGGAGCCCATCCAGGACCAGGTTGACCTTCGACACGACTCCGGGAGTTCGGATGTTCTGGGTCCGCCATACGAGGCTCGGCCCGAGGTCGACGGGGTCGATCATCTGCAGGAGCGTCCGCTTCGGATCGACCCCCGACACGACGACCGGCGCGACGAGCTCTTCCCCGGAGCGCAGCACCACGCCGGTGACTCGATCCTCCGACACGGTGATGTGGGCCACCTCCGTGCCGCACCTGATCTCCGCGCCGAACGAGCGCGCCGCTCCCGCCAGCGCTTCCGCCAGAGCTCCCGGTCCACCCGTGACGAACACCGTCTGCCCGGCGCCGCCGCCGTCGTTCCCGGCGGAATCGGCCAGGAAGGCCATGGCCGAGCCGGCGGACCACGGTCCCATGGCCGCGTACTGCACTCCTCGAGTGGCCAGCGCTCCCTTCAGCCCGTCGGTCTCGAAGACTTCGCCCACCAGGTCCGCGACCGCCATCGGCAGGACCCGCAGCGCCTCCCGGGTGTGGCCGGCGCCCCCCAGCCCGCGAAGCGCCCGGCCGAGCTTCAACCCGGACAGCGCATCGGCCAGCGAGGGACTCTTCAGGTCGGGCGGAGTGGCGGCGCCGAGGTATGCCAGGAAGCTCCCCAGCGCCCGGACCTTCCGGTCGAACGCGGGATAGGCATCGGCGTCGGCCGGTGACCACGCACGGAGGTCGGCAGCCGTTCGAGCTTGATCGGCCCACAAGGTGACGGACCGCCCGTCGGGCCGCGGCGCGAAGGCCCGAACCGACGGCCGGAGCAGCCTCAGGCCGTGCTCTCCCAGTCGTAGGTCGCGCGCGACCGATCGGCGAAGCCGCCCCACGGTGTGGGCGACCGCCGGCACCTTCACGCCCGGCATGAGCTCGTCGGTGGTCAGGGCCCCGCCGACCTTGTGCCGCCGTTCCAGGACGAGCACCCGCATCCCGGCCCGGGCCAGGTAGGCCGCAGTCACCAGGCCGTTGTGGCCCGCCCCGACGACCACGGCGTCGTGCCGATAGGAATTCGTGCTCATGTGGCCCCGGCCGTCGTCCGCCCACCGCGCAGGGACTTCAGGACCTCCAGGGCGGCCACCCGCCCGGGCGCGCCCATGATCCCCCCGCCCGGATGGGTGGCCGACCCGCACATCCACAGGTGGCGCAGAGGTGTTCGATATCTCGCCCA
>DHWM01000096.1:2682-3740 GCA_002413185.1 Actinobacteria bacterium UBA5182
TCGCCCTGGAAGATGTTGCCCTCCGTCAGCCCGAACTGCTCCTCGATGTCCTTCGGCGTGAGCACCTGCCGGTGCAGGATGAGGTCGCGGATGTTCGGGGCCCGCTCGGCGATGGTGTCGACCACCGCGTCGCCTAACGCTTCACGCTGGGCGTCGTCCCACTCGGCGCCGTCGGCCAGGTGATAGGGCGCGTACTGGACGAAACAGCTCATCACGTGCTTCCCGGGCGGTGCCATCGACGGGTCCACCAGGGTGGGGATGATCATGTCGATGTACGGCCGCCGGCTGAACCGCCCGTACTTCGCGTCGTCGTACGCCCGCTCCATGTAGTCGACGCCGGGCGAGAAGCTCACCGCGCCCCGCAGATGGTCGCCCGGGCCGGGAAGGCACGTGAAGTCGGGCAGCCCGTCCAGGGCCAGGTTCACCTTTCCCGACGACCCTCGGAACTTGTACCGGCGAACTTCGTCCTCGAACTCGCTGCCCAGCGTGCCGGGCTCCACGAGATTCAGGAAGGTCTGGCGGGCGTCGAGGCTGGAGAGCACCACCCCCGCTTCGATCTCCTGCCCGGATTCGAGCACGACGCCGGTGGCCCGTCCGTCCCGTTCCAAGATCCTCGCCACGGGCGCGTGGCACCGGATCTCCGCGCCGAAGGACCGCGCCGCGGACGCGATCGATTCGCTGACCCCACCCGTTCCGCCCCGGGGGATGCCCCACGCCCGGAACGTCCCGTCGATCTCGCCCATGTAGTGGTGGAGCAGGACGTACGCCGTCCCCGGCGAGCGAACCCCCTGGAACGTCCCGATGATCCCGCTGGCGGCCATGGTCGCCTTCAGCGGGTCCGTCTCGAACCACTGGTCCAGGAAGTCCACCGCGCTCATCGTCATGAGCTGGACGAACACCGCCTGCTGATGTTGTGGGAGGTTCCGGAACGTGCGGGCCAGGCCGAACAGCGGCAGCCACTCGCGGGGATCGGTCCGCCCCGGGTCCGGGGGGACCACCGATAGGATCGGCTTGATGAACCGGGCCATCTCCACCATGAGCTGGCCGTACTCCTCGTA
>DHWM01000096.1:4019-8862 GCA_002413185.1 Actinobacteria bacterium UBA5182
AGGATCTCCAGGCCATGCTTCGGCAGGTCGAGCTCCCGGATGATCTCTGGCCGAAGCAGCGAGACGACGTACGAAGCCACGCTGAACCGAAAGCCCGGATAGATCTCCTCGGTGACGGCCGCGCCGCCGAGGAGATGCCTTCGTTCGAGAACGAGGGTGGAGAGGCCGCCCCGGGCCAGGTAGGCGGCAGCCGTCAGCCCGTTGTGACCCCCCCCGATGATTACGGCGTCGTAACGGTTCCCCATGGACACGATCCTGTGAGGCGACCACCCTATCGGGTTCGGCCCTCGAGACACGCGCCCTAGTGGGTCGTACTCACCGCCAGGATCGTTCCACTGGTGGCATCAACGAACGTCACTTGATCAACCTGGAGGCAGTCCGGGAGCTGGGAGCTGCTCGGCCCCGGGGAAAGAAAGGCGGGCCCACCCACCGTGACACAGGTGCCTGTGTAGGTGATGGCCCATATCTCCGTGGGTGAGGCCACAGGCCCTCCATCGACCGGGACCAGGGTCCCCAGAACGGCTTGTTCCGTCTTCGCTGTCCTCCCGGAATCCCGGGATTCGGCTTGCCAGACGATGTCGATGGCCTTCTCCGAGCTGACGGGCGGATCCATGTCGGAAGGCGGGTCCAATCTGGCGTTCGCATCCGAGTAGACCCGGCCTGTCGCCACATCATCCGGCAGGCGGACCGGCTGAGCAGGTTGGGTCTGCGTCGATCTCGGTTCGGCTCTGGGGGGCCCGAGATGCGCAGGGAGGCCAGGACCATCCCGAGGATCAGACCCGTCACCACCAATGTGAGCAGTATCGTCAGTCGTCTCTTCATTTGGCGCACCGACCCCGGCTAACAGTAGTGGCCCCGGATACTCTAGCGGCGTGCCTGAGCGAGAACCGGTTCGCATCGGGATCGCCCTGTTCCCCGACGCCGAGGAGCTCGACTGGGCCGGCCCGTGGGAGGTGCTCTCCTATTGGGCCCGAACGCATCCGGAGGACGGTGTCGAGGTGTTCACGGTCGCCCGGACCCTCGACCCCGTGACCTGCGCCAAGGGCCTCCGCGTGTTGCCCGACCACTCGTGGGAGACCGCGCCCCCCATCGACGTGCTGGTCTACCCGGGGGGATTTGGGACGCGCCGGCAGCTCGGCGACGAAAGCATCCGGAGCTGGATCCAGGGGGTCGCCTCATCCGGCGCCCTGATGACCAGCGTCTGCACCGGCGCGCTGGTGTTCGCCGACTCGGGATTGCTGAAAGGGCGCCCGGCCACCACGCACTGGGGTTCGCTCGACCTCCTTCGTTCGTTGGACCAGAGCATCGAAGTTCGACCCGACGACCGCTTCGTCGACGACGGGGAGGTCATCACCGCCGCCGGCGTGTCGGCGGGCATCGACATGGCGCTGCACCTGGTTCGGCGGCTGCACTCGGTGGAACGGGCCCGCGAGGTTCGCCGGGGCATCCAGTACGACCCCGAGCCCCCGATCTGAGGCCAACTGCACATGGACCGGAGTGCCGGCCGACGGCTCGACGGCAATCCGGTCTGGCAGAATCCTCGCCGTGAGCGTCGGAACCGCGTTCCATCCGCGCACGGCTCCACTGAACCGCAAGCTCCAGTGGCGGGAGTGGTCCGGCTACTACGCGGCCAGCGTGTACGCGGACCACCACGACATCGAGTACAACGCCATCCGGGAAGCCGCCGCCCTCATCGACGTCTCCCCCCTGTTCAAGTACAAGGTGAGCGGCCCCGACAGCGCCAGGCTGGCCGACCGGATCATCACCCGCGACGTCGGGAAGCTCCGGGTCGGTCGCGTCTACTACACCAGTTGGTGCGACGAGCGCGGCAAGGTCATCGACGACGGTACGGTGGCCCGCCTGGACGAAGGGACCTATCGGTGGACCGCCGCCGACCCCTCGCTCCGGTGGTTCCGGCAGAACGCCGGCGGCCTCGACGTGGAGGTCGAGGAGATCACCGAACGCCTCGCCGCCCTGGCCCTCCAGGGGCCGAAGTCGAGGGACGTCCTGGAAGCCGTCACCGGCGAGACCTGGTCCGACCTGAAGTACTTCGGACGCCGCTCCTCGAAGATCGGCCGGATCGAGGTGGACGTCAGCCGGACCGGCTACACGGGCGACCTCGGATACGAGCTGTGGGTCGACTCGGCGGAGGCCGTGCAACTGTGGGACGCGGTGATGGCGGCGGGTCAACCGTTCGGGGCTCGCCCCGCGGGGATGCTCGCCCTGGACGTCACGCGGATCGAGGCGGGCCTCATCCTGATCGAGGCGGACTTCAACAGCGTTCGCCACGCCGTCATCCCGGACCAGGCGTACTCGCCGTTCGAGCTCGGGATCCTCGGACAGCTCGTGGACTTCAACAAGCCCGCGAACTTCGTGGGCCGGCGGGCGCTGGAGGCCGAACAACGAAACGGAGGGCCTCAGCGACGACTGGTGGGCCTGGAGCTGGACTGGGACGGGATCGAGCGGCTGCACACCGCCCAGGGATTGCCTCCCAACATCCCGAGCGCCGCGTCACGCGTGCCGGTCCCGGTGTTCTCCGGACGGCGTCAGGTGGGCAAGGCCACCAGCTCGACGTGGAGTCCCACCCTGAAGAAGGCCATCGCGCTGGCGTCCTTGACGGCGTCGGTCGCCGAACTGGACACGCGTCTGTCGGTCGAGTGGACCGTGGAAGCCCGGCGCGGTTCGGTCGATGCCACGGTGGTGGACCTTCCCTTCTTCGACCCGCCGCGCAAGCGGGCCTGAGAGGCCCGGCGCGCCGCCGAACGAGGGAGGGATCGAAAGGCGGCGACCAGGCGTCCCGATGGGCGTTCCCTCTCGCGAGGGAAACTCGGTCTCCCGCGACCGACCGGGCGTGGGTACCGCCTTCCGATCCCTGCCCGCCGAGCCTAGCTCAAACGGCCACAGGAGGAAAGTCGGTTCCCGAGCTGAAGTTACTCAGCGGTAGCCTCGGGCGATCTCGGCCTCCGCCACCCGCTCCACGCCGATGAGGTACGCGGCCTCCCGAAGGGTCACGCCCTCGGATTCGGCCCGGGCCAGCACCTGTGCGGTGGCCGCCTCCATGATCTCGCCGAGCCGCTTGTTGACCCGCTCCTCCGGCCACGCCTCGCGCTGGAGGTCCTGGACCCACTCCAGATAGGACACCGCGACACCTCCACCGGAGGCCAGGATGTCCGGCACCACGGTGACGCCGCGCTCGGCCAGCCCGGGCTCGGCCTCTACCGTCACCGGGTAGTTCGCCTCCTCCAGGATCACCTGGGCCTTGATGCGTGGCGCGGTGTCCTCGTTAACGCTCATGTCGAGGGCCGCGGGGACGAACACGCGGCAGTCGACGCCGAAGATGTCGGCCCCTTCGATCGTCGTGGCTGCGGCGTAGTCGATCACGCTGCCGGTCTCCTGCTTGTGCGCGAGGACCTTCTCGGGATGCATGCCGTCCGGATTGTGGATGGCGCCCTTGCTGTCGGAGACGGCCACGATCCGGTAGCCCATCTCGTAGGCCAGCACGGCCAGCCACGAGCCGGCGTTGCCGTATCCCTCGATGGCGAGGGTGGTGTCCTGCCGTTTCCACCCGCGGCTCTTCGCCACCTGGTCCAGGCAGATCAGCGCGCCCCGCCCGGTGGCGGACTCGCGCCCCAGCGACCCTCCCACCGACACGGGCTTGCCGGTGATCACCGCGGGGTGCGGTCCGTATCGGCGGGCGTACTCGTCGGCCATCCACCCCATGATCTGGGGATTGGTGTTGACGTCGGGCGCGGGCACGTCCACGTTCTGCCCGATCACGTCGGCGATGGAGCGCATGAACGCCCGCGACAGCCGCTCCAGCTCGGCCTCGGACAGCAGCTTCGGCTCCACCTGCACCCCGCCCTTGCCGCCGCCGAACGGGATGTTCATCAGCGCGGTCTTCCACGTCATCAGCGCGGCGAAGCACCGGATCTCGTCGAGGGAGACGTTCGGATGGAACCGAAGCCCGCCCTTGTAGGGACCACGGGCGTTGTTGTACTGCACCCGATAGCCGCGGAAGACCTTGAAGCCGCCGCCGTCCATGGGGACCCGGACCTGGACGCGGACCTCGCGGGTCGGTGTGGCCAGGGCCTCGCGAAGCGACAGCTCCAGGTTGAGCCGCTCCGCCGCTCGTTCGTAGTAGCTCTGGACCGCCTCGAACGCCGAGCTCATGGGCTCCTCCTTGGACCGTGCGGGCAGGGAGAAGAAGCCTAGTCCTTCCGCGTCGCCGCGGATAGGGCAAATGACGCTTCGTCAGCCGCCGGCCACCGCGGGAAGGATGGCCACCGTGTCGCCTTCCTTCACCTCGGCTTCCAGCGAACCGAGGTAGCGGACGTCTTCGTCGTTCACGTACAGGTTGACGAAGCGGTGCAGCCCACCGTCCTCGCTCACGATGCCGGCGGTCAGCCCTGGGTATCGGCCCTCCAGGTCCTGGAGCAGGTCGCGCACGGTCGGGCCGTCGCCCTCGACCGTGGGCCGGCCGCCGACGCGGCCTCGAAAGATGGTCGGGATCTTGACCTTCACCGGCATGCCGGGGTCACGCCTCCACGGTGGTCCTGGCACCGTGTTCGGCCTCCGCGGGCGTCTGTCCGGGGGCCAGGCCGCAGAACCGGTCGTAATCGATGAGATCCTTCACCGTCGGGTGCTTGCCGCATACCGGGCACTCGGGGTCCCACCGCAGCTTCACGGTGGTGAAGTCCATGGCCAGGGCGTCGACGAGGAGCAGCCGGCCCACCAGCGATTCCCCGGCGCCGGTGATCAGCTTGATGGCCTCGACCGCCTGGATGGACCCGATGATGCCGGGCAGGACGCCGAACACTCCCGCCTCGCTGCACGAGGGCACGGC
>DHWM01000096.1:9118-9297 GCA_002413185.1 Actinobacteria bacterium UBA5182
AGCATCTGGGTGGCGTCGTTCACCAGATACCGCACCGGGAAGTTGTCGGTCCCGTCCACGATCACGTCGTACTGCCCCAGAATCTCGAAGGCGTTGCCGGACGTGAGGATGGTGTCGTGCTTCACCACGCTCACGTCAGGATTGATGCCGGCGATGCGCTCGGCAGCCGAATCCACCTT
>DHWM01000096.1:9557-12437 GCA_002413185.1 Actinobacteria bacterium UBA5182
CGGTCGAAGTCCAGCAGCCCGAGCGTCCCGACCCCCGCCGCCGCCAGGTACATCGCCACCGGCGACCCGAGCCCGCCGGCCCCCACGCACAGGACCTTCGCGTCGAGGAGCTTGCGCTGCCCCGCCGCCCCGATGTTCGGCAGGATGATGTGCCTCGAGTACCGCAGGACCTGCTGCTCGGTGAATGCGGGCGTGGTGCTCACGTGATCCTCACCTCGTGCTCTTCAACGTCTCCCTCCGTGATGGTGAACGCCCTCACCACGGGGTTATTCCGGTCGGCCAGGGAGGCCAGGACGTAGTGCGCCTCGGGATAGAACGCCTGGCGCCGGTCGGTCTCGCTCGGGTAGGCCTCGGTGTGGGTGTGCGAATGGAAGATCCCGATCAGCTCCCACCCCTTGTCCTCGATCTCGTTGAACACCCGAAGCTGCTCCGTCGGGTCCAGGCGATAGGTCATGGCGCTGTGGTCCGCGTTCGTCATCGCGTAGAACCGCTCGGCCCGGACGGTCCGTCCGTCTCCGTTGGTGCCGGCCAGCAGCCCGCACGCTTCGTCGGGCAATCCCGCCACCGAATGCGAGATCAACTGGTCGCGGATATCTTCGGGTAGCTCGATCACCGTCGCTCCTGCCAAGGGCCTGTGCCCAAAGGGTCTCGCCCAGAAATTCTATCGAGGGAATGGGATTCGGCATCCCAACAGACACGTTTTAGGGGGTATGCCGGAGTGTACTTCAGGCAACCCTTTGCGCAGGTCAAAGCCGGTTTTCGGCCGCTCCGACATAAACCACGGCAACTCCCGGAAACGGCCGGTATCGGGGGTAGGTGTTGGCATTTCGTTGGCAGAAGCCCCCCTGGTCGCGACCTTGCGGGCGGCGCGGAGGCGGGTGCGAGCGGCGTGGGCCGAGGGGGGACATCGTATGGCGGAGAGCTCTGGTGCGGACCGTCCTGGAGTCCGTCTCGGTCGGGTCCGCTGTTCACGGGCGTACAAGATTCGATCCCTAACGGGTGCGCCTGGCGTGGCGCGCCTAGCCCTTAGCGGTAGCGTGAACGGTGCTGTTCGATCCAGGGCTCGATGTGACGGGCCGACCACACCGGCGCATCGCCGAGGCGCTCGTCGGGATCAGGCAACTTTCCTCGGCGGTGCCAATGCGCCACCGTCGCGCTTGGGACGCCGAGGGCGGCGGCGATCTCCGCGATGCCGTACATGCTGTCCACCCCTTCGGTCTGGTGGGTGGTGGTGTTCTCCCGCGTCATCATAGATGCGGACCTAGCCCTCCGGACCCCATGCCCTCAACCTGAAACAGGCCATGCTGACGCGTCCGAGTGGTTTGTCCCGTCCGCAAGTGTCCAGGTCAGAATGGGTATGGACTGGACGGGAACGTACGGGGACGGACGGCGAAAGGGGGTCCTGGAGGCGGCGGGTCCCCAAACAAGCTCTCGTGTCCGTCGTTCCACCGGCCTCCCGGGGGAGGTACGGTCCTCAACACGGCCGGGCCTCCGACGTGATCTCGCTGCGGCCCGCCACGAGCACCCTGCTCAGCGTGGGCGGCTGGGCTACGAGGGCAAGCTGGTTGAGATCGAGGCCGTGGCGGTTCTGGACTGAGCGCGGGGCATGAGCGGGCACAAAGAGGAACTGCTGAAGCGAATCAACAATGGTGCACCCTCGCCGGGGAGATCTCCCTTTTCGCAACGAAGCCACCGGTGTTAGGGTCGAGGAGATGAGGATCGGCGCGGCGCTCTCGACCGACCCCGATCCGGCGAAGGCTACAGCGGAAGCCGTGGAGGAGGCCCGGTCCCGGCTCGGCGGGGCCGACGTCTCCCTGGCCTTGGTCGTGGCCTCCCGCCACCACGCTCCTTCCGCCGAAGTTGTCTCGGAGGCCGTTCGCGTCAAGGCCGGGCCCGATCGGGTCATCGGCTGTGTCGCTGAGACGGTGGTGGGCGGCGACCGCGAGGTCGAGGGCGGCCCGGCCGTCGCGGTGTGGCTGGCCTCGCTGCCCAAGCCCGTCGAGACCTTTCACATGGAGTTCGTCCGCACCTCAGAGGGGGGCGTGTTCGGGGGGTATCGCTTCGAGGAGGCCGGGCCGGGTCCGTACCTGCTCATCGGCGACCCCTTCTCGTTCCCCACCGACTTCCTGCTGGGGCATGTGAACGAGCGGGTTCCCGGAACGGTCGTGATGGGCGGGATGGCGAGCGGCGGGATGGGGCCCGGCGACACCCGGCTGTTCCTGGACGACCGTGTGGTGGACACCGGCGCGGTCGGGGCCCGCTTGCCCGGGATCCTGATCCGGGCTCTCGTCTCCCAGGGATGCCGCCCCATCGGCAACGTCTACACCGTGACGCGGGCGGAGGGGAACGTCATCCACGAGCTGGGAGGTCGGCCGCCCCTCCAGCGACTGCGGGAGCTCGTGGAAACGCTCACCCCCGAGGACCGCGAGCTGGTCGGTCGGGGCCTCCATGTGGGTCGCGTCATCGACGAGTACAAGGCCGAGCCGGAGCGCGGGGACTTCCTGATCCGGGGAGTCATGGGGGTGGACCAGCAGAGCGGGGCGCTCGCGGTGGGGGACATGATGGAGGCCGGGGAGAGCATCCAGTTCCACGTGCGGGACTCGGCCACCGCGGACGAGGATCTGCGCACCCTTCTCGAGCGGGAGGCGGAGCCGGCGGCCGGGGCGCTGCTGTTCACCTGCAACGGGAGGGGGTCCCGCCTGTTCTCGGTCCCTGATCACGACGCGTCACTTGTTTCGGAGAAGCTCGGGGGTCTTCCGCTGGCGGGATTCAACTGCGCGGGGGAGATCGGGCCGGTCGGCGGGAAGAACTTCCTGCACGGCTTCACCGCGTCCATAGCCCTGTTCGTCGACGCCTGATGCGACCAGGTCTCATTGGGCC
>DHWM01000006.1:0-1335 GCA_002413185.1 Actinobacteria bacterium UBA5182
GCTCCAGGTCACCGAGCTCGAGCGAGTTGTTGGCAGGGGTCTCCGTGAGATGGAGAGCCGCTCGCCAAGGCGTTGCTCAACCGACCACCGGCTAGTATGGAGCCGCGATTCGCGGGCCTCTCATACCCGGGTGCCAAGCTGAAGGAAGTCTCATGAGGACGTATAGCATGTTCCGTCTGTTGCTCACCGTCACCCTGTTCGCAATCGTCGCGTCGGCCTGCGGGTCCGGGTCGAGCGCCATCACGACGCCCTCGGGATCGGTCCCCCCTGCCGGGGGTGGCACCCCTACCGGAGGTGGTCCCCTCCCCAGCGGAAGTGGCGGCCTTCCTTCGGCGGGTGGGGGCCTCCCCCACTTCTCGCACGTCGTGATCGTGGTGATGGAGAACCACGAGTACAGTCAGATCGTCGGCAACCCGGACGCTCCGTACATCAACTCCCTCGCTCGCCGCTACGCACTGGCCACCAACTATCAAGCCTTGAGTCACCCCTCCCTTCCGAACTATCTCGCTCTGATCGGTGGCTCCTCGTTCGGCATCCACTCGGACTGCACCGACTGTGGCGTCTCCGCGCCCAACCTAGTGGATCAACTGGAGGCCCATGGCATCTCGTGGAAGGGATACATGGAGGGCCTACCGTCCCCGTGTTTCACCGGTCCGGGATCGGGCCAGTACGCGAAGAAACACGATCCCTTCGTGTACTTCAAGGACATCGCGAGCAACCCGAGTCGTTGCGACAGGGTCGTTCCTCTGACCCAACTGGACGCTGACC
Source organism: Actinobacteria bacterium UBA5182 (assembly GCA_002413185.1). GTDB lineage: Bacteria > Actinomycetota > UBA4738 > UBA4738 > UBA4738 > UBA5182. The sequence goes on from DHWM01000006.1 coordinate 769, forward strand.
TCGCGGGCCACGCCCTCCCCCAATTCGCCTTCGTCACACCAGATCTCTGCCACGACATGCACGACTGCAGCGTTAGCACCGGCGACACGTTCCTGTCCCAGCTCCTGCCCCCGATCCTTCAGCAGCTCGGACCCTCCGGCGTGCTGTTCCTCATGTGGGACGAGGGGCACCCGGGGCCATCCACGACCCCAGCAACGAGTTGCTGTCCTACCGCCCGGGGCGGGCAGGTCGTGATAATCGCGGCGGGCCCCGCGGTCCGGCCCGGAGCCAGCGTTGGGACGGCGTACGACCACTACTCGCTTCTTCTCACCATCGAGGAGGCATGGGGGCTGCGGCGGCTGGGTCTGACCGCCTGCTCGTGCGTCAAGCCGCTGTCTGATCTCCTCATCTGACGCCGCTCCGGTCGCCCCCCGGGACAGGCGGCTGGCCGTCGTCCTTTCTGGGCGGCCGCTCGGGCTCCGGGGGCACTGTTGCATTGGCTGTCGTGGTCCCGGATCAGCGAGACTCCCGCCATGAGATCTCCCCGATACTCCCACCCCCGACCGGCGCCGCGCTCAGCCTTCGCCG
>DHWM01000006.1:1637-3302 GCA_002413185.1 Actinobacteria bacterium UBA5182
GTCCGCTGGTACCTACGGTTCGGCCTGTCCTACCGAGACGTCCGGGAGCTCCTGGCTGAGCGCGGGGGTGGAGGTCGACCACGTAACGGCGTACCGGTTGAGTCCAGCGGTTCGCGCCGGAGTTCGCCGAGGCGGCCCGAGCCCGTCGGCACATCGTCGGGGATCGCTGGCACGTGGACGAGACCTACGTGAGAGTCCGAGGGACGTGGCGCTACCTGTTCGGAGTGGAGCGGTGGTGGCGGCGGTCGGGCTTCCGCCACTGGAGCAGTTTCCCGACTCGATCAGGCCGATCGCGGTCGAATACGCAAAGCTCGGCGAGGAGTATCAGGCCACCGCCCGGCGCCGCCCCGAACTCGAACAGGAACGCCGGAACGCCGAGCTCCTGGACAATCAGGCTTACGCCGACGCGCTCCGAGAAGGGCGAAGGGACCCTGGGCCGGTGAACGTGCGGCAGGTGGAGGCCGAACAGGTCGCTGTCCGCCGGCGCCGGGATGCCCTCGCGCTCGCTATCGACTCGGCCTACGCTGACCTGGTCGCGGCCATCCAGCGCGAACGGGCCGCCTGGCGAAAGCAGCTTGAGGGCGAGTTCGGGGACGCCCGGGCAAAGTACGGGGAGGCCGTGGAGGCGCTCGCCGCCACTCGCAGGCGGGACGCCTCCCGGTTTCCCCCAGGAGGCACCCCGTCCGCTCGCCCCTACCTCGTCACGGAGTCGGGCCGTTCGCCTCGAAGGGCTGCGGGAAGCCCAAACGGCCATCGGACCACGCGACGTACAACTGGTTCCCGGTGAATGGCGGAGCCGTCGTGGCGATGACGTAGTTGTCGGTGTAGTCGCCGAAGTTCGGGAAGATGTCCGACGAGTCCGCGTTCCAATCGGACGATTGCGTGGTGACCAACACGGAGCTCACGGGTGGCGCCGTCAATAGGGGGTCGATCCCCAGCACCCCTTCGACGTTGGTGACCGCGGTATCGCCTGAGTCGCGCTGGTAGAACGTGATGTTGAGGTCTCCTGTGGCGTCTGCTTGGCGAAGCGCCGGCAGGAAGTGCCATCCTCCTGTATCGGGGTTGATCCGCACCGGCGCCGATTGGATCCGGGCCAGGGTCCCCAGCGCGAAGCTCTCGAGGAAGATATCGCCGACGGCATCGCGCCGCGCGTCATTCCACACGAGCGTGACCGTCCCCTTCATCGGGTCGGCGGCGATGCGCGGGAAGTCGTTCATCGGAAAGCGGTTGTACCCCGGGACAAATGCCGCATCCAGTGAACGCACGAACACGCTGCCGGTATTGGAGGGGCCACAACCCGAGGTGGGGGTGAGCGTGAGGCAGGACACCGGCACCCTCTGGACAATGTCTCTCGTCTTCGTGCCCAGGCAGGAGGTAGGGCCAAACACGTTGGTGGCCCAGTTGAACTCGAAGGCCACGTACACATCGCCGCTCACGAGATCCACGGCCGGGTACGCCCCCTCCTTCTCGCAGGATGGATCGCCGGGCGAGACTATCAAATACGGCGTCGCCTGTTTGTCTGGCTCACAGACGGGGTGAAGCGCGGTCCCGCCCGCCGGCCCGACGCCCCCGCTGGGGGGTCCAATGTCGCACACAGCGAGCTCGATCTGGCCGTTGAATAGGCTCGACGAGGGATCCACCCCGAACTCGGTATAGGACATATAG
>DHWM01000052.1:0-1842 GCA_002413185.1 Actinobacteria bacterium UBA5182
GACATCACCGTGGGCGGTCCCGACCTCGCCGCCCAGGCGATCAAGGCCGGGTTGGTCGACGAGTGCCACCTGTTCGTCGCGCCCATCGTGGTGGGAGGCGGGAAACCGTCCCTCCCCAGCGATGTTCGCTGGAAGCTCGAACTGCTGGACGAACACCGTTTCGGCAGCGGCGTGGTTCACGTCCACTACCGAGCCAGGACGTGAGGAGACCGTGTCCCATTCGCTCCGCCGGATCCGAGGCGGACCATATGCCCAGACGCACGAAGGGCACACTAGGCTATCTGAGCCGACACACGCGGCTGCCGGCCGGATGAAAGCGAAGGAGGAGGAAGACCGATGCCGTTCTACCTGACCCGGTTCAGCTACACGCCAGCAACGTGGGCGAAGCTCGTCAAGAACCCCGAGGACCGCCGAGCGGCAGCCAAGCAGTACATCGAAGCGGTCGGCGGAAAGATGCACGGTTTCTGGTATGCCTTCGGCGATCACGACGCATACAACTTGTGGGAGGCTCCGGATAACGTCTCGATGGCAGCCACGGCGATCGCAATCAGCGCGGGCGGAGCACTGAGCTCCTTCCAGACGACTGTCTTGCTGACGGTTGATGAGACGCTCGCAGCCATGCAAAAGGCCTCGTCGATCACGTATCGGCCACCGGGAGATGAAGGATAGGAGCCGATACGGATTGGAGATTTCGGAGCCGGTTCATAGCTCGGGTAGGCTGCCGACCGACTAACTCCAAGTCGCTCCATCAACTCATCGACGCCGATCTCGGCGAGGATGCGGCCGACGAGCGCCGAACATGGGGTCGCCACGCTCGCCGTAGTCTGTCCGGTAATCGCTCGGATCGATCACCTCGACCTTGAGGACGACTGCCAGCTCGCGCTCCACGTTGGTACAGGCGCTGAAGGATTTGTCAAGTCCGCGATAACTATTCCGACGCGAGCTCGGCTGCTGAAAGCTTCAGCAGGGTCATCTGCCGTCGATCGACACCAATGCCGCGCTCCGCGCAGAGGCGGACAAGGGCGTCGCCTCCGAGCAGACCGATCTTCGCCTTTCCTTCCGCCTCGGCCTCGCGAACCGCTTCAGGAGTGAACTCTGCTGTCGTCACGATGAGACCCCGCTCGTCGACCCTGAGCGCCCCTCGTAACTCGCGCACGATTCGGCCCGAGACGGAGTGCGCCCAGCGCTTCGCCTGGACCTTGGTCAGGACAGAGGTCAGTCCCTCGAGCGATAGTACGGCCTCGGCATCGACGCCACCGTCATTCGTGCGACCCGTATGTTCGACCTCGAACCCAAGCTCAGTGAGAACAAGTGCGATCCGATCTCTATATCGCGGTGTGTTCCACCAGTCCTGCCGCGACTCGGCGACAGCCGCGTGAACGTCGCAGCGTCGCGGATTCACTTGGAAGATCTAATCGCCCATAGGTCGAATCGTATCGATCGAGAGCGAACAGCCGCAATTGTTCATTCGAGGCACGTCGCGCCGCACGCACGGGGCGGCGGCGCCCCGGGACCGCGCTACGCTGCATCGATGCAGCAGCAGGCGCCCGGCGGGCAGCCCTCTTCGACGTCGTTCCGGGCGGGCCGGTGCCCCGTCCATCCGGGCAGCGTCCAGGTGGGCGTGTGCGCCGAATGCGGGAGGGGATTGTGCATGGCGTGCGCCATCCCCGTGCGCGGACGGCTGCTCGGCGCGGAATGCCTCGGCAACATCGTCGAAGACCCGCCACCGATCCCCTCGGCGCCGGCGCCCATCCATCGCGGCGACGGCCTGGCTCTCTTCGGCTTCGGGATCGTGGTCCTGCTGAGCCTCTTCCCGTGGTCCCGGTTCGGCGAGGGAGCGGG
>DHWM01000052.1:1911-10604 GCA_002413185.1 Actinobacteria bacterium UBA5182
TGGCGGATGCGGTCCACGGGGATACGCCGCCCATGGCTGGAGGCGGCCGCCTACGGCGTCCTCGCCGTCATGGTCGCCGCCAGCTCCATCCTGTACTGGCGCCACCCACCGGTCCTGACCAGGGCCTCCCTGGTGCCGCGCCTGGCCCTGCTCGGAGCGGCCGTCGCCCTGGCCGGGGGCGTGTCGAAGGCATGGGCGGCATGGCAGGCGGATCGTCACCGCCGAGGGGTCGGTTGATCCTGATTCACGCCGGCAGTACGCTCCGACCCGGCCGGCCCCAGCGGAAGGATGCCAGTGAAGAAGTGCCCATACTGCGCGGAGGAGATCCAGGATGCCGCCGTGGTCTGCCGCTATTGCGGGAGCCCGCTCTCGGAACCGCCCTCGACCGCCGCCCCCTCTGCCGTCGAGCCGCCTGCTCAGGCCGACCCGAGTCCACGGACCGCTCCGGACTCCGGCGCTCTCGTCGCGCCGAGTCCTACCTCCTCACCCGGATCGACCGAGGCCGTGCAGTTCGCCTACACGGGACAGCGGTTCCTCCTCGGCTACGCGGGCGATTCCTACGGGATCTACGACCGAAGCTCTCCCGGGCAGCCGGTCCAGAGGTTCCCCCGCACCGCGGACGGCTGGCGCGACGCCTGGCACGTCTATTCGTCGTGGGAGCCCGCCAACCAGCCGGTATCCGGCCCCACCACGACCCAGGGCTACGGGTACGGCGGCGGGGCCGGCTATGCGACACCCTACAGAGGGAGGCGGACGAACGGCCTCGCCATCGCCTCACTGGTCCTGGGCATCCTGTGGCTCTACTGGATCGGTTCGATCCTCGCGTTGATCTTCGGGCTGATCGCCCGCCGGGACATCAACAGGTCGAACGACACCCAGACGGGCGCGGGAATGGCGCTGGCCGGCATCATCCTGGGGATCGTCGGCCTGGCCATCCTGGTCGCGGTGATCATCGTGGTGGCGGTGTCGAGCTCCACGTCGTCGAGCGGGTTCACCCCCTGATTTCCCGGGGCGGACCGCGCACGAAGCCCCCCAGCGCCCCGCCCAGAACCCCCCACCCCAGGGCCAGGAGCGCCCCGGTCATCACGCTCGGCCCGAGGCTGAGCGTGACGACGCCGGCTGAAGACGCACTCCGGCCCACGGCCTCAGCGACCGTCAGGACCACCTCGGACACCCAAAGAGCCAGCAGCGACCACAGCGCAAACCCGACGCCAGCGGCGCCGCCCGCCTTCCCCGTCGCCAGGCGGGTCGAAAACGGGCCTCCCCGCGCCGCCCTCATCCCGCCGAGCATCGCGGCGGCCAGCGGCACCAGGAGGAACAGCAGATACGGCACCGACGGCCTGGAGGAGATGAAGGGATGGGGCGAACCCTTCGACGCACCCAGGCCGAATAACCGGAGGACCCCCGTTCCCCGAGGGAACCCGGAGTACGACACCACGCAGCCCGAGACGGTGCCGAGCGACAGGCGCACGCAGGCTCCCATGGCGGCCGCGGCCACCCATATCGCCATGTTCGGGAGGGCCAGGACGTTCAGGCCCACCAGCACGCCACCTCGGGCCGGTCCCCGCCGGAAGGCACCCCGGAAGTACGACGCCGTAGCGTGAGGCTGCACGGCCGCCAGCACCAGCAGGCCGGCGACCGAGAGCACCAGCGCCAGAACGAGCATCCACCCTCCCCCGACCACGAGAGCATGGACGAACGACGGAACCGTGCTCCGCCGGGTCGGTTCGGCGTTCGATTCACCGGTCACCGTGGCGGGCGACGGACGGTCGCGTGGCGGCGAGGGGCGCGGCACGCGCCGGGTATCCGCCGACCCAAATCCGCCCACCGCGCCGAAGATCACGCCCAGGGCGAGCGGCCACAGCACTGCAGCGACGAACGAGGGATGGACCGAAACTGCCCGACCCGCAACGCCCAGAACGCTCGTGGCCGGCAGGAGCTTAACGGCAGTCAGCCTGGTCCCGAACGCCGCGGCAAGGCAGACCAACGCGTAGGGGACGGCGATCTTCGCGCCGTGCGCGGCTCGCTCTGCCCCGCCGCCGCCCCCCGCGCTTGCCACGTCCCGGCCTCCCCGGTACAGCAGCAGCGCGACCAGCGCCGTCCCCAGCATCGGAGCGAGCGCCACCGTGACCGAGGCACCCACCGGAGATGCCGCCGCCTTGGCTTTCACTCCAGCGGGGCCCCCCGCCGAGGTGAACACCGCGCCCACGTGGTGGAACCAGAAGAACAGGATGCCCCCCGACTTCGCCACGGCGACCTTCGAGGCCGTCCGCCGCCCGACGAGATAGACGCCGAAGACGATCGCCTCGGCCAGCGCTCCGGCCCCCACCGCCGCCACCATGGCTCGGCCCACCGCGGTCGTCCACCCCACGCCGAACCGCCGCCACCGGCCTACCGGGCGTCCCGTCGCCACGGCTACCTGATCAGGACGAACAGCCGGGCCGACGCGCGGTCGGGCCCGCTCTCCCCGGTGAGGACCACGGCCGTGACCGGGCCCAGGTTGGGCGCGGTGTCCCTGTCGAACCGGGCCTGTTCCTCGGAAGGAAGGGCGTCGCGGACGGTGCGAGCCACCGCGACGACGTCGACGAACAGCATGTCCGGCGTCGCGTCCATGTGGGTCAGCCCCTCAGCGTCTCCCGCATGAGCTCCGCCACCTCGGCGGGGTTGCGCCCGACCCGGACCCCGGCCTCCTCGAACGCGTCGGCCTTGGCCTGCGCCGTACCGGAGGATCCTGTGATGATCGCCCCGGCGTGGCCCATCCGCTTGCCGGGCGGGGCGCTGAACCCGGCCACGTACGCCACCACGGGCTTCGACACGTGATCGCGGATGAACGCGGCGGCGCGCTCCTCGTCGCTTCCGCCGATCTCCCCGATCACCACCACCGCTTCTGTCTGGGGGTCGGCTTCGAACCGCTCCAACGCCTCCACGAACCCGATCCCGTGCACCGGATCCCCACCCATCCCGACGCACGTGGATTGCCCGATCCCCCGCTGGGTGAGCTCGTTGACGATCTGATACGTCAGGGTACCGGACCGTGAGATCAACCCCACGGCGCCCGGCGAGCAGATCTCTCCCGGGATGATGCCGACGTTCGCCTTCCCCGGAGAGATCAGGCCCGGGCAGTTCGGGCCAACCAGCGTCGTGCCCGATCCATGGAGGTAGGCCACGGCGACGGCCATGTCCTTCACAGGGATGTTCTCCGTGATGCACACGACCAGCCCGAGGCCCGCGTCGGCCGCCTCGTAGATCGCGTCGGCGGCGAACCTCGCGGGAACGAAGATCAGGCCGGCGTTGGCACCGGTCGCCCCGGCCGCCTCCTCCACCGTGTCGAACACCGGGATCCCTTCGACGTCCTGGCCGGACTTGCCCGGCGTGACCCCGGCCACGACGTTGGTCCCGTAGGCGCGGTTCCGAAGCGTGTGGAACGTGCCCTCCCGGCCCGTGATGCCCTGCACCACCAGGCGGGTGTCGCCGCCGATCAGGATGGCCACCCCTTCAGGCCCCCTCTCCCGCGTTGGCCAGCTCGACGGCCTTCGCCGCGGCCTCCAGCATGGTGGCGGCGGGAACGAGGGTCGGATGAGCCGCTCGCTCCAGGATCTCCCGGCCCTCCTCGGCGTTGGTCCCGTCCAGCCGAACCACGATCTTCACCTTCGGGTCGACCCGCTTCAGGGCTTCCAGGATCCCCTGGGCCACCAGCTCTCCGCGGGTGATCCCGCCGAAGATGTTGACCAGCACGCTTCGAACCTGCGGGTCGGACAGCACGACTTCCAGGGACGTGGCCATGCTGTCGGCGCTGGCCCCGCCGCCCACGTCCAGGAAGTTGGCCGGCTTGCCGCCGGCCTGCGACACCACGTCCAGCGTCGACATGACCAGCCCGGCCCCGTTCCCGATGATCCCCACCTCGCCGTCGAGCTTGACGTACTGCAGGCCCTGTTCGTTCGCCCTGGCCTGGGTGGGATCGACGGGGAACTCCGAACGAAGCGCGGCCAGCTCGGGGTGGCGGTACAGCGCGTTGTCGTCGATGGTGACCTTCGCGTCGAGCGGGATCACCGTACCGTCCGTCAGCAGTGCCAGCGGGTTCACCTCGACCAGCGTGGCGTCCTCCGCGGTGAGGACCTCGTACAGCTTCGGCAACAGGCCCGCTGCGCCTGCCTTCGCGTCCGCGGGGAGATGACCGGCGAGATACCGAACCGCGTAGCCCTTCATCCCGATCACCGGGTGGACGTTCGCCCGGCGGATGGCCTCCGGGCTGGTTCGCGAGATCTCCTCGATGTCCACACCGCCCTCGTTCGACACCATGGCCAGATAGGTTCCAGCCGAACGGTCGAGCGTGATGGCGCAGTAGAACTCCCCCCTGATGTCCACGAGCTTCTCCACCAGCACGCGTGTCACCGGAGTCCCGTTGAAGCCCTGGTGGAGGAGGCGCTCCGCGGCGTCGAAGGCCTCCTGCGGCTCCTTCGTCAGCACGATCCCGCCGCCCTTGCCCCGCCCCCCTGTCTGGACCTGGACCTTGACCGCCACCCGACCACCCATGCGCTCCGCAGCCCGACGAGCTTCCTCCGGAGTACGGGCCACGGCTGACTCGGCCAGCGCGATGCCGTGCTTGGCGAACAGCTCCTTGCCCTGGTGCTCGTACAGGTCCACCCGCGCCTAGCTCGCCTTCTTGGAGTCGGCCAGCCGGCCTCTCAGCCACTCGATGATGGCCGTGGTGGGCGTGCCCGGCGTGAAGATCTGTTCGATGCCGCGCTCCTTGAGCACCGGGATGTCCTCGCGGGGAATGATCCCCCCGCCGAAGATCAGGACGTCACCGGCCCCCTGCCCCTTGAGCAGCTCGGCCACCCGAGGGAACAGCGTCATGTGAGCCCCGGAGTGGCACGAAAGTCCGACCGCGTCGGCGTCCTCCTGGATGACGGTCTCCGCGATCTGCTCGGGCGTTTGATGCAGGCCCGTGTAGATGACCTCGTAGCCCGCGTCGCGAAGGGCTCGGGCCACGATCTTCGCGCCCCGGTCGTGCCCGTCCAGCCCGGGCTTGGCCACCACGATGCGATAGGTCTCCGGCATGTGCCCGGACTATAGAGGAGCCTCTCCAGCGCTGACCAACGGCGCTGGGATATGGTAGAGGCGAGGCTCCAAGGTGGGACACTCCCGACGGGCCGTCTGACCGACCGTGGCGTTGGAGCAAACGGTGTGTCCGACCGCCTGGATGGACCTGCCATTCCCTGCCGCATGGTCCGGCTCGCACGACTTCCGATCTGTGATCGCTTGCGCCTGCCGGACGACCTGTGAGATGGCTCCAGACGTTTCGGGACATTCGAGAGAGGGCGGGGAGATGCGTGGTCGGCGGGCCGGGCCGTTCTTCCCGCCGCGCTCTCACTCGCTCTCTGCGTGAACCTATGCCGGCACCGGCCTCGGCCCAGGATCTCTCGGACACCCCCGATGGGGTCACCGGCTGGGACATCTACCTGAAGGCGATCGACGACGGCATCGATCCGGCCATCGCCATGGGCCTGCCGCTGGAGTCCGACCAGGGCTGGGTCGTGACCGACGACTTGGGGACGGCATTGGTCGGCCCCCTGGACGCTGGCGACTCCCTGGATCCCGAGGAGCCGGGCGCGTGCGACCTGTGCAACCACCGGCTGATCTACAAGACCTTCACCAACCCAGACGGAGGCACGACGAAGCTGCTGGCCGACGAGTACGACCCGCAGGGCACGCCGCCGCCCGCCGGCTGGCCGGTCATGATCCTGGTCCACGGCACTGGCGAGCCGATGGCCGCGGTCCACGACGTGCAGGACGCCGTAGCCTTCGCGCGGACCAACGCGTCGTTGCTGCACGCCCCGACGAGCGGCAAGGTCGTGCTGGCCGGCTCGAGCGCCGGGGGGAACCTCGCCTACACCGCCGCCGCGCTCTCTTCGTCGGGTGCGACCAACCGGCCCGACGGCGTGGCCGGCTGGTCGGGGCAGCTCAAGTTCGAGCGCACGGACAACGGCTTCTACTTCTGCGATGCCAATCAGTCCAAGAAGCCCGACTCCTGCCGGCGCGACGTCAACCGATACCTTGGCTGCCAGGACTTGACCACCTTCGACCAGGCCTGCGTCGACGACCACACCTATCACGACGCGTCACTCACCACGCTGTACGCAGCGAACGATCCGCCGGTGCTGTTCGCCAACGGGGGCGGCCCCACGGCCGGCGTGTCTCCACCCGAGCCGATCGGCCTGAACGGCGCCGACGACTTCCTACGCTACCTGGACTCGATCCAGTTCCCGACGACCAAGCGAAACAAGTGCGTGGTGGACACGACCGCCCATGCCACCGCCTACCTCTACGACAGCAAGTGCGAGAGCGATGCGAAGTTCGTCTGGCAGCGCACGGACCTGTTCCTGAAGAATGCGATCTCGTAGGGCTTCTCCCCCACCCAGCCCCTCGCGACGGTGGGGCACGCTCGCCGCCGGCGTATCGATGCTCCTCTCCCTTGGCTGGCCCGGTGCCTCGGCCGACACGGGGGCGCCGGCGGTCCCGGCACGGTGCGCCTCGGTGACCTGGCCGAAGTTCCACTTCGATCTCAGGAACAGCGGGCACAACCCCTGCGAACGGGAGCTCGGACCGACGACCGTCGGGGACCTCACCGTTCGCTGGGCGGCCCAGACCGGGGGCTACGTGGAGTCCTCCCCGGCGGTGGTCGATGGCGTCGTCTACGGGGCCACCGGCACGGTCGATGGCACCGGGCGGACCTTCGAGTACGCCCTTTCGGCCGACACCGGCGAGACCATCTGGCGGCGCCAGCAGTACGGGGCGGCCGTCTCCGACGTCACGGTCGCCGGCGGGATGGTCCTCGTCGGGACGAACGACGACCACAAGGTCCGGGCCTTCGACGCGGCGACCGGTACCCGCGTATGGAGCTTCATCGGCGGCGGCGCCATGAACACCCCGGTCGTCTACAAGAGCAGGGTCTACGTGGGCTCGGCCGACGGTCGCCTGTACGCCCTCGACGCCGCCTCCGGCCACGAGGTGTGGTCCTACCAGACGGGGAGCCTCATCGAGGCCGCGCCGGCGATCTCCCACGGCGTCGTCTACGTCGGGTCCAACGACGAGAACCTCTACGCCATCGACGCGGCCTCCGGGGCGCTGGTGTGGAGCGCCCCGACACGGGGCGAGATCGTCGGGTCGGCAGCCGTGGCGAACGGACGAGTGTTCGTGGGCTCGGGCGACCACTCCGTCTACGCCTTCGACGCGGAGAGTGGCGCCCTCGACTGGGCGACGCCCACGCGCAGTTTCGTTGGCTCCTCGCCGGCAGTGGCCTGGGGCATGGTCTACGTCGGGTCGCTGGACCGCCGCGTGTACGCTTTCGACCAGACCACGGGGGCGATCGTGTGGTCCCGCGTGACCGGCGACGTGATCGTTGGTGCCTCACCGGCCGTGGCCAACGGCGTGGTCTACATCGGCTCGGAGGACCGTACGATCTACGCCTTCGATGCGCTCACAGGGGGCCGGCTGTGGTCCTTCACCACCGGTGACATCATCGGCGACGAGGCGGTCCTCGACGGGGTCCTGTACGTCGGTTCGTTCGATGGCAACATCTACGCGTTCGGACTGCCGGCCGACTAGGCATCTTCATCCCAGGGGGTGGTGCAACGCGGCGGGCGATCATCCATCTAATGCTCGCGCGTCGACGGAGAGGGGTGGAAACGGCGCCTCATCGGTCGCTCTCTAACTTGGCCGGATGGCATCCCCGGAGGGGCTCCCAATGCACCGGGGTGAGGCACCTTCTCACTCCGCCGGATCAGCGACGGGTACCGCAGAGACAGGCCGGTTCGAACGACGATCCTCGCGACGGGTACGCCCAGGAGCCCAGGCAGGATCTCCTCCGGAAGACCTCCGGGTCCGGCCGCTCGCCGTGCTCCCGGTCGCAGTCCGCCACGTCCAGACCGCGCCTCGACATCGACGCGCTGCGCTGCGCTTCGCTTGCGCTTCCGGGGTCGACGTCGGGTTGTGTCCATCGGTCCCCATCTTCGGTGGCGACGCCAAGCCATGTCCGAACTGCGAGGTGCCGGAGCCGCTTGCGATTGAGATTCACGGCGGTGCGATATACGTAGCCCCAGCGGACTCCATGTGCTTGACCCGCTCCCATCGCTCGCATGCCCTCGCCATGGCCTCTTGGGCCAACTCCTCCGCCTCCCCCAGATCGGCCGTCAGGAGGTAGAGAGAGCGGACCAGCCCTGAGTACTCGGCCTGGAAGAACTCCTCGAACCCCAGCTCCGATTCGCTCATCGCCACGCACGTCAGTGTTGCGCTTTCAATCTCCGCCTACCTAACCCCTGACCATCGTCTGGCGTTGCCCCGGTGCCGCTCTTCCCAGGTACTCGAGATCGACAACGACGCCTTCCAGCGGCGGCCCTTCCTATACTCCCCTGCAGATGGCGCCCCGACGGATCAAGTTTCGCCCTCCAGGGGTCAAGCCGTGGACCAGGATCGGGCCGCTGGGACCGTTTCGAGGACGCCTCGGCCTGTCGTGGGTGATCGCCCCGTTGATCCTCGGTCTGATCCTCGTGGCCACCGTCGGCTTCCTGCTGTTCCGAGGATCGGGCCCCGGGGGGACGTTCGTCTCCGTGGGCTCGGCCGGGAGCTTTCCCGAAGGGAGCGCTCGCGCCGTCGACGTCCCAGGTGTGTGGGTGGGGCGGGGGGGGGGGGGG
>DHWM01000052.1:10715-11113 GCA_002413185.1 Actinobacteria bacterium UBA5182
CCAGGTGTGTGGGTGGGGCGGGGCGGCGGCCGGCTGTTCGCGGTCATGCAGGAGGACGGATGCTCGCTCTCCTTCTGCCGGCTTCGATACGTGGATTGCCGGGGAGCGGCGTACCTGCTGGACGGCGAGGCGCCCGACGGACGCGGCGCCCTCGATCTCCTTCCGGTGAAAGTCCTGAACAACGTGGTCTACGTGGATCCCGACCACCCAATGACCCGTTCGCCTGCGCCCGCTCCAGCCCAGCCTGCCGCCGCCTGTCCTTGACTTCCGGGCCCTGTTAAGGTCGGCCCCGGTCGTCGGGGGGGGGATCAGTGGGGGTCATCGAGGTCCACGGGCTCCACAAGGACTACCGAAGGCTGCGGGGCCGCTCATCGATCGCCGTCGCCGGGCTCGACCTC
>DHWM01000052.1:11276-17147 GCA_002413185.1 Actinobacteria bacterium UBA5182
CCGTCGCCGGGCTCGACCTCGACGTCCCCGAAGGCGGGGTGTTCGGGTTCCTCGGGCCGAATGGCTCGGGCAAGACCACCACCATCCGGTGCCTGATCGGGCTGGTCCGGCCGACGCGAGGGACCACCAGGCTGCTCGGGGCGACGTCTCGGACGCAGCTTGCCGGCGTGTTCCCGCGGGTCGGCTCGATCGTCGAGACACCCACCCTGTTCCCCGGCTTCTCGGCCCGCCGGAACCTCGAGCTGTTGGGACGGCTGAACGGCATCACCCGGAGGCGGGTGACCGAGGTCCTCGACCAGGTGGGGCTGGGAAGCAGGGCAGCCGACCTCGTCAAGACGTACTCCCTGGGGATGAAGCAACGGTTGGGCATCGGGGCCGCCCTGCTGAAGAACCCGGAGGTGCTCATCCTGGACGAGCCTGCCAACGGCCTGGACCCGGCCGGTCTCAAGGAGGTCCGGGACCTCCTTCGCCGGCTGGGGGACGAAGGCCGAACGATCTTCCTCTCCAGCCACCTCCTCGGCGAGGTGCAGCAGATCTGCGACCACGTGGCCATCCTCTCACGCGGGAGATGCATCGCCTCCGGGCCGGTGGGCGAAGTGCTCGCCAAGGGGCGTTCGGCGGCGATGCTCGTTCGAGTGGCCGACCCGGCAGCGGGCCTATCGGCCCTGACGGAGACCGGACTCGAAGCCGCCTCCACCGGTGACGAGGCGATCCGCGTGAACGTGCCCGCAGCCGAGGGCGCACGGATCACCAGAGCCCTGGCCGAGCACGGGATCTACCTCAGCGAGCTTCGTCCCGATGTGGTGAACCTCGAGACGGTCTTCCTGGAGCTGACCGGCGAGACGGGCGAGACCGGCGAGACGGGCGTTCCCCCGCCCCCGCCTCCTCCCCCACCGCCATGAGCGGTCTCCTCGCGCTGCTGTCCACGGAGCTTCGAAGGCTGCGGTCGCGGCGGCTTTTCCGAATCGGCGCGGTCCTGATCGTCCTCGGGATCGTCCTGGCCGGCGTCATCACGCTGGCCAAGTCCCACCGCATCACGGCGGTGGAGATCCAGGCCCAGCAGTCGTTCCGCCAGCAACAGCTCCAGGCGTGCGAGGCCGGCCAGTTGGGCATCCCGCCGGAGAAGATCCCACCCGGGGAGTCCCTCCAGGAGTTCTGCCAGAACATCCCCTTCGCCGAGGTGTCGACTCACAGCTTCGCCCTGGTTCATCTCATCGACATCTACAAGGGAACCACCGTCCCGATCGTGCTGCTGGCGTGGCTCCTGGGCGCCTCGTTTCTCGGGGCCGAGTGGCACGCCGGCACGATGACGACCCTCCTCGCATGGGAGCCGCGACGGATCCGGGTCCTGCTGATGAAGGCGTTCGCCGCGATCCTGGTCGCGTTCGTGGGCGCCGTGCTGTTCCAGGCGGTCCTGGGGCTGGCGCTCACTCCGGCCGCGGTCCTTCGAGGAACCACCGCCGGCACGAAGACCCGCGCGTGGTTCGAAACGCTGCTCGGGGTGGTTCTGCGAGGCGCCACCCTGGCGGCCATCGCCGCGGCCATCGGCGCGGCCATCGCCACTGTGGCCCGAAACACCGCCGCCGCCCTCGGCCTCGCGTTCGGCTACCTCCTCATCGTGGAGAACCTCCTCGGCGTCCTCCGGCACGGGTGGCGATCGTGGTTCTTCGGCGTGAACGCGGTCGTGCTCGTGGACGGGCACCGCCACCCCGAGGTGCTCCCGCGTTCGGTCCTCCAGGCGGGCCTGCTGCTGGGCCTCTACGGGGTGGCCTTCCTCACCATCGCCACCTCGTGGTTCGCCCGCCGGGACGTGACGTAGGCGGGGACGGACGTTCAGTACACGATCGACAGGTGGAGGTCCTGGGTCAGCACACCCTGGTAGGTGGCAACGTTGCCCTTCACGGTCCACCCCGGAGCCGATTTCACCGTCGTTCCCGCCGGGAGCGTCACCGTCACGGTCAACGTCGCGGGGTTCACCAGCGGCTGATGCTGCACGGTGAGCTCGTACAGGCGACTCCCCGCCGTCGATCGGATGACGCCCGGCATCGAATAGCTGAACACCCCGGTCCCGGTCTTGCCGGCGAGCACCGCGAACCGCCTGGTGAACACCTTCGTGTCTCCCTCGATATGGACGGGGTAACCAGTTTGTGGGGTCTCCGATATCAACGTGACGCCCTTCGGCACGTACAGGCCCAGAAGCACAGCGTTCAATCCGTACGGGTGGTCCGGCGGGCCCGCGATGGCGTGCGGCTGGCCAGGCGGTGTCATGTTGGTCAGGGCGACCTTCGCCGTCGACGTCATCCCGCCGGACCCCCCGATCTGCACGTCGTAGGTGATCGCGGTGTGCGTGTAGTAGTCCACCTTGTCCACGCGCAGCTTGTTGTCGACGACCTGGAGGTAGTCGCCCTTGCCAACCCTGATCCCACCGTCCCAGCCGAGCTTCGCCAGCAGGGCCTCCTGCTCGGCGTTCGAGGACCACATCTGGATGTGCTTCTCCTTGAGCGCCGTCCCGAACTGCTGAAGGCCTTTCACCAGCGGATGGAGGTTCTTGAGCACCGGCCAGGCCGCGTCGATGAGCTCAGACGGGAAGGCCTGCCGCTGCGGCCCGTCCAACCGGTACTGGTCGTTCTCGATCACCTCGACCGCGTTCTCACCGGTGATGGCGTCGGGGTAGGACTCCACCTTGATCTTCCTGTTGCCGAGAAGGCCGGCGATCCCGATGGGATCGAGCGCGATCGCGCCATCCACGGGCCGGCCCGCTCCGTTCTCCAGCAGGCTGGCCCAGGCCTGGGCATCCGTGGGAAAGTCGGGGGTCCAGTTGAGGTTGGCGATGCGAGGATGCTGCAGCGGGACGTTGTGCAGGTACCAGGAGACCCCGGCGGGGAGTGGCACGCCCTGGTAGCCGAACCTCGGCTCCTCGTCGGCGATGGGCCCTCCACCGGTCAAGGACAGCTTGCCTCTGTCGATGGTGACGAAGGCGAAGGCCAGCACCGCACCACCGGTCGCTCTGAGGTCCGAGTTGTTCTGCAGGGCCAGGAAGTAGGTTTTGGGGCCGTCGGCGCCCAGGAAGGCCGGCAGCAGTCGCGCAGCCTGGAGTCCGTTCTGGGCCAGGGCGATGTTCTGGTCCACCTCCGCCAGAGAGCGTTCCTTGCTTCTGGTCAGCCGCGAGTAGAAGGGGATGGGGCGGATCCGTTCGATGGCGGCGCGGCCAGTTTCGAGGTGGTGTATCAGCGTGCCCAGACGGTCCGGGAGGGTCTGAATGAGCTTCACGTCGATCGAGCCGTTGTTGAAGACGGGGGCGGGCCCTTCGCTCTGCGCCTGCCCCCGGAGCGCCTTGGGGCCAAGCATGGCGAGCACCATGTCCCGGGCGGTGATGGCGGCGGCGGCCCATTCGCCGGCGGCCTCGGCCTCCAGCCTCACCGCATGGACGGGCCGATTGAGGACCGGGATGCGGCCGATCAGCCGGAAGGCGAAGTTCGTGTCATCGACCTGGCTCTGAGCCTTCGCCGCCGCCTGGCTGGCCGCGGTGAAGGGATCACCTCGCGGGACCTTGCCATGGGCCAGCGCGCCGCGAGCCTGGGAGAGGTCGGCTCGGATGGTCTCCAGGGGGTCGGCCGCCTTCTTGACCTGATAGTAGGCGTCGCCGACGAGGGCGATGGCCCCCAGGAGCAGCAAGCCGATCACCGCCAGCGTCCACCTGATGACCCGCCGGCGCCGGCGCTTCCGGTGCGACCTCGCGTCGTGGCCGCGGTGGCGACGACGTCCGTCTCGGGACGTGGCCGGACGTTCTGGCGATCCAGGGGGCTGGCCTTTGTGGTGCCCTGGAGGCTCTCCCCCGTGCTCCTGTTCCTCCGGTGGCGGCGTGCCGCCCCCGGTCAGCCGCTTCCAGACCTCGGGGTCCTCGGGCCGCCACTCAGAGGCAGGACCGTCTCGACCTTCGACGGAACGGCGCCGACGAGATCTCTCCGGAGGGTGGGACGGCGGCGTGCCGCCAGGGCTCGACACGATCGGGGCCAGTCTATCAACGGGTCTTCCGAAACCTCGGTCCGGCCGGCGACCCCACTACCTCTTGGCGAGCGGAGCGTAGGCCAGGAGCAGCCGCTTCTCGCCGACGTCCTCGAAGGAGATCGTGGCCTCGGCCCGCTGCCCCGCCCCCGACACCGAGATGACGACGCCCTCGCCCCACCGGTCGTGGAACACCGTGTCGCCGGCGGCGACGGCCACCGGGTCATGGCCGAACCCGTTGCCCGCCCTGGCCTCCTCCTTCTCTCCCGCCACGGTCTGGACGAGGTGCGCAGGGATCTCCCCGAGGAACCGGGAAGGCGGGTTGTAGTTCGACCCGCCGAACAGCGACCTTGACCAGGCGTGGGTCAGGTAGAGGCGCCGGCGGGCTCTGGTGATGCCGACGTAGGCGAGCCGCCGCTCCTCCTCCAGCTCGCCGGCGTCGCCCATGGAGCGGTAGTGGGGGAACACGCCGTCCTCCATCCCTACCATGAACACCACGTCGAACTCCAGGCCCTTGGCGTTGTGCAGCGTCATCAAGGTGACGGCCGGGTCGTCTTCGTCGTACTCGTCCTGCTCGCTGACCAGGGCCACCTGTTCCAAGAAGTCGGCCAGCGTGCCGTCGGGGTTGCGCTGCTCGAACTCCTGGGCCACCCCGATGAGCTCCTTCAGGTTCTCCACGCGGCCCATCGACTCGATGGTCCGCTCGGCTTCGAGCTCCGCAAGATAGCCGGACTCGGTGAAGGCCTCCTCCACCATGCGGCCCGGACCGCCCCCTTCGGCCGCCACCGCCGTCAAGTGGTCGATCAGCGCCACGAACCCCGCCACCGCTCCCTTGGCCCGTTGCCCCAGGACGGAGATCTCCTCGGCCTGGCGAGCCGCATCCAGGAACGTGGTGCCTTCGTCGTGAGCGAAGCTCTCGATCGCGCCCACGGTGGCGTCACCGATGGCCCGCTTGGGCGTGTTGATGATGCGGCGGATGCTCACCGAATCGCCAGGGTTCACCACCGAGCGCAGATAGGCGAACACGTCCTTGATCTCCCGGCGTTGGTAGAACCGGACTCCGCCGATGATCTTGTAGTTGAGGCCGCTGCGCATGAACACGTCTTCCAGCACCCGGGACTGGGCGTTGGTCCGGTAGAAGATGGCGATGTCGCCGTACCGGAACCCTTCCTCCTGCAACAGCCGCTCGACCTCTCCGGTCACGAACCACGCCTCGTCGTGCTCGTTGTCCGCGCGGAACCGGACGGCCAGCTCACCGCCTTCGGCCTCCGTCCACAGAGACTTCGGCTTGCGCTGGAGGTTGTGCTCGATGAGCGCGTTGGCCACTTCCAGGATCGCCTGGGTGGACCGGTAGTTCTGGTCCATGACGAAGATCGTCGCCTCCGGGTAATCGTGCTCGAAGTCCAGGAGGTTCTTGATGGTCGCTCCTCGCCAGGAGTACACGCCCTGATCGGCATCGCCCACCACGCACAGGTTGCGGTGCTTCGCGGCCAGCATGTTGACCAGGTGATACTGGGCGCGGTTCGTGTCCTGGTACTCGTCGATGAGAACGTACCGGAACCGCTCCTGATAGTGCTCCAGAACCTCGGCATGCTCCCGGAACAGCCTGACGGTCTCCATGATGATGTCGTCGAAGTCCAGGGCCCCGGCCGCTCGCAGCCGCCGCTGATACTCCGCGTAGATCGAAGCGATGGTCTGCTCGTAGTAGGTGGTGGCGGCTCGTTCGTACTCGGCGGGAGTAACCAGGTTGTCCTTGGCCCGGCCGATCATGGCCGCCACCTGTCGCGGCGGATATCTCTTCGGGTCGATGTTCATCTGCTTCAGGCACAGCGAGACGACGCGCTCGGTGTCGCCCTCGTCGTAGAT
>DHWM01000041.1:0-1980 GCA_002413185.1 Actinobacteria bacterium UBA5182
TGGTCTTGGTGGCGACTTCCTTGGTGAGCTGAGCCCCCATGTTCTCGTAGGGATCCTCCAGCTCGACCTCCTTGGCGATGGTCACGCCGTCGTTGGTGATGGTGGGCGCTCCCCACTTCTTGTCGAGGACGACGTTGCGCCCCTTCGGGCCGAGCGTGATGGCCACGGCGTCGGCGAGCTTGTCGACTCCGGCCTCGAGCGCCCTGCGGGCCTCCTCGTCGAACTTCAGCATCTTGGCTGCCATGATCTCGTCCCCCCCGCCTACTTCTCGAGGACGGCCAGGACGTCGCGGGCGGAGAGGATGAGGTACTCCTCGCCTTCCACCTTGACCTCGGTGCCGCCGTACTTCGAATAGATGACCTTGTCCCCCGCCTTGACGTCCATGGGGATGCGGTTGCCCTCTTCGAACCGGCCCGGGCCGACCGCGATGACCTTGCCCTCCTGAGGACGCTCCTTGGCAGTGTCGGGGATGACGATCCCGGAGGCGGTGGTCGATTCCTCCTCGCTGGCCTTGACCACGATGCGGTCCTCCAGCGGCTTCAGGCTGAACTTCTTGGCCATTCCTTCCCTCCTTCGCTCATGCGCGCGCTTAGCACTCAGCTTGTGTGAGTGCTAACAGTCTAGCCACCCGCCCGCCAGTGGTCAACGCCGGTCCCTGACCGGCGAACGAGCCTTCCCGGTCTTGACGGAGGGTGCCGCAACGCTGTGGGATGCTCACCACATGAGCGGCGCCGGACCCGACGAACTGGATCGAGCGGACCACAGCAACCCGAATCTGCAGACGTACCGGCGCCTGATGGAGGCGTACCGATCGGAGGACCTGGCGACACTTCAGGGATGCCTGGCGCCCGACGTGGGCCTGCAGGCGAAGGGCCGGAACTCACTCTCCGGCGCCTACGAAGGCTTTCCCTCGGTCCTCGCCTACATCGCCAAGAGCATGCGACGGTTCGTCCCCGCCACGCTGCGGGTCGAAGAGTTGACCCCCGAAGGTGACGAGCTTCGTGTCGTGATGAGGGGGCTGGTTCGCCGCCCCGATGGCGGAACGATCGACGTCGGCCTCCGGCATACCTTTCGGTTCGACGCCGACCACCGGATCGTGCACATCACCGCGGCGGCGGCCGACGACCAGGACGAGTTCGATCGCATGATCGACGACTACTTCGAACGACGTCCGACCTGACCTGCAGTTCTACGGCGGGCCCCAGGAATCCCACTCCCGCATCCTCCTGTCGAACTCCTCCTGGTCCTCCGCTTCGACCACGATCTCCCGGACCAGGCCCTGGTCGTCGAACCGGAAGACCTGGATCAGCCGGGTCCGCCACGGCTCCCCGCTGGAGAGCCTGACGTCGGCGGTGAACGTGGCCCGGAGGTCCCGCCCTCCCGGATCGACCTCTTCGACATCGACGGAGCCGTGTCGAATCAGCCGGTCTGGAGCGTGCCCCTCACGGTCTGCCTGCCCGATCCCGACTGACAGCTGAACGTGGCCGGCGTGAACTGCGTGAAGATCCCGGCGATGGCGGTGGCCTGCCAGACCCCGCCGATGAAGTTCGCCTTCGTCACGTGGACGGAGAGCGTCACGGTGGTGGTGAGGCTCGAAGATCCGCATCGTCCCAGCAGGATGGTGCCCTTCGTGGTGTACGTCCCCCCTTGCGCCCCGCCACGGCCAGCTTCTGTTGCGGAGCGAACAGATCGACCTTCACCTTGCACGGGCCCTCAGGACACTGAGGAGTGAACCTCCACGCCTCGGTCTCCACTTGGCCCACGTGGAAGTTCGTGAAGTTCTCCGAGACGAACTTCGCCTTGATCACGAACTGGCCCTGGAAGCGGGCGTCGGCCAGGGGCGGTGCGGGCGGCGTCGAAGCCGTCGCGGTGACGGGCTCCGTTTGCCGCCCCCCTTGATCGGTGGCCTGGATGGAATACGTGTAGGCGTGGGCGGGGAGCAGGGTCGTGTCCTTGTATGCGGTGATGCCGTTCGACTCC
>DHWM01000041.1:2227-13159 GCA_002413185.1 Actinobacteria bacterium UBA5182
TGCCGTCAAGGTGGCGATGCGGGGCGGGCCCTGGGTGGACGCGGGCGCCGGCGTCGGCGTCGCGGCCGGTGAGCCTCGTTCGGCCGCCACGATGGCGCCGATGGCGATGGCTGCCACGACGACCAGGGCGATCACGAGGATCGACACGGGGCTGCGCCGGCGTGGAGGCGTGGGCGACTGAGGGGGGATGGTCGAAGGGGCGACTGCGGGGTCGCCCGGTTCCACCCCAGGCTGCCGCGTCGAAGGTTCCGTCGATCCTTCCGCGGGCCCGGGGATCGCTCCCGGTGGCGGCGCCGGAACCTCCGGCTGAGCCGGTGGGGCCTGTTCATGGTCGTCCATGTCGCTACAGCCTTCCCGTTCCGGCGGCCTGTCTAGCATCCATTGGGAGAAGCACGCAAGGGAATCAGCCCATCGACGTGGTTCAGGAAGTTTTGGTCATTCCGCAGCCTCGGCGAACGACGCCAACCGGGCGGCGGCCGCCCGAAGCGTTTCCAGACGCTTGGGGAAGGCGAACCGTATCAGGTCTCGGCCGGCCGCCGGGTCCACGAAGAAGCTGCTTCCCGGGACCGCGGCGACCCCGGCCCGCAGCACCAGCTGCTGGCAGAACGCCACGTCGTCGGGAAGGCCGAGTCGTTCGCGCAGCGGTCCGATCCACGCCATCGCGTAATACGCCCCTTCCGGCTTCGTCATCTCCAAGCCCGGTCCGGCCGCCAGTTCCAGGAAGGTGTCCCGGCGTTCCTGATACTCCATCGCCAGCGACTCGTAGTACTCGGAGGGGAGCTCGAGCGCGACCACTCCCGCTTCCTGCAGCGGCGCTGGCGCGGCAACCGTGAGGAAGTCGTGGACCTTGCGGATCGACGCCATGAGTGGCGATGCTGCAACCGCCCATCCCACCCGCCAGCCAGTGACCGAGTACGTCTTCGACAGCGCGCTGATCGTCACCGTTCGCTCCCACATCCCGTCGAGGAGCGCGATCGACCGGTGGCACCTGCCGTCGTACAGGATGTGCTCGTAGATCTCGTCCGTGAACACCAGAAGGTCGTTTTCGATCGCCGCGGCGGCGATCCCGCTGAGCTCTCTCTGGTCGAAGACGCGTCCGGTGGGGTTGTGCGGCGTGGTAAGCACGATGGCCCGCGTCCTCGGCCCGATCGCGTCGGCCAGTCGGTCCAGATCGAGTCGCCAGTCCGGGGGGTCGAGAGGAAGCACCTTGGGCACCCCGCCGGCCAGGTACGCGTCGGGCCCGTAGTTCTCGTAGAAGGGCTCGAACAGCAGGACCTCGGCTCCCGGCTCGATCAGGGCCAGGAACGAGGCGGCCATCGCCTCCGTCGAACCGCACGTCACCACGATCTCGGTCTCCGGGTCCACCTCCGGCCATCCGAACCGGAGATATTTCGAGGCGATGGCAGCACGAAACCGCGGCGCACCCCACGTCACCGGGTACTGGTTGATCCCCTCGGCGATGGCCCGTCTGGCGGCGTCCTTGACGGCCTCCGGCGCGTCGAAGTCCGGGAACCCTTGCGCCAGGTTGATAGCCCCGTGCTCATCCGACAGACGGGTCATCTCGCGGATGACCGACTCGGTGAACAGGTCGACCCGGGCCGCCGCCCGCCCCCTCGACGGGGCCGCGCTCGACATGGTGGGCACGATACGTCGAACCCGGCGCGGAAGCTAAACGGGTGCCGGGACCTCGAGGCGGGGGGGCGGCGCGGACACGGCGCCGAGCTTGGGACGGGCCGACACGAAGTAGGCGACGGCCATGCCGAAGCCCACCCCGAACAGCGCCCCCGCGGCCTGCACTCCGACCCACAGGCGCCTGCTGAGTCCGGCCTCGACCCAGTGGCGTTGGGGCCGGCCGGCCGCGTCGATGGCGCCCCACACCGGCAGCCCCACCAGGACGAACGCAAGCAGGACGATCCCGAGCTGCGCGGTCCCCAGATTCAGGAGCTTCAGTCCCGAGGCCAGCAGCACGAACACCAGCGCCGGGCGGATCACGCCGTCGGGAGCGCGGGCCGAGAGCTTCGCCCCGAAGTACACGCCGGGAATGCTCCCGAGCAGCACCGACGCGGTCAGGTCCAGCTTGAAGTCACCGAACAGGATGTGGCCGAGCGCCGCCGACGCGACCAGAGGGATGGCCTGGACCAGGTCGGTCCCGACGAGCTGCCTGGAGGTCAGCATGGGATACAGCAGCAGCAGGGCCACGATGATCAGGGACCCCGAACCGACCGAGGTCATCCCCACCACCAACCCACCCGCCGCTCCGATCACCACGGTGGGGATCTTCTTCAGCGCGAACGACCGGCTCGGGGCTGGCCCGTCCCCCTTCTCGAGTTGCTTCCGATCGGCCCGGGATTGGCGGCCCTGCAGAAATGACTTGGCCACGATGGAGGCCGAAGCGACAAGCAAGGCCGCCCCCAGAACGATCTTCAGCCGGTCCTGCACCTGCTGGCCGTTGCCCAGGTGGTTGAGGACCAACACGCCGGAGAACGCCCCGGGGATCGAGCCCGCACACAACCACCGCACCAGTTCCCAGTTGACGGTGCCCCGGCGCATGTGCACTCCTCCGCCCACCGGCTTCATGACCATGGCGGCCACCAGGTCGCTCGAGACCGCGGCGAGTGGCTGCACCTTGAACAGCAGCACCAGGATCGGCGTCATCAGCGCGCCGCCGCCCATCCCGGTCAGCCCCACGGTGAACCCAACAACCAGCCCCGCCAGCGCCACGTAGAGGTCGATGTGCATGAACGGCTAGCCTTCCCTAATCTCCAGTATGTCCACCAGCACGATAGACATAGGGTCGGGAGACTGTCAACCGGCGGACTTCAGTGCGTGGCCCAGGCCTCCGGATCGCTCACGATGGCCTTCACCGAAGCCGGCAGGGACCCGCTGGCCAGGTCGGCCACCGTCACCGCCTCGAGCACAGCCCGAAGGTTCGCCCGGACGGCGATCCACACGTCCCGGAGGCTCTCGGCAGCCCCCTGATAGGTGACCTCCTCCGGTCTGACCTCGTGCACGCTGGCGAGGGGGCCCTCCACCGCCCGGATCACCTCGGCCAGGGTGATCTCGGCGGCGGGCCGGGCCAGCTGGAACCCTCCATCGGCGCCCCGCTGGCTCCTGACGATCCGGGCGTGCTTCAGCTCGCTCAGGATGTTCAGCAGGAACTTGAGCGGGATGGCCTGGGCCTGGGCGATCTGATCGCCCTTCATCGGCCGTCCGTCTCTGGACGCTGCGAGCTCGGCCATGGCCCGCACCGCGTAGTCAGCCTTGGCGGAGATGCGCATGGCTCAATTGTGCGGCACGGCGAGGGACCGATGCGGCCCTTCGCGAGATTGGACGCTCATGCCGGGTCCCGTTCCGACGTCGGAGCCTGGAGCGGCAGTCCCGGCGACGCACCCACGTCGAGCTCGGTCCGCTCCCCCCGCTGCAACCGGTAATACCCGGCCGAGGCGATCATGGCTCCGTTGTCCGTGCAGAGCTCGGGCGGGGGGATCAGCAGTTCGAAGCCCCGTTCTTCGGCTCCCTTGGCCATCAGCGACCGAAGCCTGGAGTTGGCCACAACGCCACCCCCCAGCACGATGGTTCGGACTCCCTTGTCCGCGGCTGCCGCGAGGGTCTTGGTGACCTGAACCTCGACCACCGCCTCCTGGAACGAGGCGGCGATGTCCTCGGGGGCGGGCTCCCTCACGTGGGCCCGTTCGTCGCGAACATACCGGACCACCGCTGTCTT
The DNA here is from genome assembly GCA_002413185.1 of Actinobacteria bacterium UBA5182. Lineage (GTDB taxonomy): Bacteria > Actinomycetota > UBA4738 > UBA4738 > UBA4738 > UBA5182. The sequence goes on from DHWM01000041.1 coordinate 5,952, forward strand.
GAGCCCCGACAGCGAGAAGTCGTATCCCCGATCGATTGCGGCGCGGGGGAACCGGATCGCCTCCGGGTCTCCCGTCTGGGCAAGCCGGTCGAGGGCGGGCCCGCCCGGGAACCCCAACCCGATGAACCGGGCCACCTTGTCGAACGCCTCACCTGCCGCATCGTCGAGCGTCTGGCCGAGGAGCTCGTACAGGTGCGGTTCGGGAACGTGGACCAGCATGGTGTGGCCGCCAGACACCAGGAAGCACACGTAGGGTTCGTCGATCGGACCGTTCGTCAGCACATTTGCGTAGATGTGGCCCTCGAGATGGTTGATCCCGATGAAGGGCACGCTCAAGGCCACCGCCACGGCCTTGGCCGCGGCGATCCCCACGAGCAGCGCACCCACCAGTCCCGGGCCCACCGTCACCGCCACGGCGTCGATGTCGGCCACCCACATCCCTGCCTCCACCATCGCCATGGTGATCAGCGGGTTGATGCTCTCGAGGTGCGCCCGAGACGCCACCTCCGGGACGACCCCCCCGAACTTCTCGTGCAGATGGGCCTGGCTGGAGATCAGATTGGCCAGGATCTTCCGTCCGTCCTCGACCACGGCCACCGCGGTCTCGTCACACGACGTTTCGATCCCCAGCACCCGCATCGCCGTCACCGGGACACTGGCTCAGTCGGGGCGAATGCCATCGGGGACCGCCTCGATGAGCTCTTGGAGCTGTCGTCGGTATTCGGCCGTCCGGATGTCGTCGACCCACATCACCAGGGCGTCCTCACCGGTCTCCTGATAGTAGTTCTTCCGGACCCCGACGGGGCGGAAGCCGAACTGGCTGTACAGGCGCTGGGCTCCCCAGTTGGACACCCTGACCTCGAGCGACACCGCCCGGGCGCCCAACCGGATGCCCTCCTGCACCAGCTCGTACAGGATGCGAGTGCCGATCTTCTTGCGGTGGTGAACGGGATCGACAGCGATCGTGGTGACGTGGGCCTCCTCCGCGTAGCACATGATGCCGCCGTACCCGACGATGTCCCGGGCGATCCGGGCGACGAAGTACGCCCGGTTGCGAAGCTCGTTCATCTCGGACAGGAACAGGTTCGGGCTCCACGGGCGCGGGTAGACCTGTCGCTCGATCGACATCACGCCGCGGAGGTGGCGGCGGCGCATCCGGGTGATCTCGAGCTCAACCGGTTCGTCGACGCTTGTCCCAGGCGATCTCCGCATCCGACTTCCTCACGTAGTAGGGCTTGAGGTCATAGACCCGGTCGAAGTCCTCCCGCATGAACCGGGGGATGGCCAGCTCGACCAGCGCCGTGGCAGCGGGGAACGAATACGCGGCCGACGCGAACTCCACGTGCTTGCCGGCTTCCTCAAGCTCCCGACGGTACACGAGGCCGGCGTTGCCGACCAGCAGGACGTCCTCCGGCCGCGCTTCGAGCTCGGCGGTCAACCGGGACGGCGAGCCGACGTCGAAGTCCGTCTGCCGGGTGATCCCGCCCGGGACGGGGCGATAGAACGCGTAGAACAGCTCGCCCCGCTTGGCGTCGAGGGCCGCGCAGATCAGGCGTCTGGAATACCGAACGGAAAACGCCACGACGTCCAGCGACGCCAGGCCGGCGATGGGGACGTGCAGGATCTGGGCCAGCGTCTTGGCGGTGGTGATGCCGACCCGCATCCCGGTGAACAGTCCCGGACCAAGCCCCACGGCCACCCCTCCGATCGATGAGATGGGGACCTCCGCCCACCGCAGGAGGTGGGTGATGTTCGGCATGACGACCTCGTGGTTCATCTTGCCGGTGGAAAGGACGGTCGCGGCGATGATGCCCTGCTCGCTCCCCAGAGCAACCGTCGTTTGGGATGTGGAGGTCTCGATCCCCAAGACCAGCACCTGGTGCGCCCCCCTATACCTTCTGCCAGGACGTTGCCAGCTGTTCCAATCGCTCCCACCGGGCCGCCCACGACGGGCCCCGTCCAGAGAGCGAGATCCGCCGCGTCGGCCGTTCCTCGGGAAGCGTCAGCTCCACCTGGAGGTAGGTCTGGGGCAGGAGCGCCTCGATGGCGTCGCCCCATTCGATGAGCACGATGGCCTCCTGATCCAGTATCTCGTCGAAGCCCAGGTCCACGACGTCTTGGAGCCGCTCCAGCCGGTAGACGTCCAGATGGTAGATCGGAAGGACGGTTCCCTGGTACTCCCGGATCAGGGTGAAGGTCGGCGAGAGGACCGGTTCGGTCACGCCGAGGCCTCTGGCCAGCCCCTGGACCAGCGTGGTCTTGCCGGCGCCCAGGTCACCGGTCAACGAAACGACGTCGCGGGAACCGAGCATCTGGGCCAGGCCCTCTCCGATGTTCTGGGTCTCCTCGGCCGACCCGGTGGAGAGCACGAGGCGAGGTTCCATCGGCATGGTCTTCAGAACAGCCCGAGCTGCTCCTCGGCCGCCACCGCCACCGGCTGTGGCTCGGCCAGGATTTCGGCGATGGTCCGGAAGTCCGAGCGGAGCGCCGCCATCTGTGGGCTGGCCTGCCCGCCGCCGTGCAGGATGGCGGCCGGGTGGAACGTGGGAAGGACCGTCCGCCCGTCGATGTCGAACCGCTGGCCGCGGACCCGGCTGATCCCGACCTGGCGGTTCAGGACCACCCGGGTGGCGAAATTGCCGAGCGTCACGATGAGCCTGGGCTGGATGTTCTCGAGCTGTCCCAGGAGGTAGGGCCGGCAGGCTTCGATCTCATCCGGCAGCGGATCGCGGTTGCCCGGCGGGCGACACTTCACGACGTTCGCGATGTAGACGTCCTCTCTGCGGAGGCCGATCTCGCCGAGCATCTGGGTGAGGAGCTGGCCGGCCGCCCCGACGAACGGTTCGCCCTGCTTGTCCTCGTAGTAGCCGGGACCCTCTCCGATGAACATGACGCCGGCTCTGGGATTCCCGACGCCGAACACCACCTGGGTCCGGCCGTTCGCCAGCCTGCAACGGCGACAGTCCGATGCGATCGTCGCGAGCTCACCGAGGGTCATGCTCATAGCAACCGTCCTTCCCGGGCCGAGGGGAAGTTCGGAACACTTTCCGCGAGGAGCACCGCCCGCCGGATGGCCTCCGCCACCGCATCGACGGCAAGCGCTTCCACCCGCCGCTGATCCGCGTCCGCCTCACCCGTTGCGAGGGCGAAGGCGGTGTCCCCGTCCCACATTGTATGCGCGGGGCTGATCGCCACGTCCATGCCCTCGTGAGCCGCGAGGCTCAACAGGTGGGCCCGCTCCTTCGACAGCCGCGCGTTCGTCGCGACCACCGCCAGGGTGGTGTTGGTCATCGCCGCGGGGCCCGGTGCCTCGCGGTCGAAAACCGACGTCTCCCGCGCGCCGGCCAGGACCGAGCCGTCTTCATCGAGGATCTCCCCGAGCGAGTTCACGGCGGCGAGGGCAGCCACGATCAGCTCGCCCTCCTGGCGCGAGGCCGTCCCGATCCCGCCCTTGACGGCACTCTCCAGGCCATGGGTCTTCGCCACGGTCGCTCCTGTCCCGGCTCCGACGTTGCCTTCGGCGACCGGCCCATCGGTCGAGTCGGCGCACGCCGCGTATCCCGCTTCGGGCCCGGGCCGGGCCATCGGATCTCCCACCCCAAGGTCGAACAGCACTGCCGCCGGCACGATCGGCACCGGCAGGATGGGCGTGTCGTGGCCGACACCGCGCTCTTCCAGGAACCGCATCACGCCATCCGCAGCAGCGAGGCCGAACGCGCTCCCCCCCGACAGAAGCACCGCGTTCACGGCCTGCACCAGCATGCCCGGGCGAAGGAGGTCGGTCTCGCGGGTTCCCGGAGCGCCGCCTCTGACCTCGCCGGACCCGACGGTCCCGTCAGGACACAGAACCACCGTGCAGCCGGTCATCCCCACCGGATCGGTCCAGTGGCCCACGCGAACTCCGGGAACCCGCGTGATCACCCGGAGGCCCTGGCGGCGCGTCGCCTGCGCCCGTCGCTCTCGGTCTCCGCCGCGTCCGTCGTCTCCTCCACGAACCCCTCCAGGGCCCGGTTGAAGTCGGCGTGGCGCTCCAGCATCGCGCAATGTCCCGTGCCTTCGAACACCAGGATCCTGGCGTCGGGGAGGCGCCGCTTCAGGGCTAGCGAGGACGAAGGCGGGGTGAGCCGGTCGATGTCCCCGGCCAGGACCAGGGCGGGAACGCGGATGTGCTCCAGGGCGTGGCCGAGATCCATCTCCAGGAGGCTGCCGAACAGATCGGTCCACACCTCGGGAGACGCGTTGGCCGCCAGCCCGACCACGTGATCGATGACGGACGGGGACGCCTTCGGGCCGAAGTTCGTGATCCTGGCGACGAGGAAGGCCAGGTCCCCGCGGCCACCGATGGCTCGCTGGCGAAGGCGATAGACGCGGTCTGGGCTCACCCGCATCCGGAGCGCGTAGGGAGCGATGAGGCCGCTGAGCCGCGCGCCCAGGCCGGCCAGGGCTTCCTTCACCAGGTCGGCCGCACCCGTATTGGCCAGAACGACCGCCCGGACGCGACCTCCGAACTCCTCGGGATGGGTCGCGCTCAGCGACATGATCGACATCCCGCCCATGCTGTGGCCGATCAGGACGACCGGATCTTCGGGCGCCTCCGCCTCGAGCACCGCATGGAGGTCGTGACCCAGTGCCTCCATCGAGTAGTCACCGCCGGCGGCCCGGTCGCTCCGTCCGTGCCCCCGCTGGTCGTACAGAACGCACCGATACTTCTTGGCGAACCGCTTCCACTGGTAATGCCAGGCCGTCATGTCCAGCGTGAAACCGTGGATGAACACGAGCGTGGACATGTCGGGGGACGAGGGTCCCGTGGAGTTCACCGCGAGTCCGGTGCCATCGAAGGACACGACCCGCCGCTCGGTCCCGGGTCGTTCGGCGAGCGGCGTCCCTCGCTCGGGATCGGGTCCCGTCCGGGCCCGGCGGATGGCGGCGCGCTCCATCGCCACCGCCGCGGCCACCCCCGCGACCATGGCCCCCGCCCCGATCAGGGCCTTCTTCGTCCTTCCCATCACCCGGTCCCGGCGTTCGTATAGCGCCGGGGGACGCGCTCGCTCACGCCGCACACCACCTCGTAGTTGATCGTGCCCATCTTGGAGGCGAGCTCGTCGGCCGTGATCTCCTCGGATCCCTGCCGTCCCATCAGCGCAACCTCGTCTCCCACCTGTACCGCCTCTCCCCCACAGTCCACCAGGATCTGATCCATCGTGACCGTCCCCGCGACGGGGAGCCGCACCCCGTTGATCAGGACCTCCCCGCCGCCGCTTAGACGGCGGCTGTACCCGTCCGCGTACCCTACCGGGACGGTGGCCACCGTCGACTCCCGCTCCAGGCGGTATCGCCGGCCGTAGGAGAGACGTTCCCCCGCACCAACCCGTTTGACCATCGACACCGCGCTCTTCCAGGCCATGGCCGGCCGGAGATCCGCCAGGCCGAACAGCTGCGGTCCCGGCGACAGGCCGTACATCGCGATCCCCAGCCGGACCAGGTCGAAATGCGTCTCGGGACGGGCCATGATCGCCGCGCTGTTGGCCGCGTGCAGATACCGGGGTTCGAAGCCCGCCGTTCGGACGCCTTCGACCACGGCCGTGAACCGTTGAAGCTGGCGGTGGGCGAACGGATCATCGAGCTCCTCGGAGGTGGCGAAGTGGGTCCACAGCCCTTCGAGCTTCAGCCCCGACTGCGACAGGGCCGCGAGGAACGCCTCGATGCTCTCGGGGGCCAGGCCGACCCGGTGCATCCCCGTGTCCACCTTGACGTGCACGCCCGGCTCGGCTCCCAGCCGCCGTGCCGCCTCCGCCACGCCTCGCAGTCCCATCTCGCTGTACAGCGAAGGCGTGAGGCCGGCGGCCAGCGCTTCGGTTTCGGACCCCGGCGGAAACTCGGTCAGGACGAGGATCGGCGCGTCCAGTCCGGCGTGGCGAAGCCTGATCCCCTCCTCCACCAGCGCCACTCCCAGCCACGAGGCGCCGGCATCGAGCGCGGCTCCCGCCACCGCCACGTCGCCGTGTCCGTAGCCGTTGGCCTTCACCACGGCCATGACCTCGGCGCCCGGCGGCCGGAGGGTCCGAACGTTGTGGCGGATAGCGTCGAGGTCGACCACGGCCACCGTCGGCCGGGAGGAGGTCCCGGTGGCCGTCGTCGAGTCGAGGATGCGCATCACCGCGCCGCCTGCGCCACCCGGGAGATGGCTTCTGGCAGCCGGGCCAGCACGTCGGAGGCCATGGTTCCATCACCGAGCTCCTGGGCCGCGATCCGTCCCGCCAGCCCGTGGACGAACGCGGCCGCAGCGGCGGCGTCGCCTGGCTTCACTCCTCTGGCCAGGAAGGCGGCCGTCGTTCCGGTCAGGACGTCCCCGGTGCCGGCCGTGGCCAGGAAGGAACCGCCGGTCGGGTTCACCCTGGCCGTTCCATCGGGCTCGGCCACAACACTCCGGGAGCCCTTGAGGAGCACCGCACAGCCGAACTCATGCGACGCCTTCCTGGCGTGCCCGACGCGGTCGTCCAGGATCTGCTGCTGGGTCAATCCCGTCAGCCGTCCGAACTCGCCGGGGTGCGGCGTGATGACGAGGGGGGACCGGCGTTCGGCCAGGACCGCACCTCGCCCGGCGAACGCGTTCAGCCCGTCGGCGTCCAGGACCATCGGGACGGCCGCCTCCGCCACCACGGTGCTGACCAGCTCGGCGGTCTCGGGGTTCGTCGTCAGGCCGGGGCCGACCGCGACCGCGTCGACACCTTCCAGTCGCTTCTGCAGGGCCGTCCACCCCTCCATGGACACGGTGCCCTCGTCGGTCTCGGGGAGCGGAAGGAACGTGGCCTCGTGGACGGCGCCCTCCACCACCGGGAGGATGCTTTCCGGGACGGCCAGGGTCACCAGGCCCGCACCGGCCCGGTAGGCGGCGGTGGCGGCCAGCGCGGCGGCGCCGGTCATCGCCCTGGACCCCGCCAGCACCAGCACCACGCCCGATGTGCGCTTCGAGCTCTCGGCGGGGCGAGGCCGCAACCAGCCCGCGAGGTCCGCCGCTTCGACCAGCCACAGTTGGGATCGAACCAGGTCGGGCGGGAAGCCGATGTCGGCAACCTCGACGTCGCCGGCATGTTCGGCACCCGGGAAGAACATCACCCCCGGCTTGAGGCTGCCGAACGTCACGGTCGCCGTGGCCCGGATGGCATCCGATCGAACCGCGCCGGTGGACCCCTCCACGCCCGAAGGGA
>DHWM01000041.1:13299-19665 GCA_002413185.1 Actinobacteria bacterium UBA5182
CCGACCATGGCATCCACGACGGCGTCGCACCGTTCGAGCTCCCGGACCAGCCGCGTGGGGCCGAAACGGTGCCACCGGCCTCCGGCATCCACGAACCGCTCGAAGTTGCGGGCCGCCGGGCCCTTCAGATCGCCCGGATCGGCCAGCAACAGCACGGTCACGCCGACCCCCCACCGGTCGAGATGCCTCGCCGCCACCAGGCCGTCACCGCCGTTGTTCCCCTTGCCGCACAGCACCACCGCCCGCCGCCCGTAGGCGCCGCCGGTGAGGGTGACGGCGACCCGGGCCACGGCTCGCCCGGCCTTCTCCATCAGCTCATCCACCTTCGTCCCGCGCTGTTCGGCAGCCCGATCCAGAGCGGAGCTCTCCTCCGGGGTCAGGATGGGCAACATCAGGCTCGAACCGCCATGCAGAAAGCCGCTGCGGTGCGTCGCTCGTGGGTCAATGCGACCATGACCTCGGACACGCCCAGTTCCGTGGCCCGGGCCAGCGAGCGTCCCGAGAGCGCCAGGCGGGGGGCGCCGGTGTGCGACCGCTGCACTCTGACCTCATGCCAGCGCATGCCCCGGATCCCTCCGAGCGCCTTGCGGCACGCTTCCCTGGCGGCCCACCGCGCCGCGTAGCACTCGGCCGGGCTGGCCTGGGTCGAGCAGTATGCGATCTCCTCGCCGGTGAACACGCGCTGCACGAACGTCGAGCGGCGCTCCAGGATCCGTTCGACCCGCTGAACGTCGACGAGGTCGACCCCGATGCCGATGACGTCCATGCTCGGTCCCGCGACTCACTCCACGGTGACGCTCTTGGCCAGGTTGCGGGGCTGGTCGACGTCGCAGCCGCGGAGCTTGGCGATGTGATACGCGAACAGCTGCAGGGGGACCGAGACCAGGACGGGCGACCACAGCTCATGGGTCTTGGGAACGAACAGGACGTGATCGGCCAGCCGCCCGATCTCCTCGTCCCCTTCCGTGGCCACGGCGATGACTTCGGCCCCCCTCGCCTTGACCTCCTGGATGTTCGACAGAACCTTCGGATAGACGTGGCACTCGGTGGCGATGGCAACCACCGGCGTCCCCTGTTCGATCAGCGCGATGGGTCCGTGCTTCAGCTCCCCCGCCGGATAGCCTTCGGCGTGGATGTAGGAGATCTCCTTCAGCTTGAGGGCGCCCTCCAGGGCGGCCGGATAGCCCGTGTGGCGCCCGATGAACAGCACGTTCTGGGCGCCGCCGTAACGCTCGGCCAGCCCCTTCACCTGGTCGTCCAGGCCAAGGGCCCGTTCGACCTGCCCGGGAAGCTCCTGCATCAGATGGACCCGTCCGGCCACGTCGACGGGGAACATGGTCCCTCGCACCTGGGCCAGGTAGAGCGCCAGGAGGTTCAGCGCCACCATCTGGGTGAGGAAGGTCTTGGTGGCTGCGACACCCCGCTCCGGCCCGGCGTGCGTGTAGAAGGCGCCGTCCGCCTCCCTGGCCAGGGACGATCCCACGGTGTTGGTGATGGCGATGACGTGGGACTGCTGGTGACGGGCGTGCCGTACGGCCTCCAAAGTGTCGATGGTCTCGCCCGACTGCGAGATTCCGAGCGTCAGCGTGTTGAAGTCGAGGACGGGGTCCCGGTACCGGAACTCGCTGGCGATCTCGATCTCCACGGGCAGCCGAACCCAGTGCTCGATGGCGTACTTGGCCACCAGCCCCGCGTGGAAGGCGGTTCCGCAGGCGACCACGAAGACCTTCGTGACGTCGGCGATCTGGTCCTCCCGCATGCTGAGGTCGTCCATGCCCAGCCGCCCCCGCTCGTCGAACCGGCCCCGCAACGTGTCCCGGATGGCCGTGGGCTGCTCGTGGATCTCCTTCAGCATGAAGTCCTCGTATCCGGCCTTCTCTGCTGCAGTGAGGTCCCAGGTGATCTCGATCGGGTCGGCCTGGACTTCCCGACCTTCCAGATCGGTGATCCGAACGGCGTCGGCTCGAACCTCCACGATCTGCCCCTCGGAGATCGGGACGACTGTCTTCGTCTTCTGGAGCAGGGCCGGGATGTCGGAGGCCAGCATGTTCTCGCCCTGGCCCAACCCGACAACCAGGGGCGAGGACACCTTCGCGCCCACGATCACGCCGGGCTCCCCGGAGGTGGTGACCACCAGGGCGTAGGCGCCGGTCAGCCGAGCGACGGTCCCCCTGACCGCATCCACCAGGCTGCCCTCATACAGGTCCTCGATAAGGTGCGCCACACACTCGGTGTCGGTATCGGAGATGATGGTGTGACCGGCCTTCAGCAGCTCGTCCCGGAGCGCCTGAAAGTTCTCGATGATCCCATTGTGGATGACCGCGATCCGGCCCGAGCAGTCCAGGTGAGGGTGGGCGTTGAGGTCGTTTGGAACGCCGTGCGTTGCCCACCGCGTGTGCCCCATCCCCGTCTGACCGGGGATCTCGCCGGCCTCTCGGATGGCGCCCTCCAGCTCCGAGAGCTTTCCGGCACGCTTCATCACGTTCAGGCGGCCGTCCAGGACCGCCACTCCGGCCGAGTCGTACCCGCGATATTCGAGCCGGCGCAGCCCTTCCAACAGGATGGGAAGTGCCTGGTCAGGCCCGACGTAGCCGACGATCCCGCACATGAGGGGACAATGGTACCCCTGGGAAAGCAAGCAACCCCCGAGGGCTGGGGGGTCGGGCCGTCAGCTCTCCCCGCCCAGGCTGGTCCGCACCTCCCGAGCGATCTCTCGGGCGTGGCGGCGGGCCCCCGCCTCCGTCGCCGCCTCAACCATGACCCGTACCAGGGGCTCGGTGCCGGACGCCCTGACCAGGACCCGGCCGCGCTCCCCCAGTGCCTTCTCCGCACCGGCCACGGCCTCCCACACCGCGGTGGCTCCCTCCAGATCGGCGCGATCACGAACCTGGACGTTCTCCAGGACTTGAGGGAACCGTCGCATGCATGAGGCGACCTCTCGCACGGACCGGCCGGCCCGGTTGGCCAGGCCCAGGAACCGAACCGCCGTCAGCAACCCGTCCCCTGTCGTGGCGTGAGACAGGAAGATGATGTGTCCGGACTGCTCGCCCCCCAGGCTCGCTCCGGCCCGAAGCATCTCCTCGAGGACGTAGCGATCCCCCACCTTCGTCTCCAGGACCTCGATCCCCGCCTGGCGCATGGCCAGACGAAACCCGAGGTTCGCCATCACCGTGCTCACCACTGTGTCCCCAGGCAGCGCTCCATGCTCCTTGAGGTCCAGTGCGCAGGCCGCCAGAACCTGGTCTCCGTCGACGACGTTCCCGTCGGCGTCGGCGAACAGGGCGCGGTCGGCATCGCCGTCGTGCGCCACGCCCGCGTCGGCTCCGTTCTCGAGGACGGCCCGGGCCACCACCTGAGGCGAGGTGGCACCGCAGCCGGCGTTGATGTTCCAGCCATCCGGCCGGTCGTTGATGGCGACGACGTCGGCCCCGAGGCGTCGAAGGAGCTCGGGCGCGACGTTCGACGCCGCCCCGTTGGCGCAGTCGACGACCACCCTCATCCCCTCCAACGAGGCGCCCGACACGGATTCGAGATGCCTGAGGTAGCGCTGGTTGGCTTCGTCCTCGACGGGGAGGACGCGCCCCACCCCACGGCCTGTCGGCCGGACACCCGCGTCGTCCGACAGGAGTGCCTCGATGCGATCCTCCGCGTCGTCGCCGAGCTTGTAGCCGCTCGACTCGAAGAACTTGATGCCGTTGTACTCCGCGGGGTTGTGCGATGCGGAGATCACGGTCCCAGCGCGAGCTCCCAGCTCCATGGTCAGGAAGGCCACGGCGGGCGTGGTGCAGATCCCGAGGAGCAGGGCGTCCCCTCCCGCCGAGCAGATCCCCGCCACCAGGGCCGCCTCCAGGAACTCGCCCGAAGCGCGGGTGTCCCGGCCCACGGCGATCCGAGCATCACGAGGGCCCTCACCGCTTCCGGCGAGGGCCTCGACGGCGGCTCGTCCCAGCCGGAACGCCAGCTCACCGCTGAGATCCTGGTTGGCGATCCCGCGGACTCCGTCGGTCCCGAACAGCCTGGCCACGATGGGCTATCTTACGGACACGGCATGTTCCCCTCGGATGAACTCGCGCCCTCGGGCCGCCTGGCCAGGGTCTTCGCCTGCACCTCGATCCCCGAGGGATTGCTGGTCAAGGGCCTGCTCCAGTCCGAAGGGATCACCGTCTTCGTGAAGGGCGAGAGCGAGGGCCCCTATCGGGTGGGGCCCATGTACCTGTGGGTCCCGGAGGAGTTCGAAGTCCAGGCGCGGCTGCTCATCGAGGAAGCACGGTCCGGATCCGGTGCCACCCAGGACGACGACATCGGTCTGGGTCCGGGCGGGCCGACAGGGATGCGCGACCGCCTCGACTAGAGGGGAGCTCGCCCTATCGCTTCGAGTACTGGGGCGCCTTGCGGGCCTTCTTCAGTCCGTACTTCCGGCGCTCTTTCTCCCGCGAGTCACGGGTCAGCAGCCCCTCGGCCTTGAGCTGTGGACGAAGCTCGGGATCGAGTTCGATCAGCGCTCTGGCGATGCCGTGGCGCAGCGCGCCGGCCTGGCCGGCAATGCCGCCGCCGTTCAGGCGGGCGAAGACGTCGAAGTCCTTCTCCCGGCCCACCAGCCTGAGCGGGGCCGTGACGACCATCCGGTGGGCCCGGGAAGGGAAGTAGTCCTCCAGCGACCGGCCGTTGAGCTCGAACCTGCCTGTGCCCTCGAGGAGCCGAACCCGGGCTACGGCCTCCTTGCGGCGACCGGTTCCAAGCAGGCGATTCTGGGTCTGTGCCTCTGCCACCTAAGACTCCTTGGTCTTGGAACGCCGGGGAGACCGGCGCTTCGTGGTGCTCTTCGCCGTCGGCGCATCCTTCGGCGAAGCCTTGGAGGCGCTGCCTGCCGAGGACCGACCCGTAGGAGCTTTGGCCCGGCCGGTGGCCGCCTTGGGCAGGCTCTTGGCGGGGCCGCTCTCGGCGCCGTCCTTGCCGGGGGGAGCCTTCTTGGGCTGCCGAACCTTCGGCGCCGGCTTCGGCTTCGGCTCGGGGAGCCCTTCCCACTTCGGGATGTCGCCCAGCCCCAGGACCACGGGCTTCTGGGCCTGGTGGGGATGGTCCGGACCCTCGTAGACGGCGAGCTTCGTGGCCATCTGCCGGCCCAGGCGGTTCTTCGGCAGCATGCCTCTGATGGCCTTCTCCACCGCCACGGTGGGGCGGTCGGCCAGCAGCGTGGTGTAGCGGGTCTCACGAAGGCCGCCCGGATAGCCCGAATGGCGATAGTAGATCTTCTTCTCCTCCTTGCCACCGGTCACCCGGACGCCCCGGGCGTTGATCACGATGACGTGGTCGCCGGTGTCGGCGTGGGGGGCGAAGATCGGCTTGTGCTTGCCCCGAAGGAGCTTGGCCACTTCGGACGCCAGCCGGCCCAGCACGGCACCTTCGGCGTCGATGACATACCAACGACGCTCGATGTCACGCGGTCTCGGTGAGAAGGTCTTCATTGCAGTCATGAAAAAGCGGCCGGCAAAGCGGCCCAGAAGGCAGTCTACCTGCCCTGATTCACGACCGTCAAAGGAACCCGGGCTCACACGTACGCGGCGATCGTGGTGAAGCCGTACCCGTGGCTCTGGAGCTGCTCGATGACCTGGGGGAGGGCGTCTGCGTCGAGCGTCGAGCCGTCGTCGGGGTTCGAACCGACGTGCATGATGACGATCTCCCCCGGCATGAGGCCGCCGATGACCCGGTCCACGATCTTGTCGGCGGAGTTCCCGCCCGTCGTGCCCTCCCACCCCAGCGTATCCACCGTCCACCGGATGCAGCCGTACCCAAGGGAGTTGGCCAGCGAGACGTCGTGCGAATTCTCGGCCCCGTACGGGAACCGGAACATCGGGTGGGTGTCCCGGCCGGTTCCCGCATCGATGATGTCGGCCGCCGAGGTGATCTCGCTCTTCACCTCGGCGTCGGTGAGCGTGGTGAGGTCCTGGTGGTCGTAGGTGTGGTTGGCCACGGGATAGGACGCTCCGATCTGCCGGGCGTACTCGGGATACGCCTGCACCCACTTCCCGGTCAGGAAGAACGTCGCCGGGATGTGGTACTTGGAGAGGGTCGACAGGATCGACGGGATGGCGTCCGCGTTGGCGCCGGCGTCGAAGGTGAGCGCCACCACAGGCTGGGAAGTCGGGAGCACCGTGATGTCCTTGCCCACCAGCCACGCGGGCACGCTGCCCGATGGTGGCGGGGGCGGGGGGGTGGTGTGGGTCTGCGAGGGCGATGGGGCCGGAGTCGAGGTGTGCGCGGGCGACGGTGACGGCTCCGGTGACTGCTTCGGCGAGGGAGAGTTGCTCTTCGTGGGCGACGGGGTGGGCTCGAGCGTGGGAGAGGGACCGGCGGCCGGGCTCAGCG
>DHWM01000171.1:0-752 GCA_002413185.1 Actinobacteria bacterium UBA5182
CCGGACAAGGCGATCGATCTCATCGACGAGGCGGCATCGCGACTCCGCATCGAGATCGACTCGGTGCCGGTGGAGATCGACGAAGTGGAGCGTCGCATCAAACAGCTCGAGATCGAACGGGCCGCGCTCAAGAAGGAGACCGATCCCGCGTCGAAGGAGCGGCTGCAGAAGCTCGAACAGGAGCTGGCCGATCTCCAGGAGCGCGGCACCGGGATGCGGGCGCACTGGCAGCAGGAGAAGGAATCGATCGATCGCATCCGTGCCCTCAAGTCCGAGATCGAATCGGCCCGGGCGGAGGGGGAGCGGGCGGAACGGCAGGGCGACCTGGAGCGGGCCGCCGAGGTCCGGTACGGCCGGCTGATCGAGCTTCAGCGCAAGCTGGACGAAGCGAACGGGGCTCTCACCGAGCTCCAGCGCCACCGCAAGATGCTGAAGGAGGAGGTCGACGAGGAGGACGTCGCCGAAGTCGTCGCAAAGTGGACGGGGATCCCCGTCTCCAAGTTGATGGAGGGGGAGGTGCAGAAGCTCGTCCACATGGAGGACGGCATCCACGAACGGATGGTCGATCAGGACGAGGCCGTCACCGCAGTGTCGAACGCCATCCGGCGGTCCCGGGCGGGCCTGTCGGATCCGAACAAGCCGATCGGGTCCTTCCTGTTCCTCGGTCCCACCGGGGTGGGGAAGACCGAGCTGGCCCGGGCGCTGGCCGAGTTCCTGTTCGACGACCAGCGGGCCATGATCCGGATCGACAT
>DHWM01000171.1:1071-2901 GCA_002413185.1 Actinobacteria bacterium UBA5182
AGCGAGTACCAGGAGCGCCACACCGTGTCACGCCTGATCGGCGCGCCGCCCGGATACGTCGGCTACGAGGAGGGCGGGCAGCTCACCGAAGCGGTCCGGCGCCGCCCCTATTCGGTCGTCCTGCTCGATGAGATCGAGAAAGCTCACTCCGACGCGTTCAACGTCCTCCTGCAGCTCCTGGACGACGGCCGCCTCACCGACGGCCAGGGCCGGACGGTCGACTTCCGCAACGCCGTGGTGGTGATGACGTCCAACATCGGCTCGCAGTTCTTCTTTGCGGCCGGCCTGTCGCCGGGGGAGCAGCGCGACCGGGTGATGGAGGAGGTCCGAGGGACGTTCCGGCCGGAGTTCCTGAACCGCATCGACGAGGTCATCGTGTTCCACCCGCTGGGCAAGGACGAGATCGCGGGGATCGTGGACATCCAGGTCCGGGTGCTCCAGCAGCGCCTGGCGGACCGAAAGCTGACGGTCGAGCTCACGCCCGCGGCGCGGGAGCACCTTGCCCTGAAGGGCTACGACGCGGCCTACGGAGCCAGGCCGTTGAAGCGCCTCATCCAGCGAGAGGTCCAGGACGCCATGGCCATGAAGCTGCTGGCCGGCGACATCCAGGAGGGTGACACGGTCGAGATCGATCGAGGTCCCGAGGGGCTGACCTTCAAGAGATCGTGATGGGAATCGTGGCGCTCCCCCCGGTGGTGGTCACCTTGATGTTTCCACTGATCGCTCCGTTCGGGACCTTCACCTTGATCTGAAGATACGAGCCCGAGCTCACCGAGCCTTTCACCGTCCCGGTCGACGTGGTGAACAGGACCTTCTTGATCCCCAGGAACGCCGTCCCTGTCAGCGTCACCGTTGACCCCACCGAGGCCGGGTTCGGGCTGACCGACGTGATCTTGGGCTTGACCTTGAACACCGTGTCGCTGAGCGTCGTCCCGATCGTGGCGGTGCCCCCAGCTCGTATTCGGTGAACGTGATCGGGCCGGTCATCGCCTGTTGGGTGTCCGTCGGCTGCCCCGGGACCTTCATGGTGATGGTCTGCGGATTGGAGAACGGGCTGAACGAGACGAAGGTTCCGTAGAAGCCGTCGAGCTACACCGCGAAGGAGAACGAACAGGTCCCACCGCACGGCGGAAACAGGTTCGTCCCAGTGATCGTCACGTTCGAGCCCGTCGTTGCGGCGGGCTTCCGCAGGCACGTCCCCCACATGGTCCTGCGCCAGTACGCGCTGCCGGGGAAAGCTTCGGCGACCTAGGTCGAGCTCGCCCCGGCCATCAGCTCGACCAGGCGCTGATGGGGGAGCGCGTGGGCGGTGATGCCGTCGCGGCCAGTCATGGTTTCAGCGGCGACCAGGGCGTTCAGGATCGCCTCTTCGGTTGCCTCGATGACCGCTTCGAACAGCTCGGTGATGTAGCTTTCGGACAGACGGTCCACCGTCGTCGTGACGGGCCCTTGGTCCCGTTCGGGCACTGCCAGGCGACCCCGGTTGGCGGTGGAGAAACACAGGAAGATGTCGCCACTCGAGTTGGCCCCCGCTCCCCCCATCCGCCCCACACCGAGGCTCACCCGCTGCACCACCCGGTCGCACTGGTTGGGAAGGAGCGGCGCGTCGATGGCCACCACGGCGATGATCGAGCCGGACCCGGCCGCGGCGGGTGAGTCGTAGGGCGAGGGGATCTCGGAGAGCGGGATGGCCTCGCCGACGGGGACGCCGTCGACCCGAAGGCGATCACGCCGGCCGTAGTTCGCCTGGACCAGCACGCCGACGGTGAAGCCTCCCGCGGCGTCCGCGACCTTCCGGGAGGAGGTCCCGATGCCGCCCTTGAACTCGTG
>DHWM01000171.1:3055-9227 GCA_002413185.1 Actinobacteria bacterium UBA5182
AACTCGTGGCAGACCATGCCGGTTCCCCCGCCCACGTTCCCTTCGGGCACCGGCTCCTTAGAGGCCGAATCGATGGCGGCGAACACGTGCTCGGGCTTGACGTGGAAGCCGTTCATGTCGTTCAACAGCCCATCCGAGGTCTCCCCGACCACCGGGAGGGACCACCTGACGTCGTCGGGGTCCCGCGTCCTGACCTCATAGGCGATGAGGGCGTCCCGGACCACGCCGACGCTGTGCGTGTTCGTGATGGCCACCGGTGTGGTCAGCATCCCGGATTCCCGGATCCACTCCAGGCCCGTCAGCTCGCCGTTGCCGTTCAGGCGGTGACACCCCGCGAACAGCGGCTCCTCACCGATCCGGTCGTGGGGAAGGATGATCGTCACGCCGGTTCGGACCGGCCCCGTCCCGGTGACCAGCGGTCCATCGCCCTCGATCAGCGTGGTGTGACCCACCCGGACCCCGGCCACGTCGGTGATCCCGTTGTGTGGTCCGGGACGTCCGTGGCCGATCGCGATCCCGAGATCCCGCGCCCGCATGGCAGCAACAGTACGTCGGATCGCTGATGCAGCCCCCTGCCGCGGGCGTGGGACCCTAGGCGCCCCTGGTGGCCGACTCCAGGTCGACCCGGATGAGCACTCGCCCTTCCTGCTCCATCCGAGCCCGGTATTCGTCCCACTTCTCGTGCTCGCCGGCCAGGCGCCGGTAGTAGTCGACCAGCGGCTCCATGGCCTCGGGAAGGGGCAGGATCGAGGCCCTCCCGGTCACCAGGATCCACGACCCGAAGAACCGGTCCGTCGTGACGCAGGCCCAGATCCGAGGATCGCGCTCGATGTTCTTGACCTTCGCCAGCGACCGCCTGGAGCTGATGATGCCGCGCCCCTCCCCGTCCACTCCGAGCAGCACCGGGGACATCTGAGGTTCGCCGTTCTCCCGCCTGGTGGCCAGGACGGTCCGGTGGTTCTGGCGCAGGAACTGTCGCGCCTCCTCCAGGTCCATCGCTCCTCCTTTCGATGCGGCCCCGCCCCCGTCATACTGCCCGGGTGGGATACCTGCTGGTCGTCGCCATCGTGGCCGGGATCGGCCTGATCCTGTGGTACTCCTATTACCGGAAGCAACAGCGCCGGGAGGGCCTCGCTTCCTTCGCCGCTCAGTATCAGATGGAATACTCCCGACAGGACCCGTTCGGGCTGCTCGACCACGACTTCCGGTTGCTCCGGATGGGAGACGGGCGGGGTTGTGAGAACGTCCTGTCCGGGTCGTGGCAGGCGATGCCGGTGCGAGAGGCCGACTACTGGTACTACACGGAGTCCAAGGATTCCAACGGCCGAACCTCGAAGTCCTACAAGTACTTCTCGGTGGTGATCGCCGACCTCGACGGCATGCTCCCCTACGTTTCGATCCAGAAGGAGAGCCTGTTCACCAAGCTCGCCGATCACCTGGGGTTCCACGACCTCGACTTCGAATCCGACGACTTCAACCGGGAGTTCCAGGTGAAGGCAGAGGACCGTCAGTTCGCCTACAAGCTGATTGACGCCCGGATGATCCGGTGGCTGCTCTCCACCGGCGGGACGTTCGGGTTCGAATGCCGTGGCGAGAACCTCCTGGTGTACTGCCACCGACTGAAGCCCACCGCGCTGGTCCCGCTGTTCGGGACGGCCAAGGCCTTCCACGACCACGTCCCCAGCCTGGTCTGGCACGACTACGGAACGAAGCCCGAGACCATTCCGGTTCCGCCGGAGCCGGAGGGAAGGAGCTCATCGTGATCGCGGTTCACCCCATCCTTGCGAGCGGCGCCGTGGTTGGCGTCCTGATCGTGCTCGGGATCATCGTCGTCGTCGGCATCGGCCTGGCGATGTCCTACAACCGGTTCGTCAGCCAGCGCAACCTCATCCGCAACGCCTTCGCCAACATCGACACCGAGCTCCGCCGCCGGTACGACTTGATCCCCAACCTGGTGGAGACGGTGAAGGGCTACGCCGCCCACGAGCGGGAGGTGTTCGAAGAGGTCGCCCGGACCAGGTCGGCTGCCGCGGCCACCAGTGGAGGCTCTCCCGCGCAACAGGCCGCGGCGGAGGGGCCCTTCGTGGCCGCGCTGGGGCGGCTGTTCGCCGTGGCCGAGAACTACCCCGAGCTGAAGGCGAACCAGAACTTCCTAGCCCTCCAGGGCGAGCTGACCAACACCGAGGATCGCATCCAGGCCGCCCGGCGCTTCTACAACGCGAACGTCCAGGGCTACAACCGGAGGGTCCAGGCGTTTCCGTCGGCCTTCGTGGCCCGCCAGTTCGGCTTCAAGGAAGAGGAGTTCTTCGAGATCCCGGAGACCGAACGGGCCGCGGTGGGTCAGGTCCCTCGGGTGGACTTCGGCGTCGGAGGGGGAGACGTCACCGCGGCTCCGGCCGGTCCGGCCGGCTCCCCGCCTCCGCCTCCGCCGCCTCCGCCACCGCCGGACGGAGGGACCGCCGGACCTTCCGCGTAGCGACGGTCCACACCACGCTGTACGCGAGCGTGATGCCGGCCAGGCCGAGCATCACGATCCGCACGTCGACCACCTCGGAGATGAGCCCGGCCACCGTGGCCGAGACCGCCAGCGTCAGCGTGATGAACCCTTCGTCGAAGGCGAAGATCCGTCCCCGGATGTGGTCGGGCACGATGATCTGGAGGCCGTAGGACGAGAGCGTCCACTGGGCGCCCCCGCCGAAGTGCCCCACGAACACGAACAGCCCGGCCAGGTAGATGGTCGGCATCCACGGAACGAACACATAGGACAGGCCGTACACGACGAAGGCGCCCGAGATCGCCCAGAACAGCGCGGTGAGGTCGTCGTCGTCGATCCACCGCCGGACCAGGAAGGGGCCGATGAACACTCCGAAGCCTCGGAACGCGTACAGGATCCCCGTCCCCCGATCGCCCGCCTTGAACACCGTGAAGGCCAGGACCGGCAGGAGCGCCACCACCCCTCCGCCCAGCCCGAACCCCCCCTTCACGGTGAGGAGGGCCAGGACGCGGCTGTCCTTCCGGGCGTACTGCACCGCTTCCCTGGTTGCCCGGAACATCCCGGGGTGCTCGTGGTGCGGCTCGCGAGGTTCGGAGAACGGCCGGTGGATCTGCATGACCAGCGACGCGGAGAACAGGAACGACACAGCGTCGCCCGCATAGCCCGCGCCACGTCCGAACGCAGCCACCACCAGCCCGCCGACGGCCGACCCGACGGCGAGCATCGTCCCCCACGTCGCCCCGGCCATGATGTTCGCCGTGGCCAGGTCCTCCCGGTCGACCAGGTTCGGCACGGCCGCCATGGACGCCGGCTCGAACACCGCGGCCAGTGCCGTGACCAGCCCAGCCAGCACGTACACCATCCAGACCTGCGAGGGGTTGCGGATCAGGAAGAACCCCAGGCACAGCAGTCCTCGGATCACGTCGGCGGCGATCATCAGCATCTGCCGGTTGAGCCGGTCCGCCAGGGGGCCGCCCACGAAGGTGAACACCGCGAACGGGACGGTCAGCGAGGCGTACACCGCCGCGACCAGCGCCGGCGAATGGGTCAACGAGAACACCAGGCCCGCCAGCGCCACGAACAGGAACCAGTCGCCGGCGAAGGAGACCACCTGGGCCATGAACAGCAGCCGGAAGTCCCTGTTCCGCTTGAGGAGCGAGAACGCCGCGCCCCGCTTTCGAGGTCCGAGAGCACCGCGGTTCTCCGGAGCATCCATACCGGTGCCCGAGAGTACCAAGCGACCCCGCCGGCGCGGCCCGGCCACCGGAGCCGTGGGGTTTGTTCGACCCGCGGGCGTGTGGGTACGCTTCGGGCGGCGCGTTCCCCTCCACGTCCGAAGGAGGATCCATGCTCGATCGGTTCACCTGGTTCAAGCAATCGGCCTTCCTGTGGCGGGGCGACGGGGTGAACGTCTACATCGACCCCTGGGGGCTGACCGTCGAGGAACCGGCGGACGTGCTGCTGATCACCCATGCCCACTCCGACCACTTCTCCATGGAGGACATCGAACGCATCCGCAAGAGCCACACGAAGGTCTTCGCCCCGCACGATGTGGCGAACGAGCTGTCGGGAGACGTCACGCCGGTCCAGCCCGGCGACTCGATCCAGGCCGGGGGACTCTCCGCCGAAGTGGTCCACGCCTACAACGTGAACGAGGCCCGGCTGGAGGCGCACCCGAAGTCGAACAAGTGGGTCGGGTACGTCATGACGCTGGGAGGCCATTCCTATTACCACGCGGGGGACACCGACCACGCCCCGGAGCTCGACGCCATCAAGGCCGACGTGGCGATGGTCCCGATCGGAGGGACCTACACCATGGAGGCGGAGGAGGCGGCCGACCTGGTGAAGACCATCCGGCCGGCGCTGGCCGTGCCCATGCACTACGGCTTCGTGGTGGGCACGCCGAGCGACGCGGAGAAGTTCGCGAGCGCCGCGAGCCCTGTCGAGGTCAGGACCCTCACACCCGAGCATCCGTTCGAGAAGTAAGGGCCGAGACGACATGCGGGCCGGTGCGAGCGCTCACCGGCAGCCCCTGTGGGTCCGGGTGGTCCTGCTCGCGGTGACCGTCGGCGCCGCGGTGACGGCGCTGGCCGCAGCCTCCAGCATCGGCTCGTGCTCCGGTTCCGGGCAGAGCGGCGCCGACGAAGTGTGCTTCTCGCTGGTCCGGACGCTGTCCGAGCGCATCGGCGCGGTGGCGGCGGTGGCCACGGCCATCGTGGTCCTGACGATGGTCGGGCTGTCACGGCTGGCCGCGTCGAACGACCGGCGGAACTTCGGTGGAGGCCCTTCCGCCTGACGCCGTCGCTGTCCTATAGTTGGCCCGGTTCGACAGTCCCCGCCACGTCGGCAGCGGCACGACCAACGAGGAGGCGTCAACGGTGCCATCGACCCCCATCCCGTTCACCGACAACTACCAGGATCACTCGTCGGAGTCCGGGTACCAGTTCGAGTTCTTCTGCGAGCGGTGCGGCAACGGCTACAAGTCCGCGTTCAAGGCATCCGCCCTCGGCATGGGCGGCAAGGCCGCTCGGGCCCTGGGGGGAGTGTTCGGAGGGAAGCTGAACGAGATCGGATGGTCCGCCGGCTACCTCCAGGACTCGACGAACTCCCCCGCCAAGGACAAGGCCCTTCGGGAGGCCATCCAGGACGTCACCCCGCTGTTCAACCAGTGCCACCGGTGCGGACAGTGGGTGTGCAAGGAGATCTGCTGGAACGAGGAATTCAACATGTGCGTGCAGGACGCCCCGAAGCTGGAGGGCGAGATCGCCGCGGCCCAGTCCGACGCCCGGCTGGAGCAGGTCCGCGACAAGACCAAGCGGGTCGACTGGACGGGCGACCTCAACCTGGAGCGCAAGCAGATGACGCTGTGTCCGAGCTGCGGGGCGGAGGCGCCCCCGTCGGGGAAGTTCTGCGCCAGCTGTGGCCAGGCCCTCACCGCTCCGGTAGCGTGCGCGAAGTGCGGGGCGGAGTCGCCCCGAGGGTCGAAGTTCTGCCCGGAGTGCGGGGAGAAGTTCGCCTGACCACCTACCAGGGTCGGGTCACCATCGGCCCGCGCGGCGGCGCGGGCGCCCCGGTCCCGGCGACGGTGGAGCCCGGCGAGCTCTCGCTGTCGATCGTTCCCGAGGGCGGCGAGCCGGTGGAGCTCGCCTACGCCGACATCGACGACCTCTTCGACGACGACTACACCATGCGCCTGACCGACTGGAGGGAGCGCCGATACGACCTTTCGATGTTCGGGAAGGCCTACGGCCAGATCCTGGCCGAGGTGACGAAGCGGCGACGGGATCGTCTCCAGCACGACCTCCTGCTGACGGGGGTCGGCTCTTCCAAGGCATACGCGGCGTTCGTGTTCGGCGGGGTCGAGGGACCGGTGCCGGCGGAGCTCCGGCTGTTCGACGACCTGCTGGTGGTGATCCCGGAGCGGGGACTGATGTGGGGCCTGCCCTATTCGTTCATCGAGGGAGTCGAATGGGACGCCGAGCTGTACCAGATCCGGGTGACCGACGACCTCGGCGAGCAGCACCTGTTCGGCCGGCTGGCCAAGCGCTCGGAGGAGTTCCGGAACGACCTCAAGGGCAAGATGGACGCCCTGGCCCGGCGGACGGCCGCCACGCTGGCCACGCTGGTGCCAGGGTTGGAGCCGGCCGTTCTGTCGAGGCTGGCCGGGGCGATGCGCGA
>DHWM01000171.1:9340-9655 GCA_002413185.1 Actinobacteria bacterium UBA5182
TACCGCGGACTGGCCAGCACGCCCGCCACGCTGGCCACGCTGGTGCCAGGGTTGGAGCCGGCCGTTCTGTCGAGGCTGGCCGGGGCGATGCGCGAGGGCCGAGCGGTGCAGCAGCGAGCCGTCGACGCCATCGATCCCGCGCTGTGGGCCAGGCTGGAGCGGGTGGTCGTGGGGACACCCGAGCTCCAGGGGACGTACGACGCGCTGAACGCCATGACGCCGCCGGGCTGGGCGGCGTTCGGGGTGAAGGCGGTGCTGACCGAGGAGCGCTCGGACCTGCCCGACGTCCACTTCGGCGAAGCGGGAGACTCCGGC
>DHWM01000026.1 GCA_002413185.1 Actinobacteria bacterium UBA5182
CCGCCGAGAAGGCTCCCGCCGAGTCGGCGCCCCCGTCGGCAACCGAAACAGCGGAACAGCCTGCGACCGAGGGAGAGGCGGGCGCCGCGGACGAGGCCCCCAGCGAGGGAGAGGCCGCGGCCGCCGAGGTCACAGCCAGGCCCACCGCGGGTCCCCAGAGCGAGCCGGCGGTCCAGGCCGACGCGGTCGGTGAGGCCGAGGCGGCCGCGCCGGAGCCTCGTCCCTCGGCCAAGACTCCGGCTGAGGTGGGTGCACCCGCAGAGGAGCCCGCGCCGGCGGCCCAACCCAAACCCGCAGAGGAGCCCGCGCCGGCGGCCCAACCCAAACCCGCCGCGACGACGTCGAGCGAGGCCGCCGGGCGGCTTGACCAGGCGACGTTCGATCGGGCCCTCCAGGAGCAGCTCGACAAGGGCGTGGACCGGCGTGTGGCCGAGGGCCGCGCCCGGGCCGCCGCCGTCGTGGCCGCCCGCAAGAAGTCCCAAAGCTGACGAGTTTCGCGATGGCCGGCCCGCCGACCACCCGAAGCCACCCCTCCGATTTCCGCGAACGTCGGGGAGAATGGAAGTCGTGACGTTCGCAGCCGACCAGCTCGTCGATTGGAGCACCGCCCTCCGCGTGGGAGGGCAAGTGGCAGGCCAGGGCCCGCAGCTCTCCGCGATCGACCGGGCCCGGCTGTTCGAGGACTTCGCCGAGATCGTCCCGCGGGCCGAGTCGGTCGTGGGGTCCTTCACCGGGCTCGCGCCCGGCACCTACCGGTCGAGGCCGTGGGTGATGAGCCGGCGGCAATGGCTCCAGGCGAACCTCCGGACGTTCGAACGGATCCTTGATCCTCTGGCCGAGAGAATCCTGAACGCCCGGCCGGATGGCCGCATGGCCCCGGTCCGCCGGCACGTCCTGGGCGCCCAGATCGGCGGCCTCCTGGGTTATCTGGGACGCCGCGTCCTCGGCCAGTACGACGTGTTCCTGCCGCCGGACGACGACGGTCTGCTGTACCTGGTCGGTCCGAACGTGGCCGGCATGGAGCGGAAGTTCGGGTTCCCGCCGGGGGAGTTCCGCCTGTGGCTGGCCCTGCACGAGGTGGACCACCGGCTCCAATTCGGGGGAGCCCCCTGGCTGCGGGGGTATCTCTCCGGGATGGTCGAGTCCTACCTGAACTCCGTCGAGGTCGACCCGAAGTGGCTCGCCGAACGGCTGAAGCGAGCCGTGGAAGAGGTCCGAACGAACCGCGCTGAGTACCGGGGTTTCGGATGGATCTTCCTGCTCATGTCGGATGACCAGCGCGAGATCGTCCGGCGGATGCAGTCGATGATGTCGCTCCTGGAGGGCCACGCCACCTACGTGATGAACTCGGTGTCGCGCGAGCACGTGCCAGCGGCCGGGGCCTTCCACCGAACGCTCCACGAGCGGCGCAACAAGCGGGGGATCGAACACGCCTTCCAGAAGGTCATCGGGTTCGACGTGAAGGCGCGCCAGTACGACCTGGGCGAGCACTTCGTCTCCACCGTGGTCGATCGCGTCGGCATGGACCGGTTCAACCGCGTGTGGGATGGCCCCCCCATGCTGCCCACCATGGAGGAGATCGCCCGGCCCGAAGCATG
This sequence comes from Actinobacteria bacterium UBA5182, assembly GCA_002413185.1. Lineage (GTDB taxonomy): Bacteria > Actinomycetota > UBA4738 > UBA4738 > UBA4738 > UBA5182. The sequence continues at coordinate 1,599 of DHWM01000026.1, forward strand.
GGTGGCCAGGGTAGCGGCGGGATAGCCGATGCCCCGCCCGGCGCAGGGCCCCGTCCTTCGCCGGCCCCCTCCGGTCGCCCGCGTCCTCGAGAGGATGACGTCGACCGCCAGGCGCCACGGGATGTTCGAGCCAGGCGTCCGCGTCGTGGCGGCGGTGTCGGGGGGGCCGGACTCGCTGTGCCTCCTGCATTCCCTGGTCAGGCTGCGACGGCTGCTCCGGATCCACGTGGTGTGCTTCCACTTCGATCACCGCCTGCGAGAGGAGTCGAAGGGCGACGCGTCCTACGTCCGAGCGCAAGCGTCGCGACTGGGGGTCCCGTTCGTCCTGCGGGAGGCGTCGACGTCGCCGGGGCGAGGTGAGTCGGTCGAGGCGTGGTCCAGAACCGTCCGGTACGAAGCCCTCCGGGCCGTGCTCGAAGAGTTGGGCGGCGGCGTCGCCGCGGTGGGGCACACCGCCGACGACCAGGCGGAGACGGTCCTGCTGGCCCTGCTCCGGGGGGGCGGGCTGGGGGCGATGTCGGCCATGGCTCCGGTGAGCCGGCCCATCGTCCGTCCGCTCCTCGAGGTCACCCGCCAGGAGACCGAAGGGTTCTGCCGCTCGCTGGGCCTTCGTCCACGGCGCGATCCCATGAACGAGGACCCCTCCTTCATGCGGGCTGCTCTGCGCCGGGACGTCCTCCCGCTGCTGGAGGAGCGGCTGGGCAGAGGCGTGCGGTCCACCATCGTCAGGACGGCGGCCCTGCTCCGGCAGGACGCCGAGCTCCTGGAGCGAATGGCGGAGGAGGCCGCGCCGCGAGTCGTCTTCGCGGGCGGGAACGGGTCCGTCCTCCTCGATGGCGCCGAACTCTCGGCGCTCCCCCCTTCGATCGCCGGCCGTGTGGTCCGCCGGGTCCTGTTCGACCTGGGCATCCTGGCGGACGCGGGACACGTCGAAGCGGTGGTGGCGATGGGCGCCGGGCGAGCGGGTCGCCAAGAACGGAGGATTTCGCTCCCCGGCGGCTTGAAGGCGTCCAGGGAGAGGGGGTATGTTCGCCTCTCTCGCCCTTCCCTCGGTCGATGAAACGCTGTGGCCTGCCGGCGAGGACGACTCCGAGGACCGAGGGAGGGAGGATCCGGTGGCCATTTCCTTCGACGAACGGCCCGACGCGGCGAGTTCGCCCTCGCGGTCGGCGGTCTCTACACTTTCCGCTTCCGTGGGCGCCTACCAGAACGACATCGAATCGGTCCTGATCACGCACGAGCAGATCCAGGGGAAGATCGAAGAGCTCGGCCAGCGCATCAGCGAGGACTACGCGGGCCGGGACCTCCTGCTGGTCGGGGTGCTGAAGGGGGCCTTCGTGATGATGGCCGACCTGTCCAGGCACGTCCGGCTCCCGCTCGAGTTCGACTTCATGGCGGTGTCGTCCTACGGGGCGGCCACCCACACCTCAGGGGTGGTTCGGATCCTGAAGGACCTCGACCACGAGATCCACGGCCGGGACGTGCTCCTGGTGGAGGACATCATCGACTCGGGCCTGACGCTCAGCTACCTGATGAAGAACCTCCGGACCCGAAAGCCCTCGAGCCTGGAGGTGTGCGCACTGCTTCAGAAGACGGGGGTGCAGCAGGTACCGCTCGACATCAAGTACCGGGCGTTCGAGATCCCGCCGGTGTTCGTGGTGGGGTACGGCCTCGACTACGGGGAGCGGTTCCGGAACCTGCCCTTCGTGGGGACCCTCCGGCCGGAGGTCTACCGGGACGCGGTGTCCTGAGCGATCCACCCCGCGTGGGCCCAGGAACCCAGGGGCCCGCGGGCCCGTCAAAGGTGTCATGACGCGAACGTTTGCCTTCGCCCTCCTCATTCTTGTCGCCCTTGGCGTCGCCTGCGGAGGTGCGACGACGGGCCAACCGCCCGGCGGGACCTCGGGCATCCAGGGGACCGTGCTCCTGGGGCCGCTGTGCCCGGTCCAACGGGTCGGGAGCCCGTGTCCGGACGAGCCCATCGCGGCGGACATCTCCGTCACCGATCCGTCTGGAAAGCTCGCGGCGACCGGGCGGTCGGGCCCTGATGGTGGCTACCGCATCTCCCTCTCTCCCGGCACCTACGTCGTCACGGCCAAGCGGTCCGGTTCGAACTTCCAGGCGGCCAAGCCGGTGACGGTGCGGGTGGCGGCGGGGGCGTTCACGCCGCTGGACATCGAGGTGGACTCGGGCATCCGGTAGCGGGGTCCGCCTGGCCGGCCCCGCTCTTCGTCCCTGGTCAGGGCGCTGTCGGACCCCTGTGCTACCATCCGAAACCAGTCCGAGCGAGGGTCCGGCCCCCTCCTGCCGGCCTGCCCGGCACCCGAAAGGAGCTTCGGAACGAACAGGCAGGATTTCCCCATCCGGCGAATCTTCCGCGGCCCCGTCCTGTATCTGTTCGTGGTGCTGCTCGGGCTATGGATCTTCTTGAGCTTCGCCCTCCATGGGCCTCAGCCGGAGAAGCTCAGCCTGCCGACGTTCGAAAGGAACCTCAGCGCGGGGCGGGTGGCCACCGTCACCTTCCTCGAGCGTGATCAGAAGGTCGTCGGCCAGCTCACCGACCACACGAACTACGAGACCACGTTTCCCGCTCAGTTCGAGGAGCGGTTGAGCACCGACGTCCTGCGGGCTCCCAACCGCCCCGACTTCCACACCGACGCCCAGAAGAGCTCGCTCCTGTTCGCCGCGCTCATCAACATCGTGCTCCCGGTGGCCCTGCTCGGCCTGCTCCTGGTGTACCTGATGAACCACATGCAGGGGGGAGCCCGCGTCATGTCCTTCGCCAAGGCGAAGGCCAAGCTGGTCAGCAAGGACCAGCCGAAGACCACGTTCGCCGACGTGGCCGGCGTGGAAGAGGCGGTGGAGGAGCTCCAGGAGGTCAAGGAGTTCCTGGAGAACCCGGCCAAGTTCCAGGTCATGGGAGCGGAGGTGCCCAAGGGCATCCTGCTGTACGGCCCGCCCGGGACCGGGAAGACGCTCCTGGCCAGGGCCGTGGCCGGAGAGGCCGGGGTGCCGTTCTACTCGATCAGCGGCTCGGACTTCGTCGAGATGTTCGTCGGGGTGGGAGCGGCACGGGTCAGGGACCTGTTCGAGCAGGCCAAGGGAAACTCTCCGGCCATCGTGTTCATCGACG
>DHWM01000186.1 GCA_002413185.1 Actinobacteria bacterium UBA5182
GCGACCGATTCGGTGGCGGCCGAGTTGCACGATCTCCGGCAACTGGCCGCAACCGTCGACGCCCTCGAACAGGAGATCGCCCAGAAGGCCTCCCGCCTGGCCGCGGTGGAGGGAGAACTGTCAGACCTTCGCCGCGAGGTCGAGTGGACCGAGCAGCTTCACGCGAAACAGCAGCTCCGCCTGGGCGAGCTGGAGGCGCAGCTCGACAGGAGCCTGGCCCGGCAACGGCAGCTCGACGTGGAGGCTCGCGACCTCAGGGAGCGCGCCGCCCGGAGCGATGAACTTGCCAGGGGGCTGGCCGACCGGAACGCCCGGCTGGGCGCGCTGCGAGAGGACTTGACGCGGCAGATGATGCGGATCTCGCGGCTCGAGACCGAACTGGCCGAACGAGGGATCATCGCTCGCCAGCTGGAAGCCGAGTTGGCCCGAGCGAGGGGCCTATCGAGGCCGGCCATCCGGCCGGAACCTCGACCCGTGCCCCGGCCCGTGCCGCGGGCCACTCCCCCGCCAGTGGCTCGACCCGCACCCGAGCCGATGGCCCGTCCGGTCGAGATCCGCCACCGCCAGGTACGAAGCGCTCCGGCTGCTGTGGCTGCCAGGACCATCCCCCAACGTTCGCCTCGCGTCCCCGCCTCCACTGCGGCCTCATCAGGCCCCTGCACGCCAGCGGAGGGTGGCTCGACAGGGCCATGCCGGAATTCCTGGCCGGCGTCGAGAAGCAACACGGGCAGCCTTCCGACGAACCAGCTTGATCGGGAAGAAGTTGTGCCCGGCTTCCCGGGCGGTTCCTGTCAGGACTGGATGAGCACCGGGGTTCCCGGCGACAGCATCGACTCCAGCCGCATCAGGGGCGCCGCGCCGATCCGGAGGCAACCTGCACTTGCCGAGGTCCCGATCGATGCGGGATTGCTCGTGCCGTGGATGGCCAGCTGGTTCCCCGCGCTCCACCCAGGTGGAAGGTGTGGCTGGATACCCGAGAGCCCGAAGGCGAATGCTCCGAGGGCGCTGCCTGGAGAGAATGGCACCCGGTCGGTGACGAAGAAGTGGCCGACCGGAGTGGGTGACCACGCCGCTCCCGTGGCGGCAGGCGTCCGGAACAGGACCTTGGCACCCTGCCGGACGGTGAGCTCGTGCCGAGACAGGTCCGCCACCACGCTGATCGAGGTGCACGAGCGAGGGAGGTTCCGGAGCGAGATCCAGCCGAGCGCGGCGCTGCCACTGTAGGGCATAGGCACCTGCCCGAACAGGCCGTCGGCCGACCGCGACACCACCCAGGCGACGAGCGGCACGTGGTAGTACTTCGAAACCGTCGGCATCACGCCGATCTCATGTCCTCCGCCCGGGCTCGACATGATCGGCAGCGAGTGCGTGATCCTGACCAGCAAGAACTTGACCGGAGCCGGTCCCGGCCGGACCGCCCGAACGGGAGGAACCTCGGCTCGCGGGCCGCGCGAGTCGGCGGACCAGGCCGGGTCCGAAGCCCCGAAGAGCGACGGCATGGACGTCGCAGCCGGCCCCGCGGTCCGGGCCGGCCGGGTCGTGACGGTACCGACGGGAGTCTCGCCGCCCCATACCTCGGGACTGCTTCCCAGGATCAGAAGGGCAACGGCCGTCGCCGCCACGATGACGCGGATCGAAAGGAACCAGCGCTGCACCTCTCAAATCTCGGCAGCACACCGAGGCCACTGGAGAGGTTTTTGGCGATCGAGGGCTCGGCTCCAAGGCGGGCGGTGCTACTCCTGGACCTCGCCGGACATGCCCGCCTGGAACACCCGCCGGAAGAGCTTGATGAACTGCCAGAGGGACAACAGCAAGAACACCCCCCCGATCAGCGCTTCCACCTGTTCCTGAGACAGCGACGTCCGGGCCGCCACCGGCTCCGCCACCTTCGAGCCGACCTTGCCGCGCCATCCGGTCAGTCCTTGCTTCCCCATCGCCGTGACGTCCACTGGTCCATCCTCCTCCCGGGGCATCTGTTCCCAGCGCGGGCAGGGCGGTCGCCCCGCCGCCGGTCGTCTTTACCCAGGTCGAGAATGGATCAGGCTTCGGCTGGATCAGGCTTCGGCGAAGGACCGTTCGCGTTCGATCCGGTTGCCGCCGCCCCGCTTGGCGTCGGACATCAAGCCCTCGGCGCGACGGAACAGCTCCTCCAGGGAATCCACGCCGGGCGAGCATCCGGCCAGCCCGACGCTGAATGTCACGGGCCACCCGTAGACCTCCATAGAGTGCGCGAACTGGTGCTGGAGGCGATCGAACACCCACCCGGCCTCGTGAGGCTCGGTCTCGGGGAGGATGACCCCGAACTCGTCCCCGCCCAGCCGGCCGACCAGGTCCGTGCGGCGGAGGTTGGTGCGGATGAGGTCGGCCACCATCCGGAGGGCTCGGTCACCCACGGTGTGGCCGAAATCGGCGTTGACGTGCTTGAAGCCATCCAGGTCGATGTGGGCAGCCGTGAGCGGACGGCCGTACCGCCGGGCCCGCTGAAACTCCTGGTCCGCGGCCAACTCGAAGGCATTCGAGTTCAGCAAACCGGTGAGCGGGTCACTTCGGGCCAACCGGCGCTGGGTCTCCAACGAGTCCCTCAGACGAACCAGCACCAGGCACGCCAGCAGGAGCAGAAGGAAACGCATCCCCCCGTTCCAGTACGTGACCGGGGCGTTGGTTGCGGCTCCGGCCGCTACCACGTCTCGCCACATGGCGACCGCCGAGGCCAGGAAGCATACGAACAGGCCGGCTGCCCGCCCCGAGTACCAGGCGGCCCCGGCCACAGCCAGGACATAGAGGAGCAGGAGAGAGGCCCCCACTGCGGAGACGTGATCGGCCCACCCGACCAGTGCCGTGAGCAGGACGGCGCCGGCCAGGGCGAACTTTCCTCTTCCGCTTGGAAGATCGAGGACTCTCCGCATATGCCCGTTTCCGTTCGGTCGAAGCCACGACACACGGCTCGCAAGCCGCGAACCCTTCATGAATCGGCGCGTTCGGGAGAGCGCTTGAACGCCTCCGTTCCGTCCGCCGGGGTGGCCCGGATGTCGCCTGCCTTGCTGTCTGGTAGCCTGTGCAGGCTCGCTACCTAGGATTCGTCATGAAAGCCATCAATCACATGCGCGTTCCCCGCCGCGCCCATCTCCCGGCGGGGGTTCTTCTCCTCGCAGTGATCGCCACAATCGCGGCTGCGGCGCTCTCCGCCCCTGCGACACGTCCGGTGTCAGTTCGGGACGGGTCCCTCCTCGTCGACCGACCCGTCGCACCGGCACTCAGGGCCCCCCTTCCACCCCACAAGGGACCACTCTGGCTGTGCCCGGTCGATCCGCCCCGTCACTATTACGACGACTTCGGGGCGCCTCGGTACGGCGGGGGGTTCCACTACCACCAGGGCATCGACATCTTCGCTTCCCGTGGAACGCCCATCCGGGCCCCTTTCGACGGGCGGGCGGAGGCGTCGACCAACTGGGCCGGAGGACTGGCTGTTCGGGTGTTCGGACCGAAGGGATTCGTCTACAACGCCCACCTGACGGCCCTGGGACACCTTGGGAAGGTCAGGGCTGGGACGGTGATCGGGTACGTGGGGAACTCCGGCGACGCCATCGGCGCCTCCACCCATGACCACTTCGAATGGCATCCAGGCGGGGGGGCGGCCGTCGACGCGTACCCGTACCTGCTCGACGCGTGTCGATCGCATCCGCTTCCGACGCCCGACACCACCTCGGCCGGGGACTGGGTCGTCGAGTAGCGGGCACGGCTGCTGAAGGAACGGGTTGGACACGCTCCGCGAGGGTGCTCAGGCGTCCTCGCGAAGCCAGACCGCCAGCGCTTCGTCCTCCCCCACCCTGACCAGGACGGCCTTGCCCTCGGGATCCAGGTCCTCCAGCGTGACCAGCACGGCCGGGGAGGGCCGGTCGGACAGCCAAGGAGGCCTCCGTTCCATCTCGGTGTGCGGCTTCGACCAGGAACCCAATGCATCCTCCGTGACCAGGGAGCTAGCCGTTTCGTACCAGCAAAGGCTAGCTCAAGCTGACCACGGATCAATCGGTCGAACGTCGCGATTCCGCGTCCGCCACTCAGGGTAGGGGTGGGTCCAGACCGCCCCCCGCGAACTCGAAGATCCCGCAGCTAGCCCGGAAGAGAGACTGCTCCTCCCAGGAGACCGCCGGTGTTGGCGGCCTGGATCCGGATGCTCTGGGTCCCCACCGGGATCGCGATCTCCTGGATCGAGCCCGCCCCCGCGGATCCCTTGATGGTGAGCGTGGTCCCTTCCGGCAAAAGAGGTGAGCAGGTAGGTCGGAGCGGGGCCCGAGTACCACCTCTGGCCAGGGGCGAGGAAGCTCAGCGTTTCATCGCCGGGGGCCCAGGATGCGGCGCGAACCACGCCGGGCGGCCTCGTCTCGATCCCGTAGTTCCCGCTGTTCCATTCGTCGTGCTGAGCCCGCCACCACTCCGCATTGGCCGACGCTTCGCCGAGGGTGCGCCATGCGAACAGGTATCCCTCCCGGGTCACCGTGACCAGGTCCGTCCTTCCCGAGCTCAACAGATCTCCGATAGCGGGTGAGGACAGCGTCCATCCAGGAGTCCACTTCGGGAAGCCCGGGGGTTCCGAGCCGAGGGAGTCGTAGGCGTGCATGGCGTTGGAGTCTCCCCCGTCCACCACGTCCGCCTGGCCGTCCCCGGTGACGTCGGCGATCACGGGTTCGCCCAGGAAATCGATGCCCTGGCGAAACGGCTGGGAACCCGGGGCGGGCGTCGTCGCCCGTCGCGGGGTAGACCGCCTCGTATTCGTTGATTGCCTTGCCGCTCTCGGGTTGCAGGAGCGCCTCGGCCAGGGAGGTCGATCCCGTCTCGGCCTGGGCGAAGGACAGCACCCCACCGACCTTTCCGAACGCCCCCGAGGTGGTGAACGCCACGGGGACGTCCTGTGCCGACATCGGCGGCCACGACGCTGCGGCCCCGTACTTCGAGACGATCTGACCGGTGCCGTCGATCAGGTACGGCGGCGACAGCACCGGCCCCAGGGCCACGCTATCGGGCCGGCGCCGGTTCCCGACAGGTCCGCCGGGGCCGCCGAAGAGTCCCCCTCGGTGATGAACTCTTGTGCCGAACCGTAGTACTCAACGGTCCCCGGCATCTTCACCGGCCAACCGGGAACGGCCGCCCCGGTTGCGTCGTAGGCGTACACAAAACCGACGGCCCCAGGCTGAAGGCCCCCGCCCTGGGTCTCCATGTACTGAACTCTTTCGACGAGGTGGGGCGGCTGGAGGCGACCGTGCAGGAAGGCCTACCGCGGGCGTCGAGTCGAGCATCTGGTCGTCGATCAGGACGTAGTTCGGTGGAAGCGGCTCGTTCGGCGCCTCGGGCTTGACCGGCCAGCCGGGCGCCTCGGTGCCGTCCGGCCGCCATACGTACAGGTAACCGTCCCAGCCTGCCTGGATCACGTCGAGCGTCTGGCCGCCCTCCAACGGGAACAGGACGGGGCCGGCCACGGCTCCCTGCACCGGCAGGCGGGTGTACGGAGGGTGGGTCGCGGGATGGGGGGCTTGGCAACGCCCAGATCCAGGGTCTTCGGCCACCCGCTCTGAAGGTGCCCTTCGGCGTCGAACATGTAGACCCGCCCGGTCACGCTGGTGAGGACCGCGGACGGATCGCCGGTGTGGCCGAGGTCGCCCACCGCCTCCTGGAGGGCTCGGGCTCCCGGGCCACGGGGAAGCGGACCCCCGGAGCATAGCTCCGAGCCCGGGACCCGAGTTTTCGCGGGCAATCCCGGGTGCGAAAGGCGACGGGCGGGAACACTCAGCACCGACATGGCCGACCCGAAGCCCAGCAACCGTCCCGCCCCTTGCTGCTGTACGACGAAGACCCGGCCGCCCGGGCGGCTTCCGTTGGTGGCCTGGGCGATGGTTCTACGGGGGGTTCAGATCCGAGATGCAGGATGCCAGGGCCGATTGGGCGTCGCCCATCGCGGTGTTCATCTGCGAGAGGACTCCGGCGGCCAGCGAAACGTCGCTCGCGCCACCGGTGGCGTTCCCGGCGCCGATGGCACCCGTTGCCACGGTGAGGTCGCTCTCCAGCTGGGCGGAGAGCGAAGGCAACTGGTCGAGGGCGTTGCTGGCCTGGGGGCACGAGGCGAGAGCGGAGGCCAAGGCGGCCTTCAGCGCCTTGACCTGAGCAGCGGACGCCTTGGCTTGCGCATTGACCCGTGCCAGCTGGGTGGACTGCGCGCTCGATCGGTCTTGAAGGTCGCTCAGCTCCGAGCGAAGCGTCACGGCGGAGCGGTTGGCGGCGGCGAGCCGGCCGGAGACCGCGGCAAGCTGGACCTGGGTGCCGTGGACACGTGCGCCTTCCACCACGTAGCCGGCGGCGGCTCCCGCAGCCAGGAGCAGCACGACGACGATGGGGATGGCCCACGCGGGAATCGACCGCCCGTGGCGGCGGGGCCGCGCCACGAACTCACCAAGGGCGCCCTGTGGCTTGCCCGGCGCGCCTCGCCTCTGGCCGTTCCGCGACACGCGGGAGGCATCATCGGGAACCGCGTCGACGGGTTCGGGCAGCCCCGCGGGTCCACCGGGCGATGTGGCAGTCCGTTCCCAGAACGCCCGCCTTCGCTGTTCGACTTCCCCCTGAGCCGAGAGATGGTCCACCAACAACTGACGGTATGGGTGGCCCCAGGTCGTGTCAAGGAACCGCCGGTCCATGTTCGACGGGCGCCCCCCAGATCAAGCCCGGATCGCGGTGAGCAGCGAGACACCGGCCACGATGGCCGCCACGCCGGCCAGCTGGATCCGCCCCAGCCGCTCGCGGAACAGCACGAACGCGGCCAGCGCGGCAAGCGCGGCGAACTGCGACCCGAGCACGGCGCTCACAGCGATCCCGTGCCGCGCCCCCACAGAGAAGGAAGCGAGACCTCCGATCTCGCATATGCCGGAGACGAGGACGAGCGGAAGCGCCCGCCGGGTCAGCCGGAGCTTGCGGGTGACCGCCAGCGGGGCCGCCAGCACCACCACTCCCATCAGCCGGGCGGGGAGCACGATGATCCCCAGGGGGACGTCGCGGCTCACGCGTCCCGCCGCGTACAGGCTCACTCCGAAGGTGACCGCCGCGACGACCGCGTACACGGTGGCCCGGCCGCCGCGCCGGCTTCCTTCGGATCCTTCGGGGTCGCCGGGAGCGATCCCGGCCAGGACGACGCCCACAGCGATGACGCCGAGCACCACCCCCGCGCCCGGAGCGATCCGCTCGCCGGCCACCCCGGCGATGACGGCAGCGATGGCACCTTCGGTCGAGGCGATCGGCGCGACGATGCCGACCTTGCCGATCCGGAGACCGGCGTATTCGGAGAGGAGTCCCACCAGGTTTCCCGCGCCGGACACGAGGAGCCACCAGAACGTCGCCCCGGCGACAGGCGTGGCGTCCAGCGACACCGCGGCTGCGGGCAAGGCCAGAACGAACCCGATCAGCATCACCCAGGCCAGAACGGAGGCGGCACCGATCATGCGGCTGGACCGGGAGGAGCACACGGTGGCCGTGGCCCACAGGAGAGCGGCCCCCAGGCCGCCCAAGATGGCGGTCATGCCGGCTCGGAGCGGAAGCTCGCTACCAGCGCTCCCAGTGCACCAGCTCGTCGAGCGGGCGACGCCCGTCCGTCCCGAGAGGAGCGGTCAGAACGGTGGGATCGGCCGGATACCCCACCGACAGGATCAGGTCGCATCGGTACCCTGCTGGATAGCCCAGCAGCCGGCGGGCCAGCGGCTCGTCGTACACGGCGGCATGGACGCCGCCGATCTCGAGGTCCCACGCGGTGAGCAGCATGTTCTGGGCGGCCTGCCCCGCGTCGAGCATCGTCCACTCCCTCGCGGAGCGGTTATCCGCGTCGGGCGTGATGACGGCGACGGCCGCGGCGGCCGCGGCGACGTGGCCTGCGAAATCCCCCACCTTCGAGAGCTCCACCAGGTGGGCGCGTTCGCGGCACACGACGAACTCCCAGCGCTGCCGGTTCTTCGAGCTGGGGGCCCGCCGGCCCGCCCGGATGATCCGTTCGACATGTGCCTCATCGAGCGGCCGGTCGGCGAACGCGCGGACGGCCCGGATCGTCGAGATGGCTCGCCAGGTCTCCATAGGGCGCTCAGTGTAGAAGGCGGCCGAACCGAATGGGCTGCGGGGGCCCGAGCGTCGGCTCCCCACAACGAGGGCGCACGCCCCCGATACTCTCCGCCGGAGGAACGAGCATCAACAAGCTGGTGTCCTGGTTCTTCGCCCTGGTGGTCCTCGCCGTGGTGTCCGTGTGCTTCCTGGGTATGTACCGCGCGGCGACCCTCCCCAACGCGAAGTGGTGGGGCCTGTCCGACCCGGTCGCGGGAACCCTCGGGCTGATCGGCACCTTCCTGGTCGTTCCGATATGGGGCCTCCTGGATGCGGGACTCCACTCCCACAGCACCTGGTGGCAAGCCCGACGATCCAAACCAGCGTGGTTGCTGGCCCAGCTGATGGTGCCCGTGGCCGGGCCACTTGCATACTTCGTTGGGATCCGTCCTCAGCTCGCCGAAGGCGGACATCCTTCGCCTCCAGCGGGCTCACAGCGTTCTGTGCATCCCGTCGGGCCCGAAGGAAGCTGAGCGGTGCGCCGCGCGGCCCTGTCGGCCCTCGCTCCAGCCTTGCTCCGGGTCACCCTCACGGCGTGCGTCGGCCCCGCTCGGACGTTCGACGCGTTCGAGGGAAAGGCCGCCGCCACAGCCGACGACATGAACTCCGCGGTTCAGACCGTGAACCTCGCCGTTCGGATCGCCCAGAAGCGGGACGGCTTCGCCACCTATCTCTCCGTCACGATCGCGGACGCGTCCAATGACGCATCTGCCGTCCAGGGCGCGTTCGATTCCATCCAGCCACCCGATCATCGCTCGGACACGCGGAAGGAGCTCGGCGCCCTCCTCGGCCCGGCCGTCTCGACGCTCTCAGACCTCCCCGGATCGAAATGCGACGAGGCAACGCGGCCGAGCTGGTTCGGATGGCTAGCCCGCTGGAGAAGCTCTCGGCCAAGCTGGACGCCTTCGCTCAGGCCCACTCGTGAAGAAGATCTTCCAGGTCGCGCTGGGGATCCTCACCGCCATCGGGGGATTCGTCGACATCGGCGACCTCGTGGCGAACTCCGAGACCGGAGCCCGGTTCAAGATGTCGCTGGCCTGGATGGTGATCGTGGGGGTCGCCGGGATCTGCCTGTACGCGGAGATGGCCGGGCGGGTCGCCACGGTGACCCAGCGGCCGGTGTTCGACATCGTCAGGGAACGACTGGGAGCGGGGCTGGCCCTGGCCAACCTCATGGCCTCCTTCTTCATCAACTTCCTGACCGTGACGGCCGAGATCGCGGGCATCGCCCTGCCCCTCCAGCTTGCCTCCAGCGTGAACTACCTCCTGTGGATCCCGGTGGCGGCATTCCTGGTGTGGCTGGTGATCTGGCGGCTCAAGTTCAGCATCTTGGAGAACGTGTTCGGGCTGATGGGGCTGGCGCTGGTGGTCCTGGTGACGATCGCCGCGGGGGCGGGGCTCGGCCTTACCACCATCGACCCGATCAAGGTCACCGAGTACTCCATCGTCCTGGCCGCGGCGGCGCTCCCGCTGACATACTTCCCGATCCTGGTGGTGGCGAACGACCCCGACCACATGGGCGACAAGGTGAACTCCAAGTTCTCCAACGCCCTGGCCTTCCCGTATCTGGTGCTGCTGATCATCGTGTCGCTGGCGACGATCCCGTTGATGATCATCACCAAGGCGGGAGCGTGAACGGCCCGCTGGCCGGGCGGAAGAGACCGCTACACAGAGCGGGCGGCGGCTTCGCGAATGATCTGAAGAGCTTCTTCCACCCGGTCACGATGGGTGCGGTGGCTGACGATGCAGGCACGGATGGTGAATCGCCCGTCGATCAGCGTGCTTGACAGGAACACCCGCTTGGACTCGTTGATCAGTTCGAGCAGTCGTCTGGTCCGCTCGTCCCCCTTCGACCCACGCTGGGAACGGATCCGAAATGCCACCACCGACAGTTCGGGCTCCCACGGGACCTCGAGGTCGGGGACGTCCTGCAGACCTTCGTACAGGAAGGTGGCCAGGTCCAGCTTCTCGTTCAGCGCCGCTCGGAACGCGCCGAGCCCGTGGAGCTTGACCGGCAGCCACACCCGGAGCCCCCGGAAGTCCCGCGACAGCTCCGGCGAGTAATCCGAGAAGTTTGGGATCTCGTCCTCCGGAGCCAGATCCTGGAGGTAGTCCGCGCCCACCTGGTGGGCCTCCCGGAGACGAGAACGGTCCCGGACCAGCAGGCATCCAGTCCCGTAGGGGAGGAACATGCCCTTGTGCGGGTCCAGGGTGATCGAGTCGGCGGCGTCGATGCCTCGGAACAGCGAGCGGCCACGCTCGGTCAACTGGAAGAAAGCGCCGTAGGCGCCGTCGACGTGGAACCACAGGCCTTCGTCACGGGCCACCGAACCCAGCTCATCGAGGGGGTCCACCGCTCCCGTGTTCGTGGTGCCCGCGTTGCCGACGAGGCAGAACGGGGTCCGCCCCTCGTCCCGGTCTCGCTTCACCATGTCGCGCAGCGCGGCGACGTCGATCCGAAGTTCGGGCGTGGTTGGGACGGCCCGGACGTTGCCCGGCGGGAAGCCGGCCAGGACGGCCGACTTGGCGACAGAGGCGTGGGTCTGGCCGCTCACGTACAGCGTTCCCCGGAGGAAGTTTTCCGGGAGCAGAGCCCGCCGGGCCGTGACGATGGCCGAGAAGTTCGCCATCGATCCGCCGGACGTGAGGATGCCGCCGGCGGCCTCCGGATATCCGAACAGGTCGCACAGCCACCGGATCACGGTCGCTTCGATCTGGGCGAAGACCGGGGCGGCGTGCCACACGTTGACGAACCGGTTCACCCCGGTGGCCAGGAAGTCCGCCACCGCCGCCGAGAAGAGTCCACCGCCGGGAATGTAGGCCAGGTAACCGGGACCGGCGGTCTCGAATCCCTTGGATGCCGCCTCCCCGATCAGTCGCAGAACTTCGTCGAAGTCTCTGGTGCCCTCGGCCGGAGCGGGTTGCCGGAAGAGGCGAGCCAGGTCGAGTGCTCCATCGTGGTCCGACGCGGGCGCCTCGGGAAGGTTTTCGAGGAAGCCGATCAGATAGGAAAGGGCCGCCCCGCCCATCGCCCGCTTCTCCTCGAGCGTCGGCTCGAGCGCGAACGACTGCTGGGATCGAGCGGGGCCGCGCCGCATCGTGCGAGGGACTGTAGCGCGGTTTCGGCTTTGGTCGAACCGGTGGAGCGCGAGGAGAATAGGGTACATCCTGTGTCGCCACCTCGGAAAGCCAAGGGACCGCACGGTCCAGGAAGGAGCTCACCGTGACCTCGAAGGACTCGCGCGCGACCGATAGGACAGACGAGTCGGCTGAGTGGGCCGAAGGTTCGAGCGAACAGGGCGGGGGTGGGCTCGGCCTTCCAGGTCCGCTCGGGGCCGTGGCCGGCATGGCGCAGTCCGGATTTTCGACCGTGCAGGATCTGCTGCAGGTCCCGCTCCGCCAGCTCCAGGAGTGGCTGGCCGGCCAGGACGGCCCGCTTCAGGCGGTGGTGAGCCAGGTGACCGAACAGGTCGCTCGGATCCAACAGGAGGTCATTCGCCAGTTGGGAGCGATGCGGCGAGAGCAGCGGGAGACCCTGAAGGAGCTTCAGCACGTCGCGATCGGCGCCAAGTCATCCACCAGATCCACATCGGGCGGTCGGGCCGGGTCCGCTTCCAGGCGAACGTCCACGGCGAAAAGGTCCACGGCGAAGAGGCCGGCCAAGTCGACGGCCCGCTCCTGACGTCCCTTCCTGGGACCATGCCTGTCGGCGTGGATCGAGTGCCGACGGCCCTTCGCGACCTCATCCGACCGATCGACTGGCGGGCCACCGGGCCACGTCCCGCGGCACTGGACGGCTGCCTACTGTTCGAACGCGACCGCCGAGTCCTCTCCTTCGACGGAACCGAGATCGCGTACTCCGTCCACGGCCGGAGGGGTCGATGCCGAACGGGTTCGCAGAGTTGCCCTGATCGGCCACAGCATGGGCGGGCAGATCGTCTTGGAGGCATACCGAAGGATGGGCTCACGCATCTCCGCAATCGTGATGCTGACTGCGCCATTCGAGAGTCCCATCCGGACGTTCTACGGTCGGAACGTCGAGGTGCTCTACCGAGCGGCCCGGTCGATACGGCTCCTCCCACGCTCCACAATCGTGCTGTGGCGGGCGCTGTGGGGTGTCGATCCGCGCTTCACCCATCGAGTGGCGCAGGCCGTTCGGGCGCTGGGCCCCGACGCGAAGCCTGAGGACATGGCGCCGTACTACCGCCGCATGGCCGGGCTCGATCCCCTGG
>DHWM01000148.1:0-14384 GCA_002413185.1 Actinobacteria bacterium UBA5182
GTCGACGGGTTCCGGTTCGACCTCGCTCCGGTCCTGGCCAGGGAGCTGTTCGAGGTGAATCGCCTGGGGACGTTCTTCGACATCATCCAGCAGGACCCCACGCTGTCGCAGGTCAAGCTCATCGCCGAGCCGTGGGACGTGGGGCCGGGCGGATACCAGGTCGGGAACTTCCCGGTTGGATGGGCGGAATGGAACGGAAAGTACCGGGACTGCGTGCGCCGGTTCTGGCGGGGCGACCAGGGGCAGGTTCCGGAGCTGGCATCGCGGCTGTCCGGCTCAAGCGATCTCTATTCGCCCACGGCTCGAAGGACCTATGCCAGCGTCAACTTCGTGACGGCGCATGACGGGTTCACCTTGAACGACCTGGTGACCTACGAGCGGAAGCACAACGAGCACAACGGCGAGGACAATCAGGACGGCGCCGACGACAACTGGAGCCGGAACTGGGGCGTGGAGGGACCCAGCGATCGTCCCCAGGTCCGCCGGATGCGGGAGCGGATGAAGCGCAACTTCATCGCAACCCTGATCCTGTCCGAGGGCGTGCGCATGCTCGTCGGCGGCGACGAGATGGGACGGACCCAACAGGGCAACAACAACGCGTACTGTCAGGACAACGAGGTCAGTTGGGTCAACTGGGACCTCAACCAGCGCGACAAGAACCTCCTCGCGTTCACCCGCCACGTCCTGGACGTGTTCCATTCGAACCCCGTGCTGCGGCGCCGAACGTTCTTCACCGGCCGCCCCATCGCCACCGACGGCGAGAAGGACCTGGCCTGGATCCGTCCCGACGGCCAGGAGATGACCGACGACGATTGGGCCAACCAGGGCAACCAGGTCCTGGCGATGCTGATCCACGGCCAGGCCACCGACGAGGTGGATGAGCGAGGGCGGCCGGTGAAGGGCGAGACGGTGATGCTGCTGCTGAACGGCGGGTCGCGGTCGCGGTTCTTCGCCCTGCCCCGCCACGAGGAGCCGGGCATCTGGCAGGAGGTCGTGAACACTGCCCGTCCCGGCGCCACTCAGGTGGTGCGGGCCGAGGGCGTGAACCTGGTGGCCCACTCCTTGATCCTCCTCAAGTACAGCGAGGACGTTGCCTCGGGCACGGAGCCGTCCAAGCCCGACGTGACGCAGGTCTGAACGGCCGGCGCGGATCCCCGGCTCGACCTACCGCCTCCAATTCGGTCCGGCGTTCGGGTTCGAACAGGCCCGTCTGCTGATCCCGTATCTGCACGACCTCGGGGTGACCGACGTCTACGCCTCGCCGTTCTTCAAGGCCCGGCACGGAAGCACGCACGGATACGACGTGACCGACCCGGCCATGCTGAATCCGGAGCTGGGCGGCCGGGCGGGGTTCGACGCCCTGAGCGAGGAGCTCCGCCGGCGCGACATGGGACTGGTCCTCGACGTGGTCCCGAATCACATGGCCATGAGCAGCGAGAACCCATGGTGGATGGACGTCCTCGAGCACGGCCCCAGCTCGCGGTACTCGTCCTTCTTCGACATCGACTGGCAGGCGCCGGCGCTGGATGGACGGATCCTGGTGCCGATCCTGGGACGTCCGTACGGCGAGGCGCTCGAGAGCGGGGAATTGACGCTGGGGCTGGAGGACGGCGCCATGTTCGTCCGATCCTTCGAGCACCGGCTCCCCGTCGACCCCCGGGCGTACGGTCGCGTGGACCCGAACGAGGAATACGAACGAGCCCTCGATCGATTCGTCCGGTCGGTGCTTGCGTCGTCGAACCGCGGCTCCGCCGGGACTTCCTGGAGTTCCAGGGCATCGTGGCGTGGTACGGCGCCGTGAACGGCTGGCCCAGGCGGCCCTGAAGATCGCGTCTCCGGGCGTTCCCGACCTGTACCAGGGAACCGAAACGTGGGCGCTCTCGCTGGTCGACACGGACAACCGCCGGCCGGTGGACTTCGCGCGTTCCGCTTCGGCGTTGGCCGGTCTCGACGTGGCGCCTGGCGGCGTGGCCCCTCCTCGAAGGGTGGCGGGACGGCCGGGCGAAGATGCTGGTGACCGCCCGCGGCCTGCAGTGCCGGCGGGCCAACCTCGAGCTGTTCGCGGACGGGACCTACCTGCCGCTCGAGGTGTCAGGTCCAAAGCGAGGAAGCGTGGTCGCCTTCGCCAGGCGGCTCGAGGGGGCGTGGGCCGTCGCCGTGGTGCCGCGGCTGGTGAGCGGGCTGGCGGCGGAGGGCGTGTGGCCGGTCGCGGACGAAGTGTGGCGGCGAACGTGGGCTGCCCTTCCGGCCTCGGCTCCTCTCGAGTGGCGCAACATCGTGACCGTTGAGGCATTCCGAACCCGCCCGTCCCGCAGACGGGGAGGCCGCGATGCGGAGCCGGCCGTCGCGATGAGAGGACACTGCGTATGTCCGACGCCCTACCGTCCTTCCCCGTCGGCCTCCTGGTGGGCGGGACCGCCTCCCCCGGTACGTGACCGCCGAGCCGGGGCCGGTCCCACGTTCACCAACGTGGCGTTCATGCTTCCGGGCCGGTAGCCCTCCGGATCGACGTCCACGTCGCTCCATCCGCCGCCCACGCGGAGCTCTTGCAGAAGCGCTGGGAGCGAGGGGTGCGCCAGCAGCCGTTCGACCGAGGCTGGTTCCACTTCGATCGTCATCCGTTCACCGAAGTGACGGACGCGGACGGGATCGAACCCCAGCCGGCGGACGGCTCGCTCGGCCCCGTCGATCCGAGCCAGCAACTCCGGAGTGATCCGGATTCCGAACGCGACCCGCGAGGACAGGCACGCCAGCGCGGGCTTCTCGGCCACGGGCAACCCGAGATGGCGCGCGATCGCTCGAACTTCCGCCTTCCCCACGCCTTCGGCCAGCAGGGGATTCCGCACGCCGTGGGGGCCAGCGGCCAACAGGCCGGGACGGAAGTCACCCTCGTCGTCGGCGTTCGCTCCGGCCAGGATCACCGCATCGCCCGCGGCGTGGGGCGCGGCGCCGTCCCGGAGCAGCTCCGGCAGCCGGCGGAGCGTGGCATAGAGCTCGGTCTTGCAATGGAAGCACCGCATGCCGTCGTTCCGGGCGTAGGCTTCGCGCTCCAGCTCGTGGGTGTCGACGGTCCGGTGGAAGACGCCGAGCGCCGAAGCCACGGCCCGGGCCGCCCCGACCTCGCCCGCGGGGAAACTGGACGATACAGCCGTCACCGCCGTCACGTGTTCTGTTCCAAGCGCGCGAGCCGCCGCCACCACCACCACTGCCGAGTCCACGCCGCCCGAGAACGCCACCACCGCTCGTCCTGACCCGTAGCCGCGGATCCGCGCCTTCAACCGATCCAGGGTTGGGGGTGCGGCGGCCGTCTCTCCCTTCACCCCATGCCCGCTCATGTCTCGGTCCGCTCGAACCGCAGCTCCCTCGCGGCGGCGGTGGCCTGCTCGTGCACGTCGCGGACCGCGCGACCCGATGCTCTGGCCAGCTCAGCCACGTCGTCGTGCTCTGGCTTCGCCGTGATCGGCCTGCCGGCCAGGAGGCCAAGCTTCACCCGCACCGTGCCCTCATCGACGGACACGCTCACCACCCGCCGCTCGAGCTCGGCCCGGCGCACGGAGGACACCCGCACGCCGAACGTCGACGTCGCCTCGAAGAAGACGCGCCGGACGGCGACCTCGTTCTCGGGGGAACAGAGCGCGGCGAGCACCACGCCGGAGCGACCCTTCTTCATGACGGCCGGCGTGGTCCACACGTCCAACGATCCCGCGGCCAACAACGCCGAGGCTGCGTCCGCGACGAGCTCGGGGGTCAGATCATCGAGGTTCGCCTCCAGCATCGAGAGGGTCCGTTCGAGCGGCCCTTCGACCGGCTCTCCCGGCGGCGCCGGCCTCCCCACCACCACCCGAACGACGTTCGGATATCCCGGCGGGTTCCGGTTCCCCGCTCCTACCCCGGCGGTGGAGATCGTCATCGATGGGAACGCATTCGCCGGCTCACCCAGCGCGGAGAAGATCGCCGCCGCCGTGGGCGTGATGGTCTCGCCGGTCCCGCCGGAGCGCACGGCGAATCCCTTCAGGAGCTCGACCGTGGCCGGCGCAGGGGACCGGTCCCCCAGCGGGATCTGGGACACGAACATCCGCTCGACGCCGAGGGCCTCCAGCGCCGCCGCCGCCCCAACCAGGTCGAGCAGCGTGTCGTCGTCGCCCAACTCGTGGAGCGTGAGCTTCTCGACCGGGACGCCGTGGACCCTTGCCTCGGCAGCCTCCAGCTTCCCGAGGATCGCCAGAACCCGTGTCCGAACGCCTTGCGGCACGGATGCCGCGTGGACGGCTCGCCTCAGCTCGTCCATGCCGCGAGAGCCATGGATGCCTTCAGACGGCGAAGCCGGAGGTGCCATGGGCCCGTCTTCGATGCGGAGCAGCGTGGCCCGCAACCCCGCCCGCCGCACCTCCTGCAGCTCGACGGTGAATCGTCCCGGCAGCACGGCCTCCACCGCCCGCCGCACGGCTTCCTCGGAGGCCCCGGCGTCCAGGAACGCTGCCAGAAGCATGTCTCCGGCGGCGCCGCCCACGACGTCTACGAAGACCTCGTCGCCGATCACGCTGCACCCGCTCCAGCCGAACCGCGCGCGATGAGGGCGGCCGAATATCCCGCCCCGACGCCGTCGTCGATGTCGACGCACACCACGCCGGGCGTGCAGGAGCTCAGCATCGCCAGGAGCGCGGCCAAGCCTCCGAAGCTGGCGCCGTAGCCGACACTGGAGGGACACGCGATCACGGGGCACGTCGCCATCCCGCCGACCACGCTGGCCAGGGCGCCTTCCATCCCGGCCACCACGACGACGGCGTCGGCCGCCGCAAGCTGCTCTCGCGCCGCGCCGAGCCGGTGCAGTCCCGCCACTCCGACGTCCGCCCATACCCTCGCTCCCGCCCCGACGACCTTCGCGGTCAGGGCGGCCTCCTCGGCGACGGGAAGGTCCGACGTCCCGGCGGTGATCACCAGGACGCATCCTCGCGGCTCCGGGACGTTTCGGAGGAGGGCAATGGCGCCGGACCTGGGAAGCTCCTCGAGGTCGAGGCCGGCCCGCACCGCGACCCCACGAACGGCTTCGCGCTGGGCCTCATCGGTCCGGGTGACCAACACGGGCCCGGCGTTCCCCGCGACGAGCGCGTCGACGATTCCGCTCAGCTGCTCGGTGGTCTTGCCGCGAGCGTACACGATCTCGCACGTTCCCTGGCGAAGCTCACGATGGTGATCGACCTTGGCGAACCCGAGATCGGCAAAGGGCAGATCGCGAAGCTGCCCGGCCGCCGCCTCGGCCGTGAGCGTCCCGTTCTGCACTCGCGCCAGGAGCGCCTGGAGCCGAGCTTCGAACGGCGAGACCTGGCCAGGGATGTCCGGCATGCGGCTCACCATAGCTGCCCGCCGCCGCGGACGTCTCCTTCGGCTCAGCCAGTGACCGTCAGGCTTCCCTTCATCCCGAAACTGACGTGGAACCGGCAGAAGAACGTGTACGTCCCCACAGGGAGGTTGATCGGGACCGGCTGCGACGTACCGGGGTCGATCAGGTGGTTGATGCCCTTGCCGGTGATCGTGAAGTTGTGCCGGATGGTTCCGACGTTCTCCACCCTGATCGTGGTCCCCGTCGTCACCGAGAGTGTGGAGGGGGAGAACCTGAAGCCTCCCGCCCCTGCCTGGATCGTGTTCGCGCCGGCCGCGGGAGACGGCGAGCCGCCGTACCGTCCGCCGTAGTTCCCGCCGTCCCCACCCGCCGAGATGGACGGGCTCGGCGTCTGGTTCGTCGACAGCGCACCAGCCGTGGGCAAGTTGCTGGCACACGCCGTTCCAAGGAGCAGGAGCGCAGCGATCATGACCATCCTCGCGGGCGTCTTCTTCCCGAGCATTCGATCTATCCGGATTCACCCTTCGCTGGTCAGATGTCTTGTCGAGTTGCCCAACGTAGTACGAACGACATCGAAGCCGGGACTGCGAGGGCCGGCGCCACGGGCCGCTTCAGGCGGGACGGTTGGGGCGAAGGCCAACGACCTCGTACGCGAAGGTCCCCCCGGGAGCCTGGTAGCTGACCTGGTCTCCCACACGCTTGCCGATCAGCGCCGACCCCAGGGGTGAGTTCGCGGTCACGGTTCGCACACCCTGAGCGCGCTCCTCGGCCGAATGCGCCAGGAGATAGGTCTCATCTTCGGGCTCTTCCTCATCAACCGGGCGAAGGGTCACGAGCGAGCCCGGCGCCGCCTCGTCGCTGTCGGAGGCCTCGATGATCTCCGGATCCTTCAGCTTGCGCTCGAGGTCGCGGATACGCGCCTCCATCAAGCCCTGCTCGTTCTTCGCCGCGTCGTATTCGGCGTTCTCGCGGATGTCACCGAGCTCCCGGGCGTGAAGGAGACGCTCTCCCATGTTCGTTCGGCCCTCCGTGCGGAGCCCCTCGAGCTCTTTCCGCAACCGAACGTAGGCGTCGAGGGTCAGGCGGGCACTCGGTTCCTGGCCCGGCTTCCGAGGGGGGCGTTCCGGCGGGAGATAGCTCTCGTCGTCCATGGGCCGAAATGTATCAGCCCGCCTGCGCGCATCCCTGCGAACGCGGCCACTTGCGGGCGCTTTGGCCACGCCGGACCGTTTGACAATGTGACACGATCTGTCATACCGTCACACCAGCCATGGCCGTCGCCGCACCGACCGGACTCCGCCCCGACACTTCCAGCCGGATCCTCGATTCTGCCTTCGACTGCATCCGGGAGATCGGCTTGACTCGCACCACCATCGAAGACGTGGCCAAAGCCGCCCGACTTTCCAGGCAGACGATCTATCGGTACTTTCCCTCGAAGGATCACGTGGTGATGGCGCTCGTCCTCCGGGAGGAAGAGAAGTTCCTCGATGGCGCCAGGTCGGCGTTCGCCGCCCACGACGACCTCGAAGAGGCGCTCTACCACGGCACGCTGTTCTGTCTTCGGTTCGCCCGGCAGCATCCTCTGCTTGACCGCCTCCTCCGGACCGATCCGGAGACCCTGCTTCCCTACCTCACCACTCGGGCCGGCCCGGTCATCATTCGGGCCCGCGAG
This sequence comes from Actinobacteria bacterium UBA5182, assembly GCA_002413185.1. GTDB lineage: Bacteria > Actinomycetota > UBA4738 > UBA4738 > UBA4738 > UBA5182. Next base: position 7,014 of record DHWM01000148.1, read on the forward strand.
GTGTTCGCGCGACAGGCACAGCTGAAGACGTGGGTGCGGGCGGACCTGGTCGAGGAAGCTGCGGACATGGCTGTGCGCGTGATCATCTCGTACGCGCTGACGCCACCCGACCGTTCCCCCGAGGTCGTTGCCCGCGATCTGGCCCGGATCCTCACACTGGCCCTGACGGGCAAGGAGGCCACACGACGATGAGCACGCGCATCTACACGCTTCCCGTGGATCAGTCCCAATGGCAGGTGAACTCGAGCGCCACAACGACCTTCAACTGGGAGTACGACGAGACCCGGGACCGCCTCCTCACCCTCTACGAGAAGGGCAAGAACAAGCAGTGGAACACCAACACCCGGCTCGACTGGTCGATCGACGTGGATCCGGCCTCGCCGGCGAACGCCCCCGACTACTACATCCCCATCTACGGCTCGGACATGTGGGAGACCCTGGATGAGAAGGCCCGCGGCGAGCTCCGCCACCACATGGCCGCATGGATGAATTCCCAGTTCCTGCACGGCGAGCAGGGAGCGCTGATCTGCGCGTCGAAGATCGTCCAGACCGTCCCGGACATCGACTCGAAGTTCTACGCGGCGACGCAGACCATGGACGAGGCCCGGCACATGGAGACGTACTCCCGCTACCTCCGGGAGAAGGTCGAGATGGCCTACCCGATCAACCCGAACCTGAAGGCGCTTCTCAACGATGTCGTGGGCGATCCGCGCTGGGACATGACCAACCTCGGCATGCAGGTGCTGATCGAGGGCTTGGCGCTGGCCGCGTTCTCGATGATCCGCGACTACTCAGACGAACCGCTGGCCAAGGCGCTCAACACCTACGTCATGCAGGACGAGGCCCGCCACGTCGCGTTCGGCCGGCTCGCGTTGCGGGAGTACTACCCCCAGCTCACCGAACAGGAGCGGGAGGAGCGCGAGGAGTTCGTCGTCTACGCGTGCTACCTGATGCGCGACCGGTTCGTGGCCGAGGAGGTGTGGGAGAACATCGGTCTGGACAAGGACGAGTGCATCAAGTACGTCAACCAGTCCGAGATGATGCTGGCATTCCGCAAGATGCTGTTCTCCCGGATCGTCCCCACGATCAAGGACCTGGGGCTGTGGGGGCCGAAGGTTCGCCAGGCGTTTGAGGACATGGGCGTCATCGACTTCCAATCACTCAACCCCGAGGATCTCTCCGCGGCGGACGAGGAGATCGCGGATGAGCTCGACCGAAAACGGGGGAACGGCAGAGCCGACGACGCCACCTCGGCGCTTTCGGACATCGATCCGGCCAGGGCGGAAGAGGTCGATGCGATGATCGAATCCGGGGCCGACACCTAACCCAACCATGGCTCACCGCCGGGTGCGGCCCGACGACGGGAGTCCACTTCCAACTCACTCGGACAGACTGTCGTTTCAGGGCGACGGGCCGGTGGTCGGCGACGGGCTCGGGGAGGGGGAGGGTGTTCCGGTCCCGCACTTCGTCGGGTTGTGGTGGTGGCAGGACGGTGTGGGAGCGGGAGTGGTCGCCACCGGTGTCGGAGGCGGTATGTAGATCGGAACGATCCGTTCGGGCTGCACGTCGTACCCTGTGAGGTCGGGCTGGACGAAGCCTTCCACCGGCAGCTTCGCCATGACCGTGGACATGAAGTCGTGCCAGATCTCCGCAGGGATCGAGCCACCGAACACGTCGGCGAACCCCTCCACGTTTCGCATCGGGATCTCGCCCTTCGGATACCCCACCCACACGCACGTGGTGAGCTGGGGAGCGAAGCCACAGAACCACGCGTCCTGGAAGTTCTGCCCGGTCCCGGTCTTGCCGGCCACGGGGCGGCCGAAGTACGCCGCGGTCCCCGTGCCGCCGGTCACCACCCCTTGCATGGCCTCGGTCAGGATGTCGGCGTCGTTCTGCGAGAGCACCCGCTTGCCGGTCGCGCTGGCGGATGTTCCGACGGTGCGACCGTCGGCCGACTTGACCGTTCCCAGCACCTGCGGAGCGTGGTGGATCCCCCGCGACGCGATGGTGGCATAGGCATCCGTCATCTCGAGCGGGGTCACCGGCTGCGATCCGAGGGTGATCGAACAGTACGCGTGCAATGGCGACTGGATCCCCATCTTGTGAGCCACTGCCGCCACCTTGTCCGGCCCCACGTCGACGACGAGCTGGGCGAAGATCGTGTTCACGGAGTGCTTCAGCGCGTCGAACAGGCTCATCGTCCCGGCGGACTCGTCGGCGAAGTTGCTGACCTTCCACTGCTCGTTCTTGGTCGGGTCGAAGCATCGCTGGTCGGGGACGGTCAGCTCCGGTGGGCCGACCATCGTCGCGTTCGGGTCGATGTGCTGCTGCGTGGCGGCGGCGAACGTGAACGGCTTGAAGGCGCTTCCTGCCTGCCGGTGGGCCTGCGTGGCCAGGTTGAACTTGACCCGGGTGAAGTCTCGTCCCCCCACCATCGCCCGGATGTCCCCGGTGCCCGGATCGATCGCCACCAGAGCAGCCGAGGGATCGTGGGGATCCGTGAGATGCGAAGCGATGGCCTGCTCGGCGGCCCTCTGATAGGCCCAGTCGAGCGTGGTGGTCACCCGGAGCCCGCCCCCAAACGTCTGGTCGACGCCGTACTTCGCCTGGAGCGTCCGGCTGACGTCGTCCACGAAGTACGCTGCCGGGGTCGGCCCCGTCTCCGGGTTCAACACCTTGACGGTGGCCGCTTCGAGTTTCGCTTCCTCGGTTGGATCCAGGTAGCCCTGTTGGGCCATATCGCGGAGCACCAGGTTCCGCCGCTCCCTGACGATCTGGGGAACGGTGTAGGGATTATAGGTGCTTGGCGCCTGGATCATCGCCGCCAGGGTCGCTGATTGCAGGACCGACAGCTTGCGGGCCCCTTTGTGCCAGTACGTCTGCGCGGCCGCCTGCGCACCGTACGCCCCGCTGCCGAAATACACCGTGTTCAGGTACTTCTCGAGGATCTGGTCCTTCGTGTACATGCGGCTGATCTTGTCGGCGATCACCGCTTCCTTCAGCTTGCGGGAGACTGTCCGCTCTCCACCCGTGTAGACCTGCTTGACGTACTGCTGCGTGATGGTCGAACCACCCTGCACGGCTTGGTGGTGGATGAAGTCGATCACGGCCGCGCGGATCGTGCCCGAGACGCTGACCCCGCCCTCACGGTAGAAGTTCTTGTCCTCGATGGAGACGACGGCGTCCTTGAGGCTCTGCGGCATCTGCGAGAAGGGGATCTCCGTGCGGTTGATGCCGGAGTGCAGGGTGGCGATGAACTTGCCGTTGCGGTCGTAGAGGTACGTCGTCTGGGCGAGCGGCGGAGGCGAAGCCGGGACCTTCGTGTTGAGGATGCTCGAAGCGACCTTCGTCACCGGGGAGACGAAGGTCGCGGTCACCACCGCCCCGAGCACCAGCAGGGTCAGGCCGAACGCCACGGGCAGGACCAGCAGCGATACGAACGTCGACGCCCCGAGGCCTCCGGAGGACTGGGCTCGCCTGTGGGTGAACCGGTGACTCGCGACCGTCGGCCGGCTGGATTGGGAAGCTCGCCGGCCGGATGACCCTCCGGACTCTGTCGCTTGCCTGTCTGGTGCCCGCTCGGTGCCTGGTGCCCGCTCGATGGGCTCGACTTCGCCTTCCGCCTTCACTCGGGCCAGTTTGTACCCGCCGACCCGGTGAGCAACCGCCCGGACGTGGAGCGACGGTGACATTTCGGTGACGGCGTCACAGGTTCGGCCGGGAGCCAGCGGGCGGCGGGGCCGCTGACGCCCGGCGAGCCTGCGGGATACAGTGGCCGGCCATGAAAGCCTTCGTCACCGGGGCCACCGGGTTCATCGGCGGAAGGGTCGCCACGAAGCTCCGCGAACGGGGCGACCAGGTCGTGGCGCTGGTCCGCTCGCCCCACAAGGCCGCAGCCCTCCGGGGCCTGGGATGCGATCTCGTCGAGGGCGACCTCTCCGACGGCGAAGCCATCCGGGCCGGCCTGGAGGGCTGCGACGCCGCCTTCCACGTGGCCGCGATCTACCGGGTGGGCATCCCCCCTTCGGAACGCCCCGGCATGCACGAGGCGAACGTCAAGGGGACCGAGCGCGTCCTGGACGCGGCGATCGATGCCGGCGTCTCCCGGATCGTGTACGTCTCGACGATCGGCGTGTTCGGAAACACCCGCGGCCAGGTGGTCGACGAGGGCTACCAACGTCCGGCGAACGGATTCCTCTCGGCCTATGACGAAACGAAGTACCTGGCCCACCAAGCTGCGGTCGAGCGCATCGCGAAGGGAGCTCCCATTCTCATCGCCCAGCCGGGCGGCGTGTACGGGCCCGGTGACACCTCGGATCTTGCCAACCTGATCAAGCAGGTCAGGACGGGCAGGCTGAAGTTCCTCATCTTCCCCGAGGTCGGGTTCAACTTCCTGCATGTGGACGACGCGGCCGACGGGATCCTGCTGGTCCACGACAAGGGCCAGACCGGCCAGTGCTACGTCCTGGGCGGCCAGCTCGCCACGCTGGGCGAGCTGATCCGCACCATCGCCGTGCTGTCCGGCCGGAAGCCTCCTCGCCACACCCTGCCCCCGGCCGTGGCCAGGATGGCCATCCCCATCGGCCCGCTGATCGGCAAGCTGCTGGGCCAGGGTCCGAACCTCCGCGAGCTGATCGCTTCTGCGGACGGGGCGACGTACTGGGCCACCGACGCCAAGGCTCGCCGGGACCTCGGGTATTCGCCCCGTGACCTGAACACGGGCATGAAGCAGACCCTGGCAGCGAGTTTGACCCCGCTGAGAAGGACGCCGTAGGTTCTAGGGCCGTGGCGGGCGACCCGAAGCTGGCGGGGAGGATCGGACGGCTGGGGACGGAGTCGGCGTTCGAGGTCCTGGCGCGGGCCCGGGCGCTCGAATCCGAAGGCCGAAAGATCATCCACCTGGAGATCGGCGAGCCGGACTTCGACACGCCGTCGCACATCGTCGAAGCGGCCGCCGAGGCGCTCCGGGAAGGCTTCACCCACTACGTGGCCGCCCCGGGCCTTCCGGAATTGCGGGAGGCCGCCGGCGACTACTTCGCCCGGACGGGTCGACCGGCGTACCCGGCCGACCGAATCGTGGTCACTCCAGGCGCCAAGCCGATCATGTTCTACGCGATCCTGGCCCTGTGCGAGGAGGGCGCCGAGGTCATCCACCCGGACCCCGGCTTCCCCATGTACGAGTCGATCACCGCGTTCGCCGGCGCCACGCCCGTACCGGTCCGGCTGCGGGAGGAGAACGACTTCCGCATGGATCCCGACGAGGTGGCGTCGAAGATCACCGAGCGAACCCGGCTCATCGTGGTGAACTCGCCGCACAACCCCTGCGGAAGCATGCTGACCCGCGACGAGGTCGAGGCCCTGGCCGCGCTGGCCCTGGAGCACGACCTGTACGTGCTGTCCGACGAGGTCTACTTCGCCATCCGGTACGGGGCCGAACACGTCAGCGTGGCGTCCATCGACGGGATGCAGGACCGGACCATCCTCCTCGACGGGTGCTCCAAGACCTTCGCTATGACAGGGTGGCGCCTGGGATTCTGCGGGCTGCCGGCCGCTCTGGTGGAGCCGTTCTCCCGGCTCATCATCAACTCGGTATCGTGCTCGGCGGCGTTCACCCAGCGGGCCGCGCTGGCCGCCCTGACCGGCCCGTGGGAACCCATCGAGGCGATGGTCGAAGAGTTCCACAAGCGCCGCGACGTCATCGTGGAGGGCCTGAACGCCGTCCCCGGAATCTCCTGCGTCGAACCGGGGGGAGCGTTCTATGCCTTCCCGAACGTCTCCGCGCTGGGGGTCCCCAGCGAACGGGTGGCCTCGTTCCTGCTGGACACGGCCGGCGTGGCCTGTCTCTCCGGGACGGCTTTCGGCAAGGGCGGCCAGGGCTACCTCCGGTTCTCGTACGCCAACTCGGTCGAGCTGATCCGAGACGCTCTCGACGCCATCCAGTCCTCGCTCCCCGACCTGGTCGCGTAGAGGCCGGCGGCTGACGGATGCAGATGAGCGACGAACGCTGGCCCGTCCTGGTCACCCGGCGCCTCCCCAAACCGGCCATGGAACGGATCTCCGAGCGCTGCGACCTGGCGCTCCACCAGGGCGAGGACGCCATGCCCCGTGACCGGCTGCTTTCCGAGGTGGCCGGGAAGGTCGGCGCGGTCACGCTCCTCACCGACAGGGTGGACGACGAGTTCCTGGACGCCGCTGGCGACCAGCTGGTGATCGTGGCGAACTACGCGGTGGGCTTCGACAACATCGACGTGGCGGCGTGCACCGCTCGGGGGATCCTCGCGGCGAACACCCCCGATGTCCTGACGGAGACGACCGCCGACACAGCGTGGGCGCTGATGATGGCGGCGGCCCGACGGGTTCCCGAGGGAGACCGGTTCCTGCGGTCACGCGTGCCCTGGATCTGGGGCCCGGAGATGATGCTCGGCCAGGACGTGCACCACAAGACGCTCGGCATCGTCGGGTTCGGACGCATCGGTCATGCCCTGGCCCGCCGGGCCCAGGGCTTCGGCATGCGCGTCCTGTACTTCGACGTGTACCGCCCCTCGCGCCAACTCGAGCAGGAGCTGCACGCCGAATACCGGGAGCTCGACGACCTCCTGGCAGAGTCGGACTTCGTCTCCCTGCACACGAACCTGTCGGAGGAGACCCGGCATCTCATCAACGCCGAGCGGCTGGCCCGGATGAAGGCGACCGCTGTCCTGGTGAACACGTCGCGCGGGCCTGTCATCGACGAGGCCGCCCTGGCGCAAGCCCTTCGCGACGGCGAGATCTTCGGGGCCGGCCTGGACGTATTCGAGCACGAGCCCGAGGTCCACCCGGATCTGCTGGAGCTGGACAACGCGGTGGTCATCCCGCATCTCGGGAGCGCCACGGTGGACACCAGGATCGCCATGGGCATGCTCGCCGCGGATAACCTGTTCGCGGCGCTGGAGGGCCGCCGCCCCCCCACGTTGCTCAACCCCGAGGTATGGGACCGGCGAGCGGAATCGAGCTGACTCCCGGGCGGTGAGCTGCCCGAATCCAGGAACGCTTCTCCCGTAGACTGGGCTCCGTGCCGTCGAAACGTCCGCTCGTGGCGGTTGCCGGATACCACCTGCCGATGGGCAGGGTCACCCGTTGGGACCAGGGCGCGTACGCCGTGCCCGACAGTTACATCGATGCGATCCAGCGGGCCGGGGCTCGGGCCGCGATCGTGCTCCCGTCCGACGGGGACGAACCTGCCGACATGGTCGACCTGTTCGGGGGGCTGCTGCTGATCGGCGGCGGCGACGTCGACCCCGCGCGCTACGGAGCCGAACCGCATCCTGCCGTGTACGGGGTCGACCCTGAGCGGGACGCCCTCGAGATCGACCTGCTTCGGGCGACCGTCGA
>DHWM01000148.1:14632-18080 GCA_002413185.1 Actinobacteria bacterium UBA5182
GCCGGCAAGCCGGTGCTCGCCATCTGCCGGGGCGCCCAGATCCTCAACGTCGCCTGCGGAGGAACGCTGGTGCAGCACATCCCAGACGAACCAGGCCATCTCCCACACGGCGAGCCGGTGGGTGGGGACGCGGCGACCCACCAGGTGAAGGCGTCCGAGTCCAGCCGGATCGCCCGGGCGTGCGGCCACATCGCGCTCACGGCGCGGTCCCATCACCACCAGGGGATCGACCGGCTGGGCGAGGGCCTGATCCCGGTGGCGTGGAGCGAGGACGGACTGATCGAAGCCATCGAGCGACAGGACGGATGGGTGGTGGCGGTGCAGTGGCACCCCGAGGCCACCGCCGCAGCCGACCCGGCCCAGCAGGCGCTGTTCGACGCGTTCGCCGCCCAGGTCAGGGCGCAGGGCAGGTCGTAGTAGCCTCTGGCCCATGCCGCTCCGCCGGGTCAGCCTGTTCGTGACGTGCCTGGTCGATCTGCTCTATCCGCAGGTGGGTGAGGCGACGGTTCGACTGCTTCGGGCCCAGGGCGTTGAGGTCGACTTCCCGGCCTCCCAGACCTGTTGCGGGCAGCCCGCGTTCAATTCCGGCTTCGAGGAGGACGCCAGAAGGGTCGCCCGGAACCTGCTCGACGCGCTGGAGGACGCCGAGACGGTGGTGTCACCTTCGGGCTCCTGCACGACGATGGTGCGCCACTTCTACCCGAAGCTGTTCAGGGAAACGAAGGACGAGGCGCGGGCACGCTCGCTCGCCGCGAAGACCTACGAGCTGACGGAGTTCCTGGTGGACATCCTGCGCGTGGAGGCGTGGGGCGGGCGGTGGGACGGCGCGGTGACATATCACGATTCGTGCCACGGGCTGCGAGAGCTCGGGCTGTCGGGCCAGGGCCGGAAGCTGCTGGGCGGGATCGAAGGCCTTCGGCTGGTCGAGATGGATCGCCCCGAGAGCTGCTGCGGGTTCGGCGGAACGTTCGCCGTCCGCCTCCCGGACGTCGCCACTGCGATGGCCGACGACAAGGTGTCCCAGGCCGAAGCCACCGGCGCCGAGGTCCTGGTGGCGGGCGACTCGGGTTGCCTCATGCACCTCGAGGGCCGCACCTCCCGGCTCGGGTCGAGCCTCCGACCCATGCACGTGGCAACACTGCTGGCCGAAGCGCGCGGCCTGGTCCGTCCGCCGTCGTGACCTCATGACCCCCGAGGCCGATGTCCTTCACCGGTTCGAGGACCGAGCCGCCGCGCAGCTCCGCAAGAAGCGCCTGCCCCTGATCATCGGACGGGCCACCGACGCTCGGGAGGCCCGCCGGCGGGAGGCGTTCGGCTTGGTCGACGCGGCCGGGTTGCGCGCCGCCGCCGAGGCCGTCCGGGCCCACACCGTCGCCAACCTCCCCGTGTATCTCGACCGGTTCGCGTCCAACGCCGAAGCTCGCGGGACGAGGGTCTTCTTCGCGTCCACGGCCGGCGACGCCGTCGACTACATCCGAACGGTGGTGGCCGACCGCGGCGCTCGGCTGGTGGCGAAGGGCAAGTCGATGGCAGCGGAGGAGATCGGGCTGAACCACGCCCTCGAGGCCGACGGCGTGGACGTCGTCGAGACCGACCTCGGCGAGTACATCGTGCAGATGGCCGGGGAACCTCCGTCGCACATCACCGCGCCCGCCGTCCACAAGACCCGGGACGAGGTGGCCCGGCTGTTCAGCGCCCGCCACGGCCGGTCTTTCCCCGACGACGCGGAAGTGCTGACCGCGTTCGCCCGCGAGGTCCTCCGGGAGGTGTTCCTCCGGGCTGACATCGGCATCTCGGGCGTGAACTTCGCCATCGCCGAGACCGGCTCGTTCGTCATCGTGACGAACGAGGGCAACGGGCGGATGGTGACCTCGCTGCCCCGGGTCCACATCGCGCTGATGGGGATGGAGCGGATCGTGCCCTCGCATCGCGAACTGGCGCTGATGCTGCCCATGCTGGTCACCAGCGCCAGCGGGCGCCCCGTCACCACGTACTTCTCCTTCATCAACGGCCCGCGCCTCCCGGACGAATCCGATGGGCCGGACGAGGTCCACGTGGTGGTGCTCGACAATGGCCGCTCCAAGATCCTCGGCACCGAGTTCCAGTCGATCTTGCACTGCATCAGGTGCGGGGCCTGCCAGAACGTCTGCCCGGTGTATCGCCAGGTGGGCGGCCACGGGTACGGGGCGGTGTACGGCGGGCCCATCGGCGCGGTTTTGACGCCGCTCCTGGTCGGATTCGAACGAGCCGGCGACCTGCCCCACGCCTCCTCGCTGTGCGGCGCCTGCACCGAGGTCTGTCCGGTCGGCATCCCCCTGCACGAGCACCTCCTGGCGCTTCGGCGGGAGGTGGCGAAGGCCGACCGCCCCGTCGTCGAGATCACCGCGTTCCGGGTCTGGTCGACGGCGTGGCGCCGGGCTCGGCGGTACCGATTCTTCGTCCACCTGTCGCGCCTGGGACAGCGGATGCTCGTGCGGCGGAACCGCATCCCCAGGGCGCCGTTCCCGCTGTCCAAGTGGACGCGCGGCCGTGACCTTCCCCCGGTCGCCCGGGAAACGTTCCGGGAGCGGTGGGAACGGGGCCTCCAGGACGAAGGCAACTGATGGACCGGACGGTGTTCCTGGACCGGGTTCGGGCGGCGCTGGGCGAGGCGCCGGGCCCGGAACTCCCCACGGAATGGCCGCCCACCCCTGCCTCCGGCGACGGCACGGTGGACCCGGAGCGGTTCGCCGCGGCCCTCGCCGCCACCGGCGGCTTGGCCCGACGGGTCGGGCGACCCGGCCTGGCCGACGCCATCGCCGATGTCGCCAGGGAGCTTCGCTCGGGCCGAACGGTGGTGGTAACTGCCGACGCCGACCGCCTGTATCGAACGGAGCTCGACGAAGGCCTCGTGGCAGCGCGCGCCGACGCCGTCCGTCCTTCGCCGGACGGCTGGCGCGGGGAGGCGGCCCGGGCCGACCTGGGCATCACCTCGGCCGCGCTCGCGGTGTGCTCGACCGGGTCGGTCCTCCTGGTCCCCGGCCCGGAGTGCCCGAGGGTGGCGAGCCTGCTCCCCCCGGCGCACCTGGTCCTCCTGCCGGTCGAGCGGCTGGTCCCAGGGCTGGAGGACGTCATGCCCGTGCTGGCCGATGGGGCCGCCGCGGCATCCTCCGCGGTGCTCGTCACCGGGCCTTCCCGAACCTCGGACATCGAGATGATCACGGTCCTCGGGGTCCACGGCCCTCGCGTTCTCCGGGTCCTGGTGGTGGAGTAGGGTCCGGTCGCCCATGACCGACGCGTACCGCACGCCAGACCAGCGCTTCGAGGACCTCCCCGGTTACCCCTTCGAGCCGCACTACCAGGAGTTCGAGGGCCTCCGGCTGCATTACGTTGACGAAGGCCGAGTGGCAGGCGGAGGCGACCCCGTCCTGCTCCTGCACGGCGAGCCGTCGTGGTCCTACCTGTACCG
>DHWM01000148.1:18291-18460 GCA_002413185.1 Actinobacteria bacterium UBA5182
CCGTCGTGGTCCTACCTGTACCGGAAGATGATCCCGATCCTCGCCGAGCGTTCACGGGTCATCGCGCCCGATTACTTCGGGTTCGGGAGATCCGACAAGCCCATCGCCCGCGAGTTCTACACGTACGACCGGCACGTCCGGTCGGTGGCCGACCTGGCCGAGCGGCTGG
>DHWM01000148.1:18725-19105 GCA_002413185.1 Actinobacteria bacterium UBA5182
CAGGACTGGGGCGGCCCCATCGGGCTGCGGTTCGCCGTGGAGCATCCCGAACGGACGGCCCGGCTGGTCGTGCTGAACACCGGCCTGTTCTCCATCAGCGATCGATGGCCCACGCCCGAGTTCATGGCCTGGCGCAGCTTCGCAGAGCGCACCGGGCTGGAGCTTCCCGTGGGGTTCATCATCCAGGGCGCCACGATGACGGACCTGCCTCCGGAGATCCTGGCGGCGTACGAAGCTCCTTGGCCGGTGCCCGAATCGAAGATGGGCGTGGCGACCTTCCCGTTGCTCGTGCCCATCGCGGAGAGCGATCCCGGCGTCACGGAGATGCTGGCCACACGGGAAGCCCTGGGTCGGTGGGACAAGTCGGCGCTCGTCTACTT
>DHWM01000148.1:19249-19494 GCA_002413185.1 Actinobacteria bacterium UBA5182
GCCCTGGGTCGGTGGGACAAGCCGGCGCTCGTCTACTTCAGCGACTCGGACCCGATCTTCCCGCCGGGGGCGGCGAAGGCGATGTCGAAGCTCATCCCCACGGCCGGGGAGCCCGAGTTCGTGCCCGGGGCGTCGCATTTCCTGCAGGAGGACAAGGGGGAGGAGATCGCCCGGCGCATCGTCCGGTTCCTCGAGGAGACCTGAGGGCTCAGCCGGCCCTGGTGGCGTCCTGCTCGATCTCTTTC
>DHWM01000148.1:19741-19948 GCA_002413185.1 Actinobacteria bacterium UBA5182
CGGGCTCGGCGTCGCTCTGCCCCACCTTGTATCCGTGAGGCGGATCACGAACTCGCCCCAGTGCACGTCCGACTTCACGCCCGCGTCTCGAACGACAAGAAGATCTACGCGCTTGGCGAGAACATCTGTCCCAGAAGGCAGCTGACTTAGGCCTGTGCTATGCACAAACCTCAAACAATGGTGAGGACTGGCAACCAGGTACGACAA
>DHWM01000097.1:0-752 GCA_002413185.1 Actinobacteria bacterium UBA5182
CTTCCTTGTTCTGTGGCGACGGACATGGGGCAAAGAACCCAGTGGAGTCATTCCAGGCTTCCAGGACGTAGGGCCCGGTTGCAGCGACGGAGACCTCGGACTGCCCGTAGGCCTGCAAGCCGGATGGTGTGATGTCTTCACGAGGATTGGCGGCGTCCACGTTTGGGGCAAAGGGCGTCGTCGTTCTGATCGCCATCGGCTGCGGGCCCTGACCGCCGTTTGGTTGGGAGCCGAAGCAGTACATCTGCGCGCCGGAAGAGGCCTGGATGGAATGGCCGAGGCGGCCGCAGAAGGGATTGGAGGCGACGGTACTCCGCGCCGCCGCCGCTCCTGCGGCTGCCGGCAGGAAGACCACCGGGAGGGTCACGCAGGCGAGGAGTGCGATTCTTCTCATCGTTGCTCCTTTGATGTCAGACAAGGGATGCCCTCACGTCGTGCCTTGCGTTCGGGGGGACCAACTTCCCCACGCAAACAAAGCCCGTTGCTCGCGGCAATACCTTCATCCCTCCTCTCTTCTTCTCGGGTGGCGGCGAGCACGCATGGAACCTGCCACGAACACCAGGTCCTGGGAGTGATCCATGGGCCCACTTGCTGTGCAGCTGACCCAATCTATATTGCTTGCCCGCCGTCGTCGAACGGGCCAACCGGGAAGGCCGGTCCCACGGTGTCGCCGAAGGAGAACCATTCCGGTCAGATCGGGGACCTGTCATCTCTAGGCCAACCCGCGAGGCGGAACATGGCGGTGGGCGTCA
>DHWM01000097.1:880-3867 GCA_002413185.1 Actinobacteria bacterium UBA5182
ATGGCGGTGGGCGTCAACCGGGGCCTTGAGCCCCCCGGCACCCCCCACCGCCCGGTTCCGTTCCCGAACCGACGGAAGGGAGCCGTTGTGCCGCGTTCCGACGTGAACACAATGCCGTGGGGTAGGGGGCGTCGAGATCGCTGCGAGATAGTTCGCGAAAGCAGTTGCTCCCTGGCGCCGTGCACGAATACGTATCCCAGCGCTGATTTTGAGGAGGGGGTTTTTTTGCCGCCGCAGCCGAAACCGCCCGAACGGCGCCAGCGCTCGAATAGGAAGGGCCCCGTCGATCCGCGTTCGAGGGCCGGGGCCGTGCTCAGCCTCCCGACTGTCACCCCCGAGCCCGTCAAGGGCTGGCTGGCCGTCACGAAGCATGAGTGGGACGTGCTCTGGAAGTTGCCGCAAGCCGGGGTGGTTCAGACCTCGGATGAACCGGCGCTCCGGCGGCTGTTCGCGCTCAAGGATGACCGGGAGCGGGCTATGCGGGCGTATCGCAAGAGCCCGGTGGTGAAGGGCTCGACCGGCCAGCCCATCATCAACCCCCTGGCGAAGATGGCCGCGCAGTGGGACGGCGAGATTCTGCAGCTTGAGGACCGCTTTGGGCTCAACCCACTTGCCCGGATCAAGGTCGGCCTCGGGCTCGGTGAAGTGTCGAAGACCTTGGAGGAGTTGAGCAGAGCTGCCTACGGAAACGACGAGGACGAGGATGATCCCGCCGCTCTACTTCTCGCCGGTCCTGACGGCCGAGGGTCGACGGTTACCGTCACATGGGGCGAGGGTGGCGAGGTGGATCGAGGAGAACGTCCGGCTGGGCCCGGGTGATTACTTTGGTCAGCCCTTCCGCCTGACCTCGTACCAACGGAAGTGGATTTCGCGGCTGTTTGAATACTATCCGGAGACCGAGCTGCAACTCGCGATCCATGTACTATGCCGCCGTCCCAGAGGGGACGGCGGCATAGCAGAGGAGACATCTGAGCTGGCGCGATACCGTGGCAGACACGCGCGTCGAGCCGGGCGCGGAGCCAGCGTGATCCCGGTCGCAGTCGTCGTCGTGGCTGGAGGGCTGGTGGCAGCGCACACCCGGGGGCTGTTTGCCGCGGGCGCGGCCGGGCCACAGGTCGGATCAGCGTCTTCGGCCGGAGTGGAGACCTCGAACCCGAACCCCAGCACCGCGCCGTTCGCCGCACCATCACCCACCGCCTTGATCGAAGGCCTGGGGCGCCTCCGGCCTGACCAGGCCGCGTGGGTGATCGCCGAAAACCGCAGGCCGGGCACCGACGCCTGGCAGATCTCGTCCGCGGCGGGGACCCACATCGAAGGGTATGCCAACCACGTCAGCGCAGCCGTTGGGGACCGGGTCAGCATGTACGTTTCCACCCGGGCGAACCGGTTTTGGATGGAGGCGTACCGCCTGGGGTTCTACCAGGGCCTGGGGGCAAGGCTCATCTGGCGTTCGGGAGCGGCTCGCGGCGTTGAGCAGACGGGTTCCACCGTCCAGCCGGTGACGAACATGGTCGAGGCGGCGTGGAAGCTCTCGATGCGGTTCACGGTGGACCCGCAGTGGCCCCCGGGTTGTTATGTGCTGAAGCTCATCGGCTCCGACGGATCGCAGAGCTACGTGCCGCTCACCATCCGCGACGACGAGAGCACCGCGGCGTTGGTCATCCAGAACAGCGTTGCCACGTGGCAGGCCTACAACGACTGGGGCGGATACAGCCTGTATGCGGGGCCCGGAGGCTACGCGACCCGATCTCGCATCGTTTCGTTCGACCGCCCCTACGCCATCGCTCGTGGTGCGGGGGATCTCGTCGACGGCAACGAGCGAACCGTCTTCTCGCTCGTCGAGAAGCTCGGCCTCGACGTCACCTACTGGACGGACCTCGACTTGAGCGAGCACCCCGCGCGGCTCCTCAGCCACCGAGCCCTAATCACGCTGGGTCACGACGAATACTGGTCCACCGCCATGCTGAACGGCGCGGAGCGGGCCCGGGCCGAGGGCGTGAACATCGCCTTCCTTGGGGCGAACGCGGCGTTTCGCCACATCCGTCTCCAGCCGTCCCCGCGGGGGCGGGACCGGGAGGAGGTCGACTACAAGGACGCCGCTGAAGATCCCATGTACGGGGTCCACACCTCCGAAGTGACCGTGAACTGGGAACAGCCGCCCCTGGACCGCCCGGAGAGCGAACTGACGGGCGCCATGTATGAATGCAACCCGGTTTCGGCCGCCATGGTTGTCGTCGAAGCTCCCCAGTGGCTCTTCCGCGGGAGCGGGCTGCACGAGGGAGCAGAGCTCCCGAATCTGGTGGGCAGCGAATACGACCGCGTCGAGCCCGGGGACCCGACCCCCGCCTCCATCGAGATCCTTGCGCACTCCCCGGTGCGGTGCGGCGCTCTCTCGAGCCACTCGGACATGACGTACTACACGGCCGCGAGCGGCGCGGGAGTGTTCGATTCGGGAACCAGCGTCTGGACCACGGACATCGGCATGGCCTGCGTGCTACAGGGACGGTGTTCCTCGCAGCAGCGCGCAGTGACGCGGATCACCGTGAACCTCCTTCGGACGTTCGAGCCGGGTCCGGCGGGCCTAGCGGACCCGTCGCAGCCGAACCTTCATCTGTTCGGACTCGCGCTGTACTCACCACTGCATCCCTGACGAATCCGATGTTCGACGGCGTCCGGCGCGCGTCCTTCTACCGCGCAACGCTGGCCAGCTGGATCGGTACAGCGCTGTCGAGGGGCGCCGAGAACGCCCTTGGCTGGCTCGTCGTCGTGGCAGTCGTGGTGACGAGCGGCCTCGCCATCGTCGGCGAGAATCGGCTCGCTGACCCCAATGCTGCACGCCGCGGGCCGTGACCGATCCAGAGATACGAGCACCCTCTGTCGATGACTAGGTCCGTGACCTATGCTTCGGCCGGTGGGAGGAATAGTCAAGAGTTGTGGAACGGAATCTCGTGATGATCACGCGGCGTCCTCCTTGTCGGTCCGCTCGA
>DHWM01000099.1:0-389 GCA_002413185.1 Actinobacteria bacterium UBA5182
GAGGGCGACCAGCTCGGGCAGGGGAAGGAGAAGGCTCGGGAATTCCTCCTGGAGCATAAGGACATCGCCATGGAGATCGATCGCCGGGTTCGGGAGGCGGTGGGTCTGACCGCGTTCGACGACGACGAGGTGATCGCGATCCAGGAGGACGAAGCCGAAAGCGAGCCCGCCGGGGTGCCGGCCGGCTAAGGGGAAGGGGCTGGCCGGCTCCCGGAGGGCTCATCTGGTGCAGGGACCCGGACCGCGAGGGACCGCGAAGGATCGAGCGCTCCGGTTACTGGGCACACGGTGGAGGAGTCGCGAGGAGCTCAGGCGTCGCCTCCGTCAAGCCGGGTTCGATCCTGAGGACATCGAGCGTGCCCTAGAGGATCTCGAGCGAACCGGGTTGG
>DHWM01000099.1:599-5668 GCA_002413185.1 Actinobacteria bacterium UBA5182
GTGTATAAGAGACAGCTCCCGGTTCGCTCGAGAGGTCGTTCGGGACCAGGCGGAAAGACGCCTGTCGGGCGAACGGGGCATCCGGAAGGCTCTTCGAGAGAAGGGCATCGACCCCGGGCTGATCGAAGAGGCGCTGTCGGGGGCGGGAGACGAAGAGGATCGGGCGTACCGCCTGGCGGCCTCGCGAGCGGCGCGGATGAGCGGGCTGGATGCCGAGGCGGCGTATCGGCGCCTGTTGAGCCTGTTGCTGCGGCGGGGATTCAGTCCGGCGGTGGCGAGGGAAGCCACCCGGTCGGCCCTGCAGGAGGCTCTCGCCGCGGCGTTTCCGGATGGCACGACCGACCAGCCAGAAGCCTGAACGTGGCGGGAGATATTGCAAGTGGGCCCGGGTGGCCGTACATTGTGAATTTGAGAGAGGCTGAATCGGCACACATGTTCGGATACCACACGTGATAATGCTCATCAGATCTGGCATCGTTGACCCTCGTACGAGGTGGCGGGCGGGCCCGTTGACCTAGTCGTCGCCCTGCGCACCAAGTGAGTCGCCGAGCACGTGGCCGAACGGCCTGGAGCTCGGCTTTTTGCGTTTTCCGAGGAGGAAACGATGACGATCGCATTGGTGGCGGTGGGGGCGCTCGTGCTGGGTGCGGCGGGCGCCTACTTCGTGTACGGCTCCGTGATGGCGAAGCGCGTCGACACGGCCCAGGCTCGGGCGACCAAGCTCATGGCCGACGCCGAGCTGGAGGCCGAGAGCAGGGTGCGCCAGGCGCTCCTGGGCGTGAAGGAAGAGATCTCGGGCATGCGGCGGGAGGCCGAGGAAAACCTCAGGAGCCGCCGCGAGGAAGCCAAGCGCAATGAAGACCGGCTGACCCGGCAGGAACAGTCCCTGGAGACAAAGCTCGCTGAGCTGGCCGGTCGGGAGCAGCGCCTGCAAGAGGGACAGCAGCAGCTGACCGAGTTGCGCTCCCAGTTGGAGGACGCCGCGGCGACGCAGCGCCGGGAGCTGGAACGGGTGGGCCGGCTCACCGCCCAGGAGGCCAAGGAAACCTTGATGAAGCAGGTCATCGACCAGGCCAAGCGGGACGCCATGGGCACCGTCAGGGAGATCGAGCAGCAGGCCCGGGAGGAGGGGGAGAAGCGCGCCCGCAAGATCGTGACGATCGCCATCCAGCGAGTTGCCTCGGAGACGACCTCAGAGTCGACGGTGTCGGTGTTCCCGCTTCCCTCGGAGGACATGAAGGGACGAATCATCGGCCGGGAGGGCCGGAACATCCGGGCCTTCGAGGGAATGACCGGGGTCAACCTCATCATCGACGACACCCCGGAGGCGGTGGTGCTGTCCTGTTTCGATCCTGTCCGCCGGGAGGTCGCTCGGCTGACGCTGGAGAAGCTCGTCTCAAACGGCCGGATCCACCCCGCCCGGATCGAGGAGATGTACGAGCGTTCGCTGTCCGACGTCGACGAGCAGATCAAGCGAGCGGGCCAGGACGCACTGGCCGAAGTGGGAATCCTGGACGTGCATCCGGAGATGGTGAAGGTCCTGGGCCGGTTGCAGTATCGAACCTCGTACGGCCAGAACGTCCTTCGTCATCTGGTGGAGGCGGCTCACATCGGGGCGGCCATCGCCGCCGAACTCGGCGTCGACCCGAAGCTCGTCAAGCGCTGCGCGATGATGCACGACATCGGCAAGGCTGTCACCCACGAGGTCGAGGGCTCCCACGCCCTCATCGGGGCCGAGCTGGCCCGGAGGTTGAAGGAGCCACCCGAGGTGGTGCACGCCATCGAGTCCCACCACGGTGAGGTGGAGCAGCGAACCATCGAGGCCGTGCTCGCCCAGACCGCCGATGCCATCTCCGGAGGGCGCCCCGGCGCACGCCGGGAGTCTCTGGAGACCTACGTGAAGAGGCTGGAGCGCCTGGAGGAGATCTGCACCTCGTACGCGGGAGTGGAGAAGACGTTCGCCATGCAGGCCGGGCGGGAGGTCCGGGTCATGGTCAAGCCGAAGGACGTGGACGACCTGTCGGCCCAGGTGCTGGCACGCGACATCGCCAAGCAGGTCGAGGAGGAGCTCCAGTACCCCGGGCAGATCAAGATCACGGTGGTCCGGGAGATCCGAGCCGTCGAATACGCGAAGTAGCCCGGCTTCTCCCCGGCGCCGGGCCCCGTCGGCGGGTTTCCCGTGAAGGGCGGTCGGGTAACCCTTTGATAACAGCCGAAAGGGGGCAATCATGGCTGAACCCGCGTATGAGCCCGTCCAGCCGGTGCCGGCGAGGCCGGTCGAACCGGTGGCGGCGACTCCGGCCTCTCCGGCCGGCGCGGTGGCGACCCGCCGGCGCTCCGGCCTCGGGTCACTGGCTGTCCGGATCCTGCTCACTCTGGTGGGTGCGGCCGGCCTCATCATCGGAGGATTCCTCAACTGGATCCACAGCCTGGAGGGCGTGAACCTGAACGTCCGGGCGCTGTGGCAGACCACGTTCAACAACAGCGGGAGCTTCGTGGCGACGGTGGGGTTCGTCTCCATCGTTCTCGGCCTCGTGGCCATCATCGGGCTCAGCCCCCGATCAGGGTGGCTGACCAGGTTCGCGGGCGCCCTTGGGATCGTCGCGTTCGTGCTGTTCGTGATCGAGGTGTACCGGGCGAACCTCGACGTCGGCAACGTCCAGATCGGCGCGTGGATCGCCCTGGCCGGGTCGGTGATCGCCATCATCGGTGGGTTCTTCGGGACCCGGACCGTGATCGTGGAGACGGCCGGACCGGTGGCCGTCGCGCCGTAGCGAAGTGCTTCGCCGGCCTCGCGCCGGCGGAGCGACCACAAGGCCCCATACGGCCGGTCGCGCCTGCTAGATTCGCTGCGTGACCGGCCGTTATCTCATCCAGACCTTCGGGTGCCAGATGAACGAGCACGACTCTGAGCGCCTGGCCGGCGTGCTCGAGACCGACGGCTATGAGCCCGCCGCGGAGGCCAGGGACGCCGAGGTCGTCGTGCTCAACACCTGCGCCGTCCGGGAGAACGCCGACAACCGCCTGTACGGGGCGCTGGGACATCTGAAGCCGCTGAAAGATTCGAACCCCCGGCTCCGGATCGTGGTGGCCGGGTGCCTGGCCCAGAAGGACAAGGGCGTCATCCTGAAACGGGCTCCATGGGTGGACGTGGTGATCGGCACGCACGCCCTTCCCTCGCTCCTCGAGCTCATCCGGGCGGCGGAACGGGAAGGCCCGCAGATCGACGTCCGCGAACACACCGAGGTCTTCCCGAGCGCGCTGCCGGCCCGGCGGGGGTCCAGCCATCACGCCTGGGTCTCGGTCAGCGTGGGCTGCGACAACCACTGCACCTTCTGCATCGTTCCCCTGGTCCGCGGACCCCAGCTGTCCAGGCCGCTCCAGGACATCGTCACAGAGGTGCGATCCCTGGCTCGCCAGGGCTTCGTCGAGGTCACTCTGCTCGGCCAGAACGTCAACACCTACGGGCGCGATCTCACCGTGCCCGGCTCGAGCCGCCAGCCCCGATTCGCCGAACTCCTTCGGGCGCTCGACCAGGTCGACGGGATCCGGCGGATCCGCTTCACCAGCCCCCACCCCCACGACTTCACCGACGACGTCGTCCAGGCCATGGCCGACTGCGAAACCGTCTGTGAGCACATCCACTTCCCGTTGCAATCCGGCTCCGACCGGGTGCTTCGGATGATGCAGCGGTCGTATCGGTCCGACCGGTACCTGGGATGGCTCGAGCGGATCCGCGCCGCGATGCCCGGCGTGGCCGTCACCACGGACATCATCGTGGGCTTCCCGGGCGAGAACGAGGCCGACTTCAGGGACACCCTGGGCGTCGTGGAGGAAGCTCGGTTCGACGCCGCGTTCACGTTCCAGTACTCGCCCCGGCCGGGGACCGCGGCCGCCTCGTTGGACGGGAAGATCGCCAAAGAGGTGGTCCAGGAGCGGTTCGAGCGGCTGGTGACCCTGCAGGAAGCCATCTCGCTCGAACGCAACATGGAAATGATCGGGCGCGACGTGGAGGTACTGGTGGAGGGCGAGGGCCGAAAGGGCAACCGGAAGGGGCGAACCCGGACGAACAAGCTCGTGCACTTCCAGGCGGAAGCCCCACCGGGGACCTTCGTCGACGTGCTCGTCACCGAGGCGCATCCGCATCACCTGTCAGGGGACGCCTCGGCAGACCGGCCGGCTCCGGTTCCCGCCGCGGCGGCCGGCTAGCTGGTGCGTGCGCCGCTCGTCGCGCCGCTCCTCGCGCTGCTCGGCCCCACCGCGTCCGGCAAGACGGAAGCCTCCATCGGCGTCGCCACGGCCGTCGGGGCGGAGATCGTGGTCGTGGATTCGATGCTGGTCTACCGGGGCATGGACGCCGGCACCGCCAAGCCAACACGGGAGCAGCAGGGCCGGGCCAGGCATCACCTCCTCGACCTTCTCGACCCGTTCGAGCCGTTCTCCGTGTCGTCCTTCCAATCTCTCGCCCGCCGTGCGATCACCACGATCGTGGAGCGGGACCGCCGGCCGCTCCTGGTCGGTGGGGGCGGTCTGTATTACCGGGCGATCGTCGACGAGCTGGAGTTCCCCGGCACCGACCCGTCGGTGCGGGGGCTGCTCGAGGCCGAAGGGCTCGCCGTGGGGCCGGCCCGGCTGCTCGGCCGGCTGAAGGAGGTGGACCCGGCCGCCGCGGCGAGGATCGAAGGGGGAAACCTCCGCCGGACGATCCGGGCACTCGAGGTGGCCGGGGTGACCGGGCGGCCCTTCTCGAGCTTCGCCCGGGCGTGGGGCCGGTATCCGCCCGGCGCCGTGCACGCCGCCGGCGTCGACATGCCCCGTGAGCTACTTCACCGCCGGATCGAACGGCGGGTGGAGGCCATCCTCCCCGGGCTGCTGGGCGAGACGGCCGCGCTCCTCGAGCGAGGCTTCGGCGGGCCGCTCACTTCCTCCCAGGCCATCGGCTACGCAGAGGCGGCGGCCTGCCTGCGCGGGGAGCTGAGCCAGGACGAGGCCGTCATGCGGACCGTCCGGCGGACCAAGGCATTGGCCCGCCGGCAGCTCTCGTGGCTGCGGCGGGATCCTCGGATCCG
>DHWM01000099.1:5821-14177 GCA_002413185.1 Actinobacteria bacterium UBA5182
CGGGCGGAGCAGCCCGATGGAGGCGTAGATGCGTTTCGCCAAGTATCACGGGACCGGCAACGACTTCGTCATGCTGGAGGATCTCGAGGACTCCCTGCATCTGGAGCAGGCTGTCATCGCGGCGGCCTGCGACCGCCGCTTCGGCATCGGCGCCGATGGGCTGATCCGGGTGGCCCCTGCCGATGGGGCCGACTTCTTCATGGATTACTACAACGCCGATGGCGAGGTGGCCGAGATGTGCGGCAACGGCATCCGGTGCCTGGCGAAGCTGGTGTACGACCGCGGGATGACCAGGCGCCGGGAGCTCGACGTCCTCACCAGGGCGGGGGTGAAGCATCTGGTGATCGAAGCCGAAGACGGCGTGGCCCGCCGCGTCACCGTGGACATGGGCGTTCCGGCTTTGGAGCGCAAGGCCATCCCCATGACCGGCGATCCGGCTGATACCTTTGTCGGCCAACCGCTCCAGGTGGGCGAGCGAACCCTCATCGCCACGGCGGTGTCGATGGGCAACCCGCACTGCGTGATCTTCCTCGAGCCCGGTGAGGACCTGTCCACGCTCGATGTCCCCGGGCTGGGGATCGAAGTAGAACATCGCCCCGAGTTCCCCAACCGGACCAACGTCGAGTTCGTGTTGATGGAAGGGAGCCGGATCCGACTGCGGGTGTGGGAGCGGGGGTCCGGGGAGACCATGGCCTGTGGTACCGGGGCGTGCGCCGCTCTGGTGGCGAGCTGTCTGGAGGGTCGCACGGGCCGGGAGGCGGAGGTCGAGTTCCCGGGAGGGGTCCTGAACGTGGGATGGGGACAGGACGACCACCTTTCCCTGACCGGTCCCGCCGTGTGCGTGTACGAAGGCGAGCTGGACGACGCATGGCTGGCCGGCATCGCGGCGGGAGTGCCGAGATGAGGTTCGCCCGGCGTATAGAGTCTCTTCCGCCCTACCTGTTCGCGCAGCTCGACAAGAAGCTCACCGCGAAACGCGACTCCGGCGCCGACGTCATCTCCCTGGCCGTGGGCGATCCGGATCTCCCCACGCCGCGGCACATCGTCGAGGCGCTCCAGGAGGCGGCGGAGGATCCCACCACCCACCAGTACCCGTCGTACTACGGCCTGCCCGCGTTCCGGGTGGCCGTCGCCGATTTCTATCGCCGGAGATTCGGCGTGACGCTCGATCCCGATACCGAGGTCCTCGCGCTGATCGGGTCGAAGGAGGGCCTGGCCCATCTGGCGTTCGCGGTGCTCGACGACGGGACGGAGGCGCTGGTTCCCGACCCCGGCTATCCGGTGTACGCCACGGCCACCATGCTGGCGGGAGGACGGCCGGTCCCCTTTCCCCTGGATGCCGCCGGTGGCTTCCTTCCCGACCTCGATTCGATCCACCCCTCGCCCGACGCCACGATGATGTGGCTGAGCTACCCGAACAATCCCACCGCCGCGGTCGCCGACGGCGCGTTCTTCGACCGGGCCGTGGCGTTCGCCTCCCGGCACGATCTGCTGCTGTGCCACGACGCGGCGTACTCCGAGATCACCTTCGACGGCTACGTCGCCCCGAGCATCCTGTCGACGGAGGGCGGCATGGGCGTGGCCATCGAGCTCGGATCGCTCTCCAAGACCTACAACATGACCGGGTGGAGGATCGGATACGCGGTGGGCAACCGGGACGCCATCCGGGCGCTCGGCACGCTCAAAACGAACCTCGACTCCGGCATCTTCAACGCGGTGCAGCGCGCCGGAGTGGCCGCGCTGACCGGGCCGCAGGACCACGTCGAAGAGATGCGGGCGGTGTACCAGAAGCGCAGGGACACGGTGGTGTCGTCGCTCCAGGAGATCGGGATGCCGGTGGAGCCGCCGCTCGGGTCCATCTATGTGTGGGCGCCCGTGCCCGACGGCCGGACCTCGGAGCAGTTCGCCGCCGAGCTCCTGGAGGAGGCCGCCGTGGTGGTGTCGCCGGGCACCGGCTACGGGAAGCAGGGCGAAGGGTTCGTCCGTATCTCGCTCACCGTGGCCGACGACCGCCTCCAGGAAGCGATGGACCGTATCCGGGAGCGCCTCGGTTGACCTCCGCCGCGCCTCTCGTCCGGACGCTCCGGCCGGACGCCCTGGCCGGTTTGGATCGGCTCCGGCCGGGAATGATGGCGCCAGCAGAGACGCCGGACGACGAATTTCGGGGAAAGGGGCGCTTCCCGAAACTGTCTCCCCGGCGTCTCTGGTCTTTTCGAGGCTCGTCGTGAGGCCCTTCCGTTCCCATGTCTGACCGCTCCGGCTCCGAATCTCCGCTGTCGGCCACATGGCGGCCGGCGGTACAGGAGCGGGCCGTGCTGGTGGGACTGTCGCGGTCCGGGTCCGACGGCGAGGCCCTCGACGAGCTCGCGGCGCTGGCAAGAGCAGCCGGCGCCGAACCCGTCGGCAGGATCGTGCAGGCCCGTTCGAGCCCGGATCCCACCACCTTCGTCGGCAAGGGGAAGCTCGGGGACATCCACGACCTCGTCCACGCGAAGGGAGCCGACGCCGTGATCCTGGACGACGAGCTCTCCCCTGGGCAGCTTCGAAACCTCGAGGAGCGGCTCCAGGTGAAGGTCCTCGACCGGACCGCGCTGATTCTCGACATCTTCGCCCTGCACGCCAGGTCGGGGGAGGGCAAGGCCCAGGTCGAACTGGCCCAGCTCAACTACCTGCTCCCCAGGCTGAGGGGGTGGGGCGAGGCGATGTCGCGGCTCGGCGGTGGCATCGGGACCCGAGGCCCTGGGGAAACGAAGCTCGAGGTCGACCGCCAGCACATCCGCCGCCGCATCACCAGGCTCCGCAAGGACATCAAGGAGCTGGGGAGGAGCCGGAGCGTCAAGCGGGCCGGCCGGGAGCGCTCGGGGATTCCGCAGATCGCCATCGCCGGGTACACCAATGCCGGCAAATCCACTGTGATGAACGCGCTCACCGACGCAGGGACGCTGGTGGCCGACCAGCCGTTCGCCACCCTGGACCCGAAGGCGCGACGGCTCCAGCTCCCGGGGGGCCGTCGGGCCATCCTCTCCGACACGGTCGGGTTCGTCCGGAAGCTTCCCCACGACCTGGTGGAGGCGTTCAAGTCGACGCTCGAGGAGGTTGCGCGGGCCGACCTGATCCTGCACGTCGCCGACGCGTCGGCCCTGGACCTCGGTGAGCAGATGCTGGCGGTTCGGGCCGTGCTGGGTGAGATCGGGGCCGCTCATCTTCCCGAGGTCCTGGTCCTGAACAAGTGGGACCTGATCGGTGAAGCCGAACGGGACCGGACCATACGACGAAACCCCGAAGGTGTGCCCGTTTCGGCCCTGACGGGTGAAGGAGTGGAGGGCCTGCTGGACCGGGTCGCGGCGTCCCTCCCGCGACCGCCGGTGGAGGTGACGCTGCTGGTGCCCTTCGACCGATCCGACGTGGTCCCGTGGCTGTACCGCCGAGGTGAGGTCGTCCGGGCCGACACGCAGGAGGACGGCACCCTCGTGGTGGCCCGCGTGGCGGCCGGCGACGTGCCCAAGGTGGGACCATTCGTCGTCGACTCGGCGCCCGCGCGGCCCCGTCCCTGAGGGCTCAGCCCGCCGCCTACTCTCCCGCCGGCAGCCGTCGCCCGATGGCGTCGAACACACGACCGGCCGAGTCCTCGAACAGGATCAGGACGTGGCCGGGCCCGATCTGCTGGGTGGGAAGATCGAGGGCGGCGCTCGACCCGTGGACCGTTTTCGTGGCCCTGTCGTCGCCGTAGCCCACGAACAACCGGATCGATGCGGCTCCGGCGACGTCGAACCCGAGGATGACGTGCACGCCCGAGACCGACACGGCCGGATCGACCGGTCCCACGTCGATGACCGACCACCACTTCCCACCGACGAGCTTCTGGAGCCTGATGGGGATGACGGGGCGGGAGGACGCCGGCACGGAGCCGTCGGAGACATCCACCGCGACGAGGCCTCCTGGCGAGGCCTCCGGCGGCCCTGCAACGACGTTGGTCCAGCCGAGGACATCTCCGGCGAACCGGGTTGCCGTCTGGACGGGATCGGCCCGCCAGGACGTCGGCTGGCCGGCGGCTTCCTGCGCCGCAAGGACGGCGGCTGCTTGGTTGGCCTGAGCGGGGTTGTCCTCCGGCCACACCGCGAACCCTTCGGTGGATGAGGGGGCTTCGCCGGACGGCGTGGCGCCGGCGCCCGGTGTCGGGGTCTGGACCGGAAGGGGAGTGGCGGTCGGGACCGGCAACTGGGCACAAGTCGGCGCGGAGCATGGCCGGAGGTCGATCCGGCTGATCGTCTGATCGAAGAAGTTGGCCACCCACACCGCGCCGTCGCCGAAGGCGATCCCGACCGGCGTCATGCCCACCTGGATGGGAGCACCGGCCACTCGGTTCGTCGTCGGGTCGATCCTGAGAACCTCGGCCGGCTCGGTGGAAACGGACCGGCTGACGATCCAGACGAACCCTCCGCCCACGACCATCGCGCCGGGCGAGAACACCGGAATGGCCGCGATCTTGCGGCCGGACCGGGCGTCGATTCGCACCACGAAGGGATGATCCGGGATCCACACCGAGCGCTCGCCGACTGCCGGGGGGCCGTCCTCCTGGACCCGAATCTTGGCGACCACCCTGCCGGTCGCCGGATCGAGCCGCTCGAGGTCACCGTCGCAGCACGGCGCACCTATCCAGATCCCATCCTCCCCCAGGGCGACGCGATCAGCCCTGCTCCTCAAGTCCAGTGGGAGCCGGGCAGGGGAGTTCGTGGCCGGATCGATCCGGACGAGCCGGTCCAGCAGGCTCACCCACACGGAACCGAACCCGGTGGCCACGCCGATGGGCGAGGTGGGGAGAGGAATGGTCGCGACGACTTCGTCAGTGGCCGGATCGATGCGGGTAACGGTCCGACGGCCGCTGTCGGTTACCCAGACCCCGCCGCCGCCCGCCGCAACGTCGCGGTAGTCGCTGTTCCCAGAGAGGGGAATGGAGCCGATGACGCGGTTGGTCCGCGGGTCGATCCTCGAGACCACACCATTCCCGGGAGCCCAGACCGACCCGTATCCGACGGCGACGTCGGTGACGCCCCCGGGAACGTGGATCGTCGCCGTCACCCGCGGCCGAATCGCCGGGGTCGAAGACGATGAACCCGGCGGCTGGAACGCCGCCCACAGGCCTGCGGCCGCACCGCCGAACAGGGTCAGGGCCAGGACGGCGGCGAGCGCACGGCGCCGCCTCTGCCGGCGGGCGCTCAGTCCGAGCAGTCGGTCCCAGCCGTCCCCGGACGGGACGAACCGGCCGGCTCGTTCGTCCAAAGCCTCGCGCAGGTCACTCATCGCCTCCTCCAATGGTGTTTCGCAATGTGTCCCGGGCCCGCCACAGGCGGACCCGCACCGAGACCGGCTCGATCCCGAGGACGGCGGCCGCTTCGGCGGCGTCGAACCCCAGCCATTCGACCAGGACCAGCGCGGCACGCTGGCCGGCCGGGAGCGATCGCAACAGCCGGTCGATCTCGTCCTTCCCCTCCACCTCGGCCGAGGGGTCCGAGGAGGTGCCGCTGGTGATCAAGCGGCGGGCCGCCATGGCAAAGTGGCGGAGGCGGCTCCGGTGAAGGTTCATCGCGGTCCGGTACAGGTACCCGGTGGGGGAGGCCATGGCTCGAACCCGCTCCCATCGTTCGAACACCCGGACCAGGGCATCCTGAGAGAGGTCCTCCGCCTCTGTCACGCTGCCGGTGATGAGGAACAGGGCCCGGGACAGCCTGCGGTACTCGGCATCGAAGAAGTCCCGGAAGTCCTGGACAGCCAAGCTCGCCTCCGGCAGCGAGTTCACCCTCACGGTTGGAATCATGGCTGAACCATGAACGCTTGTGGGATGGCATTCGTTTCAGTGCGCGGAGGGTTGTGGGGCCTGCGTTCCGCGAAGCGGATGAGCTACAGCTTGCGGAGGACTGCTACGACCTTCCCCAGGATGCTGCCGGTGCTGAGCTCGAACGGTTCCATGGATGGGTTCTCGGGGACCAGCATCACCTGGCCGTCCTGACGGTGGAAGCGCTTCACGGTGGCCTCGTCCTCCGCCGGTCCCGGCATGAGCGCGGCGACGATGTCTCCCTCGTCCGCCCCGTCCTGGCGCCGGACGACCACCACGTCACCGTCGAGGATGCCAGCCCCTACCATCGACTGGCCGCTCACTCGGAGGGCGAAATGGGTCTCGTCGGCGGCGTAGTCGGCCGGCAGCATCAGGTAGTCCTCGACGTCCTGCTCGGCCAGCGCGGGTGCGCCGGCGGAGATGCGTCCGATGAGGGGGACGGCGACGCCACGGCCCCGAGGAGCGCCCCGGCCCTGCAGTTCCATGGCCCGCGGCTTGGTGGGGTCGCGTCGAAGGAGACCGCGCCGTTCGAGGTTGGCG
Organism: Actinobacteria bacterium UBA5182; assembly: GCA_002413185.1. GTDB lineage: Bacteria > Actinomycetota > UBA4738 > UBA4738 > UBA4738 > UBA5182. Next base: position 12,195 of record DHWM01000099.1, read on the forward strand.
AGCTGGGCGTGCACGCTCGAGCTGGAGTTAAGCCCGACCGCTTCACCGATCTCACGCACGGTGGGGGGATAGCCCCGGTCGCGAACCGTTCGCTGGATGTATTCGAGGATCCGGCGCTGTCTTCCGGTGATGTCGCTGTCGTCCAAGGTTGCCCTCCTCTTCCGGCGAGACGCTAGCACGCGAGCCGGGTGGTTACAAACATATGTTCGATTTGGGCTTGACGTCGAACGTGGGTTCGATTCATACTCGTCAGCATGGATCGAACACGTGTTCGGTGGGGGCGGGTGGCGTTCCTGGCGGTCCTTCTCGCCTTGACCGGCGGGTTGCTGTGGAGGTCAGGGCAAGCAGGGCGGCCAACATCAGGCGCGGTGCCCGTGTCGCGCCGGGTCTACACCGTGCAGCAGGGCGACTCACTGTGGAGCATCGCTCGACGTATGGTCGGCCCTGGGGGCGACCCCCGCCCGGTGGTGGATCGGCTGGCGGGAGTGAACAGCATCTCGAACGGAGTCATATGGCCTGGTGAGGAAGTGGTCATGCCGTCGGGATGAGGGATCACGGTTGACCCGCCACAGGTCGCCGGGTACGCTGGTCGGACCACCACATCTTGTGGTTCGATCCCTCTCCTTCCCGGGGCTGCGATGCGGTGTCCATGGTGTGACCATCCGAACGACAAGGTCGTGGACTCCCGGACCGCCGAGCACGGAGAGGCCATCCGTCGCCGCCGCCAGTGTCTCCAGTGCGGTCGCCGGTTCACCACGTTCGAGCGCCTCGAAGAGGTTAGCCTGCTCGTGGTGAAGCGCGAGGGCGCCAAGGAGCCCTTCGACCGGGCCAAGCTCGTGGCGGGGGTGATCAAGGCCATCAAGAACCGGCCGGTCACTGAGGAGCAGGTGGCTCAGGTGGCCGCGTCGGTGGAGGACAAACTGAGGCGCAAGGGTCCGGTGGTCACCACCCAGGAGGTCGGGATCGAGGTCCTGGCGCTGCTGCGACCTCTCGACGACGTGGCCTACCTTCGGTTCGCCAGCGTGTACAAGGACTTCCAGGAGCTCACCGACTTCGAACGTGAACTCGGGCTGCTGCTCCAGAAACGTGAGCCCGTAGGGCGCACGCCCACCTGACCTCGGCGACCACAACATCTTGTGGTTGAACGGCCCGATCCCTGCCGGATGCCCCAAAATGTGGGAAGATCGAGTGGCCGCTGCACTTGACACGCGAAGCGGTCGGGGGCAGAATCACACGGCTGTCATTTTCCACAGCGTTTCCCCATAGAGGTGCTGGATGGCCCTTCCCCCAGGCCGAGTCGAGTAGGAGGGGATCGTGGCGACCAAGGAGAAGGATCTTGGAGTGAAGCGTCAGGGGCTTTCGTTCCGGCGCCACTTCACCAGGGAAGGGATCCACCCCTTCGACGAGGTGGACTGGGAGATCCGCGACGCCGTCATCCCCAACTACAAGGAGGGCGGAAACGCCTTCGAGCAGCGCGGCGTGGAGTTCCCCCGGTCCTGGTCGCAGAACGCCACGAACATCGTGGCCCAGAAGTACTTCCGGGGCCCACTCGGCACCCCCCAACGGGAATCGAGCGTCCGCCAGATGATCGGGCGGGTCGTCGACACCATCCACGGCTGGGGAGTGAAGGACGGCTACGTCGCCTCGGATGCGGACGGCAAGGTCTTCGCCGAGGAGCTCACGCATCTGCTGGTGAACCAGAAGGCGGCGTTCAACTCTCCGGTCTGGTTCAACGTGGGCGCCGAGCCGAAGCCGCAGTGTTCGGCCTGCTTCATCCTCTCCATCGACGACACCATGACCTCCATCCTGAACTGGTACGTCGAGGAGGGAACGATCTTCAAGGGTGGGTCGGGCTCGGGGATCAACCTGTCTCCGATCCGGTCCTCCAAAGAGCAGCTCGCCGGCGGCGGGACGGCCAGCGGCCCGGTCAGCTTCATGCGGGGCGCCGACGCCAGCGCCGGCACCATCAAGTCGGGGGGCAAG
>DHWM01000099.1:14404-15392 GCA_002413185.1 Actinobacteria bacterium UBA5182
CCCGGCGAGCCGCGAAGATGGTCGTGCTCAACGTCGACCATCCGGACATCCGCGACTTCATCTGGTGCAAGGCCGTCGAGGAGCGCAAGGCCCGGGTCCTTCGGGACTTCGGCTTCGACATGGACCTGGACGGCAAGGATTCGTACTCCACGCAGTACCAGAACGCCAATAACTCGATCCGGGTCACGGACGAGTACATGCAGGCGTACCTGGGCGACCGGGACTGGAAGCTCAAGGCCGTGCTCTCGACCGACGTCATCGAGACCGTGCGGGCCAGGGACCTCATGCGCGAGATCGCCCAGGCGGCGTGGGAGTGTGCCGACCCTGGGATGCAGTACGACACGATCATCAACGACTGGCACACCTGCCCGGCGTCGGGCCGGATCAACGCCTCCAACCCGTGCAGCGAATACATGCACCTGGACAACTCGGCGTGCAACCTCGCCTCACTCAACCTCCTCACGTTCATGGGCGAGGACGGGAACTTCGACATCGCCTCGTACCGGCAGGCCATCGACGTCGTGTTCACCGCGCAGGAGATCATCGTTGGGAACTCGAGCTACCCCACCGAGAAGATCGGCGAGAACGCCCGGGCCTTCCGCCAGCTCGGCCTGGGCTATGCGAACCTCGGCGCGTTGCTGATGGCGCGGGGGCTTCCCTACGACTCGGACGGCGGGCGGGCCTGGGCCGGCGCCCTGACCGCGCTCATGACCGGCCATGCCTACCGGACCAGCGCGAAGATCGCGGAGGCGGTCGGGCCCTTCGGGGGATACGCGCCCAACCGTGACGCCATGCTCCGGGTTGTGCGAAAGCACCGGGCCGGGGCCGACGGGATCGATCCCGAGCTGGTCCCCGAAGGGCTCCTCCAGGCGGCGAAGACGTCGTGGGACGACGCCATCGCCCTGGGCGAGGAGCACGGATACCGAAACGCCCAGGCCACCGTCCTCGCTCCCACCGGGACCATCAGCTTCCTCATGGACTGCGACAC
>DHWM01000167.1:0-1026 GCA_002413185.1 Actinobacteria bacterium UBA5182
CGGGCTGGAGACCTGCCCGATGTAGCGGCCGGCCAGGGTGGCGGTGCAGGGCCCGGAGACCTCCGCCGAAGCGGGACGGGCCGAGGCCGAGATGACGAGCGCCGCGGCGGCCATGGGGATCGTTGCGAGCGCGCGGACGGCGGGACGGCGCATGGTGCCGGCAAGGGTACCCGCCGGCACCATGCCATGCCCCCTCCCCCTTTGTTGACGCTCGCTCCGGTGGGGTCGTAGGCTCGTTCGCGCCGCAGACAGCAGGGGCTCGTTCGTCGAGCGTAATCCCCGTTCGGGGCACCTGCCGAGGCCAAGAGGCTCCGCTCGACGTGTCGCCTCCGCCTTCGCTGCGGGGGCGTTTCCTTTTGAGGAACGAGGTGACATGCCGAAGCGGGAGAAGATCGAGAAGGTCCGGGGCCTGACCGAGCGGTTCAAGTCGGCCAGCGGGGCGATGTTCGCCGAGTATCGCGGGCTGACGGTCAAGGATGCCACCGAGGTCCGGCGAGGGCTCCGGGAGGCCGACGCCAGCTTCGCGGTGGTCAAGAACACCCTGACCCGGCTGGCGGCCAAGGAGGCAGGGCTGGACGACGCCGTGGCGCTGTTCGAGGGACCGACCGCGATCGCGTTCATCCAGGGCGACGTCGTGCGGGGGGCGAAAGCCGTCCTGGAGATGGCCAGGCGCTTCCCGGCGCTGGTGGTGAAAGGCGCGCTCATCGAGGGCCGGGTCCTGGGCGAGAGCGACGCCCGCGCGCTCGCCACGATCGAGACCAGGGAGGTGTCGCTGGGCAAGGTGGCCGGCATGTTGCAGGCCCCCCTGGCCCGGATGATCTACCTGCTCCAGGCTCCCATCCAGCGCATCGCCTACGCGCTGGCCGAGCGGGGCAGGCTGGCCGAACCCGAGCCGCCGGCCGAGGCAACGGCCGAGCCAGAAGCCCCAATGGCAGAACCAGAGGCTGCGGAGCCGGAGCCTTCTGCAGAACCGGAGCCTTCTGCAGAACCGGAGGCTTCAGCAGAACCCGAGGCGGCGCCCGAACC
>DHWM01000167.1:1232-6917 GCA_002413185.1 Actinobacteria bacterium UBA5182
GAGGCGGCGCCCGAACCCGAGGCCGCCGGCACCGACGAAACGACCGAGACGAAGGGAGAGGAAGATGGCGAAGCTGGGAGTTGACGACATCCTGGAGGCGATCAAGGAGCTCTCGATCATCGAGGCCGCCGAGCTCTCCAAGAAGATCGAGGAGGAGTTCGGGATCCAGGCGGCCGCACCGATGGCGGTCGGCGTTGCAGCCGGGGCCGGTGGCGGAGGCGCAGCGGAAGAGGAGGCCGAGGAGCAGACCGAGTTCGACGTCGTCCTCACCGCGGCCGGCGACAAGAAGATCCAGGTCATCAAGGAGGTCCGGGCGCTGACCAGCCTGGGACTGAAGGAGGCCAAGGACCTGGTGGACAGCGCGCCGAAGCCGGTCCTGGAGCGCGTTCCCAAGGAGCAGGCGGCCGCGGCCAAGGAGAAGCTGGAGACGGCCGGCGGCACCGTCCAGGTCAAGTAGGGCCCGGAACCTCCACCTGCCTGATTTGCTGCCCGCGCTGGTGCGTCCACCATCCCCTGGCCCGGTGACCCGGGCGGGACGCAGCTAGGGCAGGTTCGAAGACTGCCCGGTGGTCTGAGGTTTCCTGGCGCCCGCCCTCCGCCTGGGGAACCGCAACCGGCGGCGGCCGGCCTGGCCGTTGAGGCTGCCGTTGCGCTGGGCGTCCTCCTCGACCCCGTAGTACTGGTAGTAGTAGTAGTACGAGCCGTACCCGGTCCCCTTGCTGGGATCGAAGTTGTTGTAGACGGCTCCCAGGATCTGGGTCCCGGCGTTCTCCAGCTGGTCCCGGGCCTGGCCCAGGGCGGCCCGGCTGGAGTGATCGGCATCCATCACGAACACCGTCGCGTCGACCATGGGTGCCAGGATCGACGCGTCGGCCACGGCCAGCACAGGCGGACTGTCCAGGATCACGTAGTCCGAGACCTCCCGGAGCTGGTCCAGGAACCGGCCCGCCTCGGGGCCGGCCAGCAGGTCGGCGGGATCCTCCGGGATGGGCCCGCCCGGGACCACTCGGAGGTTCGGGATCCCGGGGTCCTTCACCACGTCGGTCAGACCGAGCGACCTGGTGAGGGCGTCGGCCATGCCGATGCCGTTCGAGAGCTCGAAGAACTTGTGGACGCGGGGCCGCCGGAGGTCGGCGGAGACGAGGACGACCCGTCTGCCGGCCCGGGCCAGGACCAGGGCGAGGTTGGCCGACGTCGTGGTTTTGCCCTCGCCGCCCATGGCGCTGGTGACCATCAGGACTTTCAGAGGTTGCCGGGATGCCGCGTACTGGATGTTCGTGGCGAGCGTCCGGTAGGCCTCACTGACGGGGCTCTTCGGCTCGTCCCGCATGATGAGGTGCGCCTCGCTCACCTGGCGCCACGACCGCAGCCGGGGGATGGCGGCCAGGACTGGCGCGCCCAGCCGCCGCTCGATCTCCTCGCGGCCCTTCAGCCGGTCGTCGAGGCGCTCCCGGAGGAAGGCGATGCCTAAGCCGAGCACCAGCCCGGCAAGCAAGCCGAGAAGGCCGTCCTTCACCTTGTCGGGCTTCACCGGCTTCCTGGGGACCGTGGCCTTTCCGATCACCTGGGCCGCGTTCTGGTTGATGGCCTCGCTGGACTGGACGTCCTCCAAGCGTTGCTGCAGGACGCCCATCCGGGCCACGAGCGAGTCACGCTGTCCCTGCAGGGCGATCAGGGTGGATTGCGTGTGCGTCTTGGAGATCCGGTTGTCCAGGTCGGTGAGCTGATTCTGGAGCAGCCCGACCTGTTGCTGGACGGCCGACGCCGTCCTCTGGAGCTGGGCGACGGCCTGCTGTGACCGGAAGGCGATGTACGCGTTGGCGAAGTCGTTGGCTCGCAACGCGGCGCCCCGGCGATTCGCGCCGTCGAAACTGATCGTGAGGACCTGTGTATTCGGAGCGACGGACACGAGGAGCGTGCCGGTGACGTTCGGCTCATGGTTTCGGGCTGCGATGGCCACGGCCCGTTGGGCCACGATCGGGGAGGAGACCAGCGTCCGTTCCGTGTCCATGGTGGGGGGCTGGGCCTGGGTCGCGGAGCTGAGGACAGGATTCACCAGGACCTTGGCTGTGCCCTGGTAGATCGGCGTCGATTGGAACGCGTAGAACAACGCCCCGGCGATGCAGAGAAGCGTAACGAGCGCGATTTGCCAGGCCCGATCCCGCAAGACCTGGACGTACTGTCGAAGGTCTGTGGTCGCGCTTTCGCTGGTAGGAGTCATGTGATCCGGTCCGACTGGATTGGAAAAGTGTAGCGAATCGGGACGCCAAAGCACGGTGCCGCGGTCATCCCTCACCGACTCGTCACGATCGCGCTCTCAGTTGAATGCCCCGGCCGCCCTGTTCCGCTCGTACCAGTCGAACATGTCCCGCAACCCCTCTTCCAGGGTTACGGTGGGGCGGAACGACGGGATCTTCTCCCTGAGCTTGGTCAGGTCGGCCTCCTTCCGAGCCCGGCCCTCCGCTTTCGTAGTGTCGAAAGAGATGTCCACCTCGATCCCCCGGAGCTCCGCGATCTTCCGGACGAGGTCGATCAGGCTAATGGTCGTTCCACCGGCCAGGTTGACGGGATCGCAGTCGACCGCGCACTCCGCGGCCAGCCGAAATCCGAGGGCGAAGTCCCGGGCGTGCAGGAGGTCGCGGATCTGCTGGCCGCTGCCCCAGATCACCGCCGGGCCGTTCCGGTCCAGGACCTTCTTCACCAGCGAGGGGACGACGTGCGAGGCGTCCCCCAGCCACCGATACCTGTCGCCGTAGGCGTTGAACGGCCGGACTAGAGCGATGGGCAGTCCGTGCTTCTCGAACACGTACCGCGACTGGATCTCCAGCAGGCGCTTCCCCCAGCCGTAGCCCTCGTTGACGCTCTCCGGCCGGCCCTCGTCGACCGGCAGCTCGGGGGTGGGGATGGGGGCGTCGTCGTCGTACACGCAGCTCGAGCTCACCATCAGGGCCCGTTCCACCCCGTTGGCCAGGCAGGCGTCCAGGACGTTGAAGGCCATCAGGGCGTTGTCCCTGAGCATCTCGGGATTGTGCTCCATGCTGTAGAGCATCCCGAAGGCCCGTGCGGCGAGATGCAGGACCACGTCCATGCCCTGCGTCGCGCGGTCGGTCGCCTCCGCGGAGCGCAGGTCCGCCCGGATGAATTCAATGTTGCCCCGAACGGCTCGGAGGTTCTCCTCGCTCCCACCCGAGAGGTCGTCGACCACTCGAACGTGAGCGCCCTGAACCAGGAGGTCCTCGACGAGGTAGCTCCCCACGAACCCGGCCCCTCCGGTCACCAGGACCTTGCGGCCACTCCACGAGTACTGGCCCGAGCTGACCTGGTGGCCGGCATGGTGCTCCGGGCTTTGCGTCACAGGCACCTTCTCCGCCGGAACTTCCCGGGCAGGATTTCCTTGGTGAGCAGGTACCAGAGGAAGAGCGAGTTGAACACGAAATACCGCTTCCACAGCCTGCGGGGCTCCTTGTAAAGCCGGTGGAGCCACCACAGGCCGGCCCGCTGCATCCAGGCGGGAGGGGCCACAGCTTCGCCGGAGATGTAAGCGAACGCGCCGCCCACGCTGATCGAGACCCGGTCGCCCAAGATCGGCTTGGCCAGGGCGGTCCAGTGGCACTGGCGCGGCACTCCGAGGCACACGAAGACGAGATCGGCTCCGGAGTCCTCGATCCGGTGAAGGCAGTCGTCCACGTAGGCCCGATCGATCGGACGGTAGGGCACGTCGTAGAGCAGCACGAAGTGGGCCATGGGGAAATGCTCCCGGCTCACCTCGACAACCTGGCGGTGCATGTCGCCGTGCCCGCCGATGACGGCGATCTTGGTACGGCGCGGGAGGCCGGCCAGGACATTCTGGATCAGGTGGGGCCCTGCCACGCTCGTGGGGAGGTCGGCGCCCTTGGCATTCATGCACCACACGAGGGGCATGCCGTCTGGCAGGAGGTGGTCGTACATGCTCATGGAGCGATGGAGCTTGCGGCTCTTGCAAGATGCCGCCATGCCGTGGGTGTTCGTCGCGTCCAGGGTCAGGGACCCCCGGCCGGGCGGGGCCTGGAGATGGTCCGCGACCAGGCGCACCACGTCGTCGTGGGTGAGCGCGGAGAGCTTCAGCCCGAACAGCTCGCAGGTGGGGGCGTGATGGGCCGAGGTGGCGGGGACGACAGGCCTGGCGACGGGCGGGCCGGTCGGCCGGCGCGGGCTCTGCCGGGGCTTCGGGCTAGGCTCGGACACAGGATATGGTTTCCATGTTGGGTAATTCCTCACGCCCGCTTCGGGTGCTCATCATCGGTCAGACGCCGCCCCCGTTCGGCGGGCAGGCCAGGATGATACAGGCGCTGCTCGACCACCCGATGCCGGGCATCGAGCGTCGTCACGTCCGGCTGGCGTATTCGCGCGAGATGACCGACATCGGGAAGGTGACGTTCGGCAAGGTTCTGCACCTGTTCGGGACGGTGGTCCGGGTCCTGTGGGCCATCACGACCTTTCGTCCTGACGTCGTCTATTACCCGCCTGGCGGACCGAACCGGGCCCCCGTGATCCGTGACGTCCTGACCCTTCTGGCCATCCGGCCGTTTTGCCGGCGCCTGGTGTTCCACTTCCACGCCGGCGGCCTGGCCGACGTGTGGCGCCGGGGCTTCCGGTCGCGCATCGCCGCCGCGCTGTTCCGCCGGGCCTTCTTCGGCGCCGACGCGGCCATCGTTCTTGCGGAATCGAACCGGCCCGACGGGGAGGTCCTCGAGGCCAGGCTGGTGTTCGTCGTGCCGAACGGGATCCCGGACGAAGCGGGGCGGTTCGCGCGTGAGCCCCGCGAGGTGCCGGGCGTCCTCTTCGTTGGCGTGCACCTCGAGAGCAAGGGCGTGGTGGTGCTGGCCGAAGCGTGCACCCACCTGTGGGACGAGGGCCTCGACTTCACGCTTACGATGGTGGGGGACCGGCCGGAAGGAGTCGAGGAACGGATCCGCGCTGCAGTCGGCAGGCACGCCGATCGCCTGCGCCTGTGCGGCGTCCTCCTCGGCGACGACAAGTGGCGCGAGTTCGCCATGGCCGACGTGTTCTGCTTCCCGACGTTCTTCGAGGCCGAGACCATGGGCGTCGTTGCCCTTGAGGGCATGATGTTCGGCCTCCCGATCGTGGCGACGAGGTGGCGTGGCCTGCCTGAGGTTGTGGAGGACGGCGTGACCGGATACCTGGTCGAGCCCCGCGACGCGCAGGCGCTGGCGGACCGCCTGCGGACGCTCCTACTCGACCTCAAGCGCCGCGCCGAGATGGGGAAAGCTGCTCGTCAGCGGTTCGAGCAGCGTTACGGTATCGACGGGCACGTCGAGCGGATGCGGGAGGTCTTCGCCGACGTCGTGTTCTGAACCTGTGACGACCAGGCACAATTTATGGGTCCCCGGACCTTTAGCCTGACCCTCTGGAGATCGTTTGTTACAGTGAGGACGCAATTTGCGCAGGGTGATGGTTTATCCGGGGGCCCAGCGCACGTCGCCGTCCGTGCAGACGATCTAGGGAGAGGCAGAGGGTGACGAAGCGAGCGGTCGTCACCGGGGCCGGTGGATTCATCGGCTTCCACCTGGTGCGATACCTGAAGGAGCGCGGGTATTGGGTCCGCGGCGTGGACATCAAGCGGCCCCTGTACGAGGCATCGGACGCCGACCAGTTTGAACTCCTCGACCTCCGCCGGCCCGAGGC
>DHWM01000110.1:0-8999 GCA_002413185.1 Actinobacteria bacterium UBA5182
TCCTCGCGGTTCGACGCCCCGATGACGATGACGTTCTTCAGCGCCTCCACGCCGTCGATCTCGGAGAGGAGCTGCGGCACGATGGTGTTCTCGACGTCGGAGGAGATCCCGCTCCCCCGGGTCCGGAACAACGAGTCCATCTCGTCGAAGAACACGATCACCGGGAAGCCCTCCTGGGACTTCTCCTTGGCCCGCTGGAAGATCAGCCGGATCTGCCGTTCGGTCTCTCCCACGTACTTGTTCAGGAGCTCGGGACCCTTGATGTTCAGGAAGTACGAATGGATCCCGGTCCGGCCGGTCTTCTCCGCGACCTGCTGGGCCAGCGAGTTGGCGACGGCCTTGGCGATGAGCGTCTTGCCGCACCCCGGAGGGCCGTACAGCAGGACGCCCTTGGGCGGCTTGAGCTGGTGCTCCACGAACAGCTCGGCGTACAGGAAGGGCAGCTCCACGGCGTCCCGGATATCTTCGATCTGCTCGCCGAGCCCGCCGATGTCCTCGTAGCTGATGTCGGGGATCTCCTCGAGGATGACCTCCTCGACCTCCTCCTTGGGCAGCCGTTCCAGCGCGTAGCCGGAGCGGGGGTCGAACAGCACCGGATCGCCGGCCCGGATGTCTCCGATCACAGGAGTGGCTAGCAGTGCCACCATCTCCTCGTCGCCCCGGCCCACGACCACCGCTCGGTCCTCTCCGAGGAGCTCCTTGACCGTCACCACCTCGCCCTGGGTGTCGTGCTCCAGGACGTCCACCACGTTGAGCGCCTCGTTCAGGATGACCTCGACTCCCTTGCGCAGAAGCGCCCGGTCGATCTCCGGATCGGCATTCACCCGCATCTTCCGGCCCGACGTGAACACGTCCATCGAGCCGTCGTCGTTCTCCCGCAACAGAACGCCGAACGTGGCGGGCGGTTGAGTGAGCTTCTCGACCTCTTCCTTCAGCGCCTCCAGCTTGTCGCGTTCGGCCTGCAGAACGGTGACGAGCTTCTCGTTCTGGGCGATGGCCCGGCTCAGCTCGCCCCGGGTCTGGAGCAGTTGCTCCTCGAGAAGCTTGACCTGGCGAGGGGAGTTGGAGAGCCGGCGGCGAAGGAGCGCTGTCTCATCCTCCAGGAACTTGATCTGGGTCTGGAGCTGGTGGATGTCCTTCTCGTAGCGCTCGAGCTGCTCCCTCGGGTCTGGCTCCATCCTCTGCTGGGGCATGTCTCCCTTCCTCCTTGCCGCCTTGGACCTTCGTCCAATATAGGCCCGGCCATCGTCCGTTTGTCGGAGCCCGGCTTCCCTGATGGTCCTATACGGGATTGTCGGAACGGGGGATGGTGGCCCTTTAGCCCTCGGGACTGCCTTTGCGGCCGAACGTGAGGAAGCCGGTGTGGCCGATCATCCGGTGGTCCGGACGCACACTCCTCTCCGCGACGTGCCAGGTGCGGACCATCACCTCCAACGTCTCCACCTCGCCGAATCCCGCCGCTTCCAGGGCCAGCACCGCTTGTTGGACCTGGTTCGCCGTCGGCAGGTAGGTGCAGACGATCCCGCCCGGATGAAGGACCGCGTCCAGCGCCGGAAGAACGGCCCGTGGCTCGGGCAGGTCGAGCACGACGCGATCGAACCGCTCGCCCGTCGCCGCGACCTCGGCGACGTCCCCCAACCGGAGATCGAGCCACGCCGGGAGCTTTCCGAAGAACATCTCCACGTTCGCCGCCGCTCGGTGGTGGAAATCCTCCCGCAGCTCGTAGGAGACCACCCGTCCCTCCGGCCCCACAGCACGGCACAGCGCGAGGGTCAGCGCACCGGAGCCGGTCCCTGCCTCCAGCACACGGCTCCCGGGGGCGATGTCCCCGTACACCAGGATCGCTCCCACATCTTTCGGGTAGACCACCTGCGCTCCCCGTGGCATCTTGAGGGTGAAGTCGGCCATCCGCGGCCGCAGGCACAGCAGGCGGGCCCCGCTGTGCGAACGAACCACCGTTCCCTCCGCGGCTCCCACGATCTGGTCGTGGGCCACCGCGCCGCCGTGGAAATGGAAGGTCCCGCCCCGCTGGAGACGGATCAGGAAGCGCCGTCCCCGGCTGTCGACCAGGAGGGCCCGCTCACCCGGCTCGAAGGGCGCGCTCAGCTCACGGCTTTCAGCCGAACCTTCACGACCAAAGGCTACACCCGCCGATTTGCGGTCCCCGGGCGTCCCCAGACCGCCTTGGACGCTACGGCGACGGCCTGGTCCCGAGAGTCAGGGTCGCCGTGACGCGCTTGCCGTTCGGATCCACCACGACGAGGCTGACTGTGTCTCCGGGCTTCTTGGTCATGATCAGCTGGCCCAGGTCGTCCGAACTGTTCACGGCCTTGCCATCGAAGGAAACGACCACGTCGCCCTGCTGGATGGCACCCTGCTTCGCGGCCGGGCCTCCCGGAGCGAGCGCCACCACCAGCGCGCCGTGGTCCACCGCCAGGCCCAGCTGGGACGCCAGCCCCGCTGTCACCGTCTCCGTCGACACGCCGATGTAGGCGGCCGCCGCGGACGGGTGTTCCGTGGCGGTCCGGATGATCGGCTTGGCGGCATTGATGGCGATGGAGAACCCGATGTTTTCTGCCGAAGAGCTCCCCGCGGTGTTGATCCCCACGACGTTTCCTCCCAGATCGACCAGTGGACCACCGGAGTTCCCCGGGTTGATGGCGGCGTCCGTCTGGAGAACGTCCTGGTAGGTGCGGGTGACGCCCTGCCCGTTGTTCGCTTCGGGATCCTGCGCCTGCACGGTCCGCTGGAGCGCGCTCAGGATCCCCGACGTGACGGTCGGTCCGCCGGGCAGAGCCAGCGCGTAGCCCAGCGCGATGACGCGCTCACCGAGGGCGAGCTTGGATGAATCGCCCAGCGGGACGGCGGGGAGCCCGGTGCCTTCGATCTTCAGCACCGCCAGGTCATGATCCGAATCCCCCCCGATGACCCGGCCCTGGAACGTCCGGCCGTCGGGGGGAGGAAGCGTCACCTTGAGGCTGAGCGCTCCCTCGACCACGTGGAAGTTGGTCACGATGATCCCGTCCGAACGGATGATGAAGCCCGTTCCGACGCCCTTGCCGACCTGCGGGCCTCCCAGGCTGCCAGCGGTCAGTGTCCGCGACGTGACGTTCACCACCGCCGGAGCGACCCGCTTGACCACCTGGACGATCGGGTCGTCGCCCAGCGTCGCCGGGTTGATCGGATTGGCCGCCGGGAGCGAGGGCGTCGGAGAAGGGTGCTCCCGGGCTCGCGACTCCAGGGCGGTCTCCGTGCCGGCGCCCGTACACGCCGCCAGCATCACCGCGGCCGCGGCGACCAGCGCCAGAAGCCGAGCCGGAGCCTGGGCACGCACGTCTTCGAGCCTACGACGACTCGAAGAAGGACGGGCCATGCAGCTGTTGCGGTCTCGTGGAAACGGAATCCCTTCTCTCAGCAGCGCCTCGCCCACTCGGCGAGGTCGACGAGCTCCGGCGGGCCGGGCAGCAACCGGACGGCCGAGAGGTGCGGGAGGTTCATCGCGTGCACACCGTTCACGCTCGCGCCTCGTCCGACCAGGAACGCAGCGGCGAGTGGGGCCTCGTGGGTGACGCCGAGCACGATCTCATCGGCGTCGTGCTCGCCCCTCCACGCGTCGTTCGCCCAGTCAAGGACCCCGCGCCCCGTCGCTTCCAACGAGTCCTCCGGGTTGGCCGAAGCGGGATCGGCCGCGTACGTCTCCAGAAGCTCCGGGTCGCGCTTCCGGATCCGGCTCCATGGGAGGCCCTGCCACCTGACCCAGAACGACCACTCGAGGAGGCGGTCGTCCTCCATGACCGACAGACCATGCGGGCCCGCCAGGATCGAGGCCGTCTCCTTCGCCCGGTCGAGCGGGCTGGCGTACACGGCCCTCACCGGCGCCTCCACCAGCCCATCCGCCAGCTGCCCGGCAGCCCGCCGGCCCTTCTCCGAGAGGTGGAATCCCGGCAGCCTGGCGTAGACAAGCCCGTCGGGGTTCTCCACTTCGGCGTGCCGGACCCCCACGATCACCGGGGGCCGGATGAGAAGTACACGATCAGCCCGAGGACACTGATGACGATCCCGGTCATGAGCATGGCCCGGGCCATGTGGGCGTCCCGGTCACGGGTGAACGCCCACGCCACGATTCCTCCCAGCGCGCTGAACAGGATCGGCAGGACCCACCACAGGGGCGACACCCGGCGCACGGCCAGTTGGCCATACGGCTGGTCGCGGCGGCTCCCTCCTCCGAAGGCGACCTGGACGGAACTCGGCTCGATGCGAGTGAACTCGAGCCATGCGTCCCTCCACCCCTCATCGGTCCGAGGGAACCACCGGATCGGCCCGCCGGCGAGCTGTCGGTCCCAGATACCGAAAAAGGTCTCCCCGTACCCGAGCAGGTACCGGGGTCCGGAATGGCTGTACTGCAGCGCTCCGTCCCCGGGCGCTTGCGCTGCCGAACCAATCGGACGGACCGCTCCCTGCCCTTCTGCCGGCCCCCAGGACGCCGTTCGAGCTTCAGGCCGCGCGGTGAGATCGCTGCCGCAATACGGGCACTTGATGGCCTCGTCGCGGATGTCCTCGGCGCAGTAGGGACACTTCTTCATGACGTCCCAAGATTACTCGGGGCGTGGCGAGGTCCCGAGGAGGCCACATGTCGGGCGGCGGATCGAGCCGCCGGTGAATCATGTCCCGGTGCGGGTGATCGAGCTGATGAAGAGCAGGAGGAAGCCGAGAGCGATGAGCAGGGAGCCGATCAGGTAGGCGTACTTTTCCCTGCGGTGAGCTATGGACGACGCCCCGGTGTTGTACTCGCGGTTCGCCCTCACCGTCAGCCCTGCTCCGTAGGCGATGATCAAGGCTCCGACCATGCCTACGATGTCCCCGAGCTCGGTTACTCGCCTTGCTGACATGGGGGGACCTTATCCCCAGAAGGGAGAGCCGTCCAGCCTCGAGACCATGAATCCCCACCACGGTCCATTCACTGCGCGTCGCCGAGGGGAATCTTTGGGCAGAAGCCCCCCCGCGGGCCATAATGGATTATGGCCTTGGCAGGGCAGCGGCGACCCTTTGGATGGCTGGCGCCCGGAGCGTTCGCCCTCGTGACTGTGCTCCTGCTCAGCGCCTGCGCCAGCTCGGCCTACACCTATGTCACCAGCGCTTCGACCCACGCGTACTTCAGGGTCCCCGGCGACTGGACCATGTACAACAAGCAGCAGCTCCTGGTGGCCTCCGGGCTGAAGAACTCTCCGGCTACGGAGAAAGGATTCCCATTCCTGATCGGCTACGACTCGGCCCCGACCCCCTCGGTGAGGCACGTCATCGGAGGGATCGCCACAGCACCGGTCGTCCTGGCGGAGGTTCGAACCCTCAGCGCGGTGGACCGCGATCAGGCATCGCTGGCGCTTCTTCGCAATAGCGTCTACCAGGTCGATCAGCTCCTCCAGGCCGACGAAGCCGAGATCTTGAGCGACAGGGACATCACGCTTTCCAACGGGGTGCACGGAAGCCAGCTGGTGTTCAACGTGGCTATCGGTGGGACGTTCGGGGTCCTCGAAGGGAACCAGATCCTCACCGTCAACCAGACCGGGCTCCTCGACCCCAGCACCAACCGGATGTACGTCTTCATCGTGCGGTGCGGGTCCGACGCCTACTCCCACAACCGGACGGTCATCGATCAGATCGTCCGTTCGTTCACCGTCAAGGAGACCTGACATGGCCGAGGACGACACGAAAACCGGGCTCGCCTGGCCTGACCACGACGTGGGCCCGACGCCTCCCCCCGAGTACAAGAGCCGGGAGCACGACGAGGACCGTCCCACCCGCAAGCCGCTCGGCCTGTGGGACCGGAGCAGGTTCCTCCTCCTCTTCGCAGGAATCTTCGCCGTCCTGGTCTGGAGCACTCTTGCCCAGTTCGCCGGGCTGATCTCACTCCACGACGCCGTCGCCCAGACCGCCCGAACACAGCTCTGGCTGCTGGTCCTGTTCGGGCTCGAGGTGCTTCGGCAGATCCACTACTTCATCAGCGAGCACTCCAGGAGCTACCACCAATTCTGGACCGAGCGGGTGTTCGGCGGGGCGAACCGTCGGGCTGCCCGGATGAACGACTGGAACCGTTTCCGGGTTGGGCGCGCCCTCAAGCTCCTCCTGTTCCTGGTCGTCCTCGACCTGGTGCTGGCGAAGGTCTTCTCGCTCTCCCCCGCGCTGGCCATCTTCCAGCTCCCGCTGCTCCTGGTGCAGGGCCTCCCCGTCATCTTCCAGCTCGCCTTCGGCTTCTTCTTCATCATGTTCCAGTTCATCGGGCTGTTCTGGTTCCTGTCCCGGGGCGGCATCGACGTGTACATGCCGGACGACATCAAGACCCGCTTCACCGACGTGTGGGGCCAGGACAACGTGCTGGCCAAGGTCCAGGAGAACATGCTGTTCCTGGAGGACCCCGAATCCATCGAGGACAAGGGCGGCTACGTCCCGGGCGGGATCCTCCTGTGGGGGCCGCCCGGGACCGGCAAGACGCTCATGGCCGAATCGGTGGCGGGCGAGACCGGCAAGCCCTTCGTGTTCGTCGACCCCGGCGCGTTCATCCAGATGTTCTTCGGGGTGGGGATCCTCAAGGTCAAGTCGCTGTTTCGGAAGCTCCGCAAGCTGGCCGTGCGATACGGCGGGGTGATCGTGTTCTTCGACGAGGCGGACTCCCTGGGGAACCGCGGCGCGATGGTCGGGGGCGGTCCGTTCGGCGGGGGCGGCATGATGACCCCGGGGACCAGCATGTGGTCGGCCACGCCCCCCTGTAACGGGCTGTCGTACCTTTCGCCCGACACCGCCTCGATGCTCCTCCGCCAGAGCATGCCCGCCGGTTCGGCCGGTGAGCCTCGCAGGGGCATCACCGATCGGATCATCGCCGGGATGGGGATGGGCGGCGGAGGCGGCATGGGAACGCTCCAGGCCCTCCTCACCGAGCTCTCCGGGCTGAAGAAACCCCGGGGGTTCCTGAATCGGGTGGTGCGGCGGGTCCTTGGGATGCGGCCGAAGCCGCCGCCCAAGTATCGAATCCTGGTGATGATGGCGACGAACATGCCGCAGGCCTTAGACGAGGCGCTGCTTCGGCCCGGGCGGATCGACCGCATCTACAAGGTGGGCTACCCGTCGAAGGCCGGGCGAGTCCGCACCTACCAGGGATACCTCGCGAAGGTCTCCCACACGCTCACCCCCGAGCAGGTCGACAAGCTCGCCACGATCACGCCGTACGCCACCGGCGCCTCCATCAAGGACCTCGTCAACGAATCGCTGATCAACGCCATCCGCGACGGTCGCCGGGCGATCGAGTGGAAGCACGTCATCAAGGCCAAGCAGCTCAAGGACCTCGGCCCGCCGGAGGACGTCGAATACATCGAGCGGGAGCGCCACGCGGTGGCCGTGCACGAGGCGTGCCACGCCGTCGTGGCGTACCGGGTTCGGCATCACCTCACCATCGACATCGCCACCATCGAGAAGGGCGGGACGTACCTGGGGATGGTCAAGGGCATCCCGGCCGAGGACCAGTTCACCAGCTGGCGGTCCGAATACGAGGCCGACATCATGTGCAGCCTGGCGTCCCTGGTCGGCGAGCGGATGTTCTTCGACGGGGACAGCTCCTCCGGCGTGTCCGGGGATCTCGAAAGCGCCACGGGGATCGCCACGCTCATGGAGGGGTACTGGGGCATGGGCAAGACCGTCGCCTCGCACGGGGTGACCCATCGGGTCGGGATCGGTGGCGGCGGGAAGCCCGGACAGGGCGAGGGCAAGACCGAGCAGGACCTGCTGCAGGGGACGCTGGGCTACCGGATCGAGGAGAAGCTCGACGATCTCCTCGAGCACACCCGCGAGCTCCTCGAGAAGAACCGTCGGGAGGTCCTGGCCGTCGCTCACGCGCTGGAGACGAACAAGACGGTCACCGGTGACGACGTCGGCGCCATCATCGAGGGGCGACAGGGCGCGCTGCTGGACGGCCGCCCGTACAAGACGAAGGGATTCCTGAAGACGGCCGAGACGTACCACACCGAGGCCATGGCGGCGCACAAGGGCCACCGCAGCCTCACCCTGACGCTCCCGATCCTTCCGGGCCAACCCGACCGCGGACCCGGGAACGGCGACGTCCCGGCGCGGCCGGACGTGGAGGCCTCCGGGAACGGCGACCGCGCGCGTACGGAGGGAGGCGCCACCGAGGTCTCGGGCAATGGGGAGGAGCCCGCGGGCACCGCCGACGGGGAACCCGCCCCGAAGGCCACGATGACGGCGAAGCCCGAGCCGGCGACTCCCAAGCGGAAGCCGGCCAGAAAGCTCCGCCAGGCGAAGCCCGCCGTCGAGGTCGAACCTGCCCCAGCTCCGGACGGCGACGGGCCCGATGAGCCTGACGGCGACGGGGCGAACGACGATTGGTTCCTGGGGGGCTGAGGGACCGAGCCGGCTACTTCCCCGGCCACACCTTCAGGGCCATCCCCGGTATCTCTTGGCGCACCGGCGCCGGGCCGTCCAGCCGGCGGAAGTACGCCTCCACCACGAACGCCCGGCACCCCTCCATGGCGTGCCCGCCCACCGCGGAGCCGTCGCGCCCGGACAGCACGAGGTGAAGGTGGATGAACGGTTCACCGTCCCTGATCGACACGTTCCCGAGCCCCGAGGCGATCTCGACGTGCCCGGTCTCGATGGGGACGTACTCACTCGTCTCGGGGTCGAAGTAGCCGACCCTGCCCTGCTCCAGCCCCCCGATGACCTGAAGCGTCGCGGCTTCGAGCTTCATCTCCTCGACGGCCCGGTTCAGCCCGTCCAGGAGGTCCTCCCCGCGCTCCAGGCTGACGAACGCCGCCTTCCCGTCCTGCGATCGATAGGTCTTCATGAAGGATCAGGCTAGCCGAGGAGTCAGTCCTGCGTCTTGCCGGTGTCGGAGGGCTGAGCTCGCATGCGGACCTGCCGATCAACGATCCCTGTAGCGGGGAATGTCAGCAGGTTGATGTAGCGTCAGGTCTCCTCCTCGACCCAAATGACAT
>DHWM01000110.1:9262-14246 GCA_002413185.1 Actinobacteria bacterium UBA5182
AAGGTCGCGCCAGAACACAAGCGCCTTTCCCGGTACGACACGATGACGTGGAAGGAGATCGCGGCGCTCCCCGTCGGCGACCTCATGGCGCCCGCTTCCCACTGCTACCTGTGGGTCCCGAATGCACTCGTCCCGGAGGGCTTCCGCGTCCTTGAGGAGTGGGGGTTCACCTACAAGACCATGCTCGTGTGGCACAAGATCCGGAAGGACGGTGGCAGCGACGGCCGGGGGGTTGGCTTCTACTTCCGCAACGTCACCGAGCCCGTCCTCTTCGGCGTGCGAGGCCATCTCCGGACGCTGGCGCCTGGCCGACGGCAGGTGAATCTCCTCGCGACCCGAAAACGGGAGCACAGCCGGAAGCCCGACGAGCTCTATGACATCATCGAGGCGTGCAGCCCAGCGCCGCACCTCGAACTTTTCGCCCGGTACCCGCGCGATGGCTGGGCTGCGTGGGGTAACGAGGCAGACCCAGAAGTCACTCCTCGCGGGAGGACGTACCCCGCGTACGGCGGTTAAGCCCCGGAGTAACAGCGGTCGGTAATTGCGGCCGCCAAGATCGGGCAGCCACACCCATCGCCACGAGTAAGCCGAGGTTCGAGTTTCTCGAGCGTCGTGGTAGTTGCCGTGGCAAAGCCTCCGCGTCGGCCAAGGCGGATGGACAAGGCCCGAATCGGCTCGTACGAACGCGTGATCATGATGCCGCCGTCGATGGTGTCAGACCCTTCTGGTATCAATGGGAAGTAGCTCTTGGCTGCGCCCGGCGGCCTCCACCCGTCGGGAACTGCCCAGAGCCCCTCCTGGGACCTGGGGTGACCGTCGAAGGATTGTGACCAGTAGTGAGCGAATCCCCGAGAGAGCAACGGCAGCAGGCGAGCGTCCCCTTCCCAGCGGTCCAACTAGGTTTGTTCCGACCGGTCGAGCGCTGTGGTGGCGTTCTGAATCACAAGGGTGTAACTTCTCCGTGCGTGAAGAGCCTAAATCTGTCTGAGCTGGGAGGGGGCTCGGCGTTCCGCACCAAGCTGGGCGTGCTCATCATCGGCAACTGCGTCGACACTCTGCGACAGCTCCCTGCGGAGAGCATCGACTTGGTGATCACCTCACCCCCATACGACAGGCAGGGGAAGTACGGAGATGGGGAACGATACGAGCGAGCCTGGTACGAAGACTTCTTTCTCAAGGTCACGAGCGAGATCTTCCGCGTCCTTCAGGCGGAGGGGAGCTTCGTCCTGAACTACCGGTCCAAGAGATACGGCTCGGAGCGCGGGACTCTCCAGTACGAGCTCGTGTTCTGGCTCAGGGAACAGGGCTTCTTGTTCGCCGAGGATTTTGTGTGGGGGAAACCCTCGCCCCCGCCAGGTCGCTTCCACCGATTCCTCAAGGACGCCGTCGAATACTGCTTCCACTTCACCAAGACGCCGCGGTGGCAGTTTTTCCCGGAGAATTGCCTGGCACCCGCGCGCTGGGACGTGAAGGACCGCGAGAGGCGAAAGAGGCTACCTCATAACTACCAGCGGGTTGACGAGCCTTCGGGCCACGGCCGGAAACGTGTCCAGGCGGGCCCTGATATGGTGCGACCGTCCACCCTCCTCCACTTCGAGCCCGAGTTCGGTCCAAATCCGACGAAACATCCTGCTCGGTTTCCCATCGAACTACCGAGCTTCTTCATCAAGCTGCTCACACAGCCCGACCAGGTCATGCTCGATCCCTTCGCGGGCACCTGCACGTCAGCGGTTGCTGCAGAGAAGCTGGGACGGCAGTGGATAGCGACCGAGCTTGACCCCGCCTACACTGCCGTCCTCGCGCAGCGGCTCGAATCTGGACGCTGAGGGAGCCGGTGGCGGTAAACAACCTGCAGCAGACCGTCGCGCGGATCGTGGAGGCGCCCAGTTGGGATGAGCGAGTGCAGGAGATCAGACGGATCCCGGAGATCTTCGGGCAGCAGCGACTGCAGGCCGTCTACGCGGCTGTGGCCGAGGCCGTGTATCGCCCCCATCTGGCCCCGCAGTTCGCCTATGTCCAGTGGCGGGACGAGCACGAACTGGTTGCGTTCCAGGAGGACTACGATCGGGCCCACGAACTGACTTCGGGGTTCGAGAGGGTCGATCCTCCCGCCCTGGCCCTCGTTCTCGCGCAGGAGCCGAGGACGTCACGCATTTTCCGGGCCATCATCGGCTACACCCCGGGCGAGCTTGCCGTCGCAGCGTCACTGACCGGGGAGGAGCTCGGTCTCGGCCGGATAAGCACAACTCGTGTGAAAGCCATGGAGGCCGGACGACCTCCGTCAGAACAGGCCGCAAGAGCGTGCGCCGAGGCGATCCATCGGCTCATAACCGGCACCATGTGGGGCGTCGCCACTGGAGACCTTCGGAGCAAGATCGAGAAACCTGACACAGAGCGGGGGTGGGAGAGTGTACGCGAACTTGCCGCTCAAGGTGTGCCTTACTCCGTCCTGCTTCATCAGCGGCACTATGGCGGAGCGTTCCGGACGCTCCTGGATTCTACGAGCACGCAGCGGGGCGATGTCCTCGAGGATCCGCTCGAACAGCTTCTGATCGAGGCCGGAGTCTCTCACCTGCGCACGGGCGCTCGAAACCAACGGGAAATTACGGCTAGGTTCGGACTCACTGTTCGGCCGGCTCCGGACTTCGTCATCTTCGAGGGAGAAAGAACACTCCGAGCCATGATCGAGTGCAAGCAAGCCAACGACGGAGGGACAGCGAGAGACAAGGCTGCTCGCTTCCGCACGTTGGCGAACGAGGGAACCAGGCTCGGAGGCGTGCCCGTCTTCGCCCTTCTCGATGGTCTGGGGTGGCAGCGGACGGCTGACGCTCTCGGCCCGGTGGTCCGCGACACCGATGGCAGGGTCTTCACTCTGGAAACGCTCGAAGAAATGCTGACGGTCGAGCCGTTGCCGGGCCTCGTCGACGAAGTCCAGCCTGAGTGAACGCCCCGGCTGCCTCGCCTGGTCCTCATCAGGATCTCGGTCCGAACCGCTCCCTCGGCCGGTCACCCACAAACGCCAAGACCGCTGGTAGATCGTGGTGTCGGAGGGGGGATTTGAACCCCCACGGGCTATGCGCCCACTAGGCCCTCAACCTAGCGCGTCTACCTAATTCCGCCACTCCGACGAAACGAGCGAACGATCCGATTCTAGCCCGGCGGGAAGGGCGCTACGCCCACTTCCACGCCAGCCAGAACGTGGTGAAGCCGAAGATGATCGCGGTGGCGATGGTGATCTGGTCGAGCCGGCGTTCCACGGATGTGCCGCCGGAGAGCCCGCCTCCCCCACCGAACATGTCCGACAGCCCCGAGCCCTTCCCCGAGTGCAGCAGGATGAACACGATCAGGAAGAGCGAGGCCATCAGGTGGAACACGATGACGACGTCGTTCAGCATGGGTTCACATGATACCGGCTGACCGGCCGGGATCCCCCGCGGGCACGCTCCGGAGCTAGATGGATTCGGCGATGGGCGGTTCGCCCTCCAACACCGTGACCGAGCGGTCCTCCAGCGGGAAGTGGCAGGCGGCGACCTGGTCCGTGTGGTGCTCCAGCAGAGCGGGTTCGTCGTCCTTGCACTTCGGGAACTGGGCCCGGGGGCACCTCGGATGGAACCGGCAGCCGGTCGGCGGATCGATCGGCGAGGGGACGTCGCCCTCCAGGATGATCCGCTTCTTCTGCGCCGCCAGGTCCGGGTCGGGGATGGGCACCGCGGACATCAGCGCGCCCGTGTACGGGTGCTTCGGGTTTCGATACAGCGTGTCGCCCGGGGCCGCCTCGACGATCTTCCCCAGGTACATGACGGCGACACGATCCGAGACGTGCTTGACCACCGACAGGTCGTGGGCGATGAACAGGTACGTCAGCTTGAACTCCTCCTGGAGGTCCTCCAGGAGGTTCAGGATCTGCGCCTGGATCGAAACGTCCAGCGCCGACACCGGCTCGTCGCACACGATCAGCCTTGGCCGCAGGGCCAGAGCCCGGGCGAACCCGATGCGCTGGCGCTGCCCACCGGAGAAGGCGTGCGGGTACCGGTTGTAGTGCTCGGGGTTGAGGCCGACCAGCTCCATGAGCTGCTGGACCTCCCGCCGGATCTTGCTCTTCGGCAGCGTCCCGTGCACCCGAAAGGGCTCGCTGATGATCGCGCCGACCGTCTTGCGAGGGTTGAGCGAGGCGTACGGATCCTGGAAGACCATCTGCATATTGCGGCGCTGCCGTCGCAGCGGCTTGCCCTTGAGATGAGTGATGTCCGCACCGTCGAAGTAGATGGCGCCCTCGGTTACGTCGAACAGCCGCATCACCACGCGGGCCAGCGTCGACTTCCCACACCCGGTCTCCCCCACCAGCCCCAGGGTCTCGCCCGGGTAGATCTCGAGGTCCACCCCGTCGACGGCATGCACGTTGGCGATCGTCTTCTGGAATACGATCCCACGGCGGATCGGGAACCACTTCTTCACGCCCTCCAGCCTCACCAGCGGCGTGCCGCGGCTCTCGACCTGGGGCTCCTGTCGTTCGGTGACCGAGACGCTCACTGGCGGACCAGCACCTCCTCGTGGACGATCCGCTCCTTCTCCGCGAGCGGAAGGTGACAGGCCGAAGCATGGTGCCCATTGGCGGGAAGGAGCGCAGGCACCTCGGTCTTGCAGATCGGGTCCATCACGTACGGGCATCTCGGATGGAATGGACAGCCGGCCGGGACGTTGATCAGCGAGGGCGGCTGCCCCTTGATCGGACGCAGTCGTTCGGTGCGATCCTGGTCGATCCGGCTGATCGACTGCATCAAGCCCCACGTGTAGGGGTGGTGCGACTCGTAGTAGATGTCGCGGCGCTCGCCGTACTCGGCGCACTTGCCCGCGTACATCACCATGATGTCGTCGCAGTGCTCGGCCACCACGCCCAGATCGTGCGTGATCAGCACGACCGCTGCGTCGAACTCCTCCCTCATCCGGTCGATCAGATCCAGGATCTGCGCCTGCACGGTGACGT
>DHWM01000129.1:0-11041 GCA_002413185.1 Actinobacteria bacterium UBA5182
ACTGTGCGGTCGGATGCGGACTGAACGTCTACGTCAAGGACAACAGGATCACGGACATCGAAGGCGACCCCGACTCTCCGATCTCCGAGGGTTGCCTGTGCCCGAAGGGTCAGGCGGTGCCGCTGGATGGCCGCGGCGGGCTGCGCGGTGGGGTCGTTTCTCCTGATCATTGACCTCGGCCTGCCGGAGCGGTTCGCCAACACGCTTCGGGTGTTCAGGCCGAGCTCGCCGATGAACATGGGCTCCTGGGTGCTGGAGACCACGGCGCCGCTGGCGGCCGGCTCCGCCCTGCTCGGCGGGGTGGATGGGTTCCTCGGGGCCGTCGGGGGCGCCGCGGGTTATGGGGCCGGGCTCCTGGGCCTTCCCCTGGCCGGATACACGGCCGTCCTGATCTCGAGCACCGCCGTCCCGGTGTGGCAGGACACTCGGCGGGTCAGCCCTCCGCTGTTCGTCGCCTCCGCCGTCACCGCGGCTGCGTCCCTCCTCCAGCTCCTGGGGAAGACGCGGCGCGAAGCGCGGATCGTCCGGACCTTCGCCGTAGCGGGGTCGGTGGCGGAGCTCGCATCGAGCTACGCCCTGGACAGAGCAGGTGGGCGGGTCGAACAGGTCGGCAAGCCCCTGCACGAGGGCCGAAGTGGCGCGCTGTTGAAGGCGGCCAAGGCCTGCACGGCGGCGAGCCTCGCGTTCAGCCTGGTTTCGGGGAAGCGGCGATGGGCCTCGGTCGCCGCGAGGGTACTGGGCACGGCGGGCGCCCTGGCCGTGAAGTTCGGCCTGTTCGAGGCGGGCAAGGCGCCGGCGGCCGATCCCCGGGCGACCTTCCAACAGCAGCGGGAGGGCCGCGGGGGACGAGAGGTTACGGGGAAAACTGCCGTGACCGCCCCGGGCCAGGCGGTCGTCTCTTGATCCGGCCGCCGCGCTTCTCCAACACCACGAAGTGCGACAGACCCAAATGCCGGGCCGGCGTGTGTTCCGCTCGATAGAGCATCGCCCGCAGGGCCCTCCCGGCCTGGGGGTTTCGAGCGGCGATGTTGTCGAACCCCGGATACACGTAGCTATGGACGACCAGGCGAACCGGCAGGCCCACCCACAGCCGGAACATGTCGACGCTTCGGTATGCCCGGGCATGCGGCACCAGCTTCTCCCGGAAGTAGTCCGGGAGGTAGTTCACGGCAGGGATGTTCCCGAACCTGTACTTGCCCCTCCAGTAGATCCCGTGGGTCTCGAACGGATACCACCGGTTCGGCGCGTAGATCACGATGTGCCCGCCCTCCCGGAGCACCCGGAGGGCATCCCTGATCGAGTCACGGTCGTTCGTCACGTGTTCGATGACCTCGTTGAACACGATGACATCGAACGAGCCCTCGGCGAAGGGGAGCCGCTCCCCCGCCGCCGCGACCAGGTTGGCCACGCCCTTCGCAGCGGCCTCCTGGAGGCGCCTGGCGGAGACGTCGATCCCGTAGCTGTGCGTGGTGAAGTCCCGGAATCGTCTGACGTAGGTTCCGATCCCGCATCCCACGTCGAGGATCCACCGGCCCTCCAGCGGGACGTAGGACCGGATCAGCTGGAGTCGGCGCTCCTGCCCCGATCGCCACACGTAGCTCGGCTCGCCGAGCGCGGCTGCCTCGGCCGACGGCGCTCGTTTGACGGAGGGCTTCCTGGTGGCGGCCACGAACGCTCCCTTCGGTAGCAGCGGTTCAGGGTACAAGATGGCACCGAAGCCGACGCTCGCCGTGGGACCATGGAGGCGATGAACACCAGGCTGAACCGCGACCCGTCGATCACCTCCGAGAGGGAGGCCGGCATGGCCCCCTCGGAGCTCGACGAGCTCCTGGCGGGGTACCTCGGCGAACTGAGTGGCCCTGACGCCGAGCTGGCCCGGGAGATCGTCACCACCGCGCTCAAGCTCGGCCACGAGCAGGTCAGCCGGCTCGACCGCAAGATCGTGAACTCCGTGCTGAAGGAACTCCGGCACGCCTTCCGGGTGTTCGCGCCGTACAAGGCCATCCGGAAGGTCAGCATCTTCGGCTCGGCCCGGACCACCAGGGAGGACCCCGCCTACGTGGCCACCCGGGACTTCTCTCGGGAGATCGCCCGGCGGGGGTGGATGGTCATCACCGGCGCCGGGCCGGGGATCATGGAGGCGGGCCACGAGGGAGCCGGCGGGGAGCTCTCCTTCGGCGCCAACATCCGGCTTCCCTTCGAGGCGAAGCCGAATCCTGTGATCGCCAACGACTCGAAGCTGATCAACTTCAAGTACTTCTTCACCCGGAAGCTCACCTTCATGAAGGAAGCGGACGCCTTCGTCCTGTTGCCCGGCGGGTTCGGGACGATGGATGAGGCGTTCGAATTGCTCACGCTGGTCCAGACGGGCAAGACAGACCTGTCACCGATCGTGATGCTCGACCCGCCCGGAGGGGACTACTGGGAGCGGTTCGACGTCTACGTGAAGGAGGAGCTCCTGGAACGGGGCTACGTCAGCGAGGACGACCTGGCGCTGTACCGGCGAACGGACGACATCGACGAAGCGGTCCGCGAGATCGAGAGCTTCTACCGCGTGTACCACTCCCAGCGGATGGTCGGACGGCGGCTCGTGCTCCGGCTGAACGCCATGCCCCCCGCGGACGTGCTGGCCCAGATCTCCACGGAGTTCTCGGACATCCTCTTCGAGCCGGTCCGAGCGACCCGCGCGTCCAGGGGCGAGATCGCTGATCAGGACGTCCCAGACCTTCCCAGGATCTCGGTGGCCTTCGACCGCCAGCACGTCGGGCGGCTGCGGCAGCTCGTGGACCGGTTGAACCAGCTCCCCCTCGACGTGCCGCTGCCCTCCGAGAAGGGTCGCCCCGAGGAGCTCTGAGGGTTCGTTCAGCGCTGTGGCGGAGGGTCGCCTGAGGCCTTCAGGCCATGGCGGCCCGCCCACGCCCTGGGATCCTCCGCCTGCCGTGCCGCCTGCTCCGCGAGGCGGCGAAGCTCTTCCGCCTTCTCGCCCCGCGAGGCCTTGCCCGGCACCCGGAGAGACAGGTAGGCCAGCGCGCCGACCGGGATGGGCAGCCAGAAGTTCACCAGCCGCCACCCGATCACTCCGAGCGTCGCGACGCCGCGGGACGTCCCGAACCCGACCAGGGTCGCCGTGAGGACCGCTTCGACCACGCCGAGCCCACCCGGCGTGATCGGGATCGCCGCCAGCACGTTGGCCAGTCCGTAGGCCACCAGGAGCTGGTCGACCCCGGGACGGCTGCCGAACGCCGCCAGGAACACCCACAGCGATGCCGCGTCGAGCAGCCAGTTCGCCGTGGCCCATCCCACAGCTCGAAACAGCACGGCCCGGTTGCTCAGGAGCAGGCGCAATCGCTCCGCCAGGTGATGCACCGCTCGATGGACGCCGTTCTCGTCCAGGAACGGCGTCTTCCTGGCGACGGCCCGCATGATCTTCGCCGCCCTCGCCTCACCCCTCGTCAGCAGCAGTACCAGGACCGAGAACCCGCCGATCAGCACGACCCCCACCGTCGCCGCGGTCACGTACAGAGGATTGAACCCCTGCAACGGGATCGAGATCACCAGGGCCAGCCACAACAGGAGGTTGAGGACGAGGGCCGAACCGATCCCCTGCATGGTGAGCGCGAATCCGGCGTCGCTCGCCTCCACACCCGCTTCGTGCAGCAAGCGGTAGCCCACCCCGGTTCCCACCGCTGAGCCGCCCGGCACGACGTGACTGACCGCGAGCGTGGCCAGATCGATCCTGGCGACCGTCAGGAGCGACGGGATCCGGCGCGTGGGAAGGACCGATCGGGTCAGCTCGGCGTAGGCGAGCAGGGCCGCCGCTTCGAGGAGTGCCCCCAGACCGACCAGCGCCAGGTTTGTGTGAGCGACCAGCGCGAGAGCGTGGCGAGCTCCCGCAATCTGGGGGACCACCAGATATTCGATGATCAGCAGAAGGATCAGGGCGATGATCAGGCGGCGGAGGCCGCGCCGCCGCCTTCGTGGGAGAGGTGGAGGCGGTTCGGGTTGTGAACGGTCAGGCATCGGCGGCTTCAGGGTATCCCCACAGAGCCACGTCCCGAACCGAGCTCGGAGCGACGGGATCGCGATTCGTTCGCGGCCCGCCGCTCCGGTCGCGGCGAGGTTACGCGGGCTGTTCGGCCGTCCGGCGGATCGCCTGGATGTCCAGCTCGATGGGAATTTTCCGTCCCACCAGGACGCCGCCCGTCTCGAGGGCCTGGTTCCACGTGATGCCGAACTCCTCGCGGTCGATCTCCGTCCGGGCGGAGAAAGCCACCCGGTCGTTCCCGCGGACGTCGGGCCCGGCGCCTTCGAACTCGACCTCCAGCGTCACCGGTCGACTGACGTCCCGGATGGTCAGGTCGCCGCTCACCCGCAGCTCGCGCTTGCCGACCCGCTCGACCTTCGTGCTGCGGAAGGAGAGGGTCGGGAAGCGTTCGACGTCCAGGAAGTCGGGGGACTTGAGGTGGCCGTCGCGCATCTCGTTGTTCGTGTCGATGCTCGCAGCTTCGATGGTCGCCGCCACCGACGAGGCCTCCGGCGTCTCCCCGACCTGGATGGTCGCGTCGAAACGGCCGAACCCACCCCTGACCTTCGAGAGCATCATGTAGCGCGCCGTGAAGTTGACGTTCGAGTGCGCCGTATCTGCCTTCCATGTCCCGACGGACGGAGCCTTGGCTTCCGTCGTTTCCAGCATCTCGGTCTCGCTCATGGAATGTCCCTCCTCCCCGGCCAATGCCTTATGGTTGTGGCCGGAACTGTTGTTGGGACAACTTTATCCGCCGGACCATTGACATGTCAACTCTTTCGAGGGAAACTTTCTTGGATGAGCGTGAAGCCGGTGATCGCCCCGGATCGCATGGGGGCATGGCTGAACCTCATCCAGGCCAACCGCGTGGTGGCGGCGGCCCTGGAGGAGCAGCTTCAGCTCGAATCAGGCCTATCCCTGGCCGAGCACGAAACCCTTGCCCGGATCGCCGAAACGCCCGACGGCAAGCTGCGGATGGCCGAGCTGGCCAGCCTCCTGCTGGTCAGCAAGAGCGGGGCCACCCGCATCGTCGACCGTCTGGAGGAGGCCGGCCTGGTTCGCCGGGACGTCTGTCTCTCCGACCGCCGGGTCACCTACGCTGCGCTCACGCCCCAGGGACGGGAGGTACTCGACCGCAGCATGCCGGTGCTGAGACGCGGCCTGGAGCGCTCCTTCTCCGTCTACCTGGCCGATACCGACGTGGCTTCCCTCCGGCGAGCCTTGCGAAAGGTGCTGGAAGGACACGGCAAGTGGGACGAGTCCCGGTGCTCGCCCGGATTCGGGGCCGAACGGCGGGAGACCTCCTCCCCCGCCACTCGCTGAGTCAGGGCGTCGCCGGTTCGAACACCGCAGTGAGCATCCCGTAGTACGTCGGCGCCTCGTAGGCGAGCACCTCCGAGCTGAATAGGCCGCCGTCCTCCTGCAACGCGCCGTGAAGCATGAGCATCTGCCACCACGAGTCGGCAGCCGCCGCGTGCACGGCGGCCGGATCGAACGCGGTCAGCTCGGACAGCGCTCCCCGCCGGACCACGTCGGTCACCTGGTCGTCGAAGACGGCGGATTCGGGGTGGAAGCCGTACGGGCCCTCGGCGTCGTGGCCATGTCCCTGGTCGGCGCTGGCGACGAAGGCGACCCGGTATCCGGCCCCCCTGGCTGTTGCCACGATGGCGCTCCCGGCACGAACGTGCGCGGCCGCGTCCAGATCACGGGCCGGGGCCACCACGACCACCGGGACCTGCCCGGCGTGCCGCGTGATATGCCATAGAGGGATCAACGTCCCCCAGTCCAGGGGCGCGACGGCTTCTGCCGGGACGTTCCCACCGAAGCTGACCGTCACCGTCGGGACCCCTGCCCCGCTCATGGACGCCTGCATCGCAAGAGCGAGCTCGCGGTCGACGGGGGACTGGAGCGTCACCGGACTCGCGGCCTCTTCGAGTTGCCCGGCGACGTTCGACGGCGTCAGCACCGCCATGTGCCCTCCGATGTGGACGTTGTGTGGGGTCGCCACGAC
The DNA here is from genome assembly GCA_002413185.1 of Actinobacteria bacterium UBA5182. Taxonomy (GTDB): domain Bacteria; phylum Actinomycetota; class UBA4738; order UBA4738; family UBA4738; genus UBA5182. The sequence goes on from DHWM01000129.1 coordinate 6,036, forward strand.
CACCACGTCCGGCTCGGCGGAGGCGACTCGGCGACCCATCAGGTCCATGGCTCGCTGTGTCTGCACGGCCAGCATTCGCGTCTGCTCGTCACACGCCTCCGGAACGGCGAGGTCGCCGTGCGGAGCGATCACCCCGATACAGACCGTGGCCGACATGCACGGGAAAGCCTAGCCTTCCTTCGATGGCCGGCAACCTCCACTCGCCGGGATGGACGTGAGAGCCTCTGTGAAGCACAATCTGGCCCGGGCCACACGGTCCGGCTCGGCCCACAGGAGGGGAATCGAGCGTGAACGAAAAGGGCATGCGACTCCCCAAGCGGCCTCACGGTCGTGATGTCCTCCTGATCGCCGGGTGGTTCGCGTGGAGTGACTCCGGCCCGGCGCCTGACATCGCCCACCGCTCGTGAGCATCGGCGAGACCCAGGAGGAAGCGCCCCGCACCGTCGGCGACGTCATCGCCCGGCTCGAGGCCATAGCCGGGCAGCTGGACCCGACCGACGCGCGCCGGCACTTCCATCTGGTCTACCTTCGAAGCACTCGAGGGGTCGAGGAGGAGCTGAGGCGCGAGGGATTCATCGATCCCGCGTGGCTCCAGACATTGGATGTTGTCTTCGCCGGCCTCTACCTCGACGCCTTCGCGGCGTTGGGCCGGGGACAAGCGCCCGCCGCGTGGAGGATCCCCTTCAGCGCGGCGAGGGACAAGCCGGATCTGCCACCGCTCCGTCACATCCTGTTCGCGATGAACGTCCACATCAACTTCGACCTCCCGCAGGCGCTCATCGCAACGATCACCGACGACGAGCTCGACGACGCTGCGTTGATGGCGAAGCGAGAGCAGGACCATCAACACATCAACGACGTCCTGGGCGCACGGGTCGCCGCGGAGGACAAGCTCCTCCCCGGTCGCACCCTCACTGATCGCCTCCTGGCGCCCCTCAACCGCAGGGCCGCGAAGAAGTTCGTGGCAGAGTCGCGCGAGAAGGTGTGGAGAAACGCCCGGGTGTTGAGCAAGGCGCGACGAGAGGGGCTGGATCGGCTCGAGGCGAGGATCGAAGAACTCGACCGGCTGTGCGCGGCCCGGGCGGAGGACCTGGTGGCGCCGGGTCAGATCGTCCTCAAGCTCGCCCGGCGAGGGTTCGGCGTCCTGCTCCCCGACGCCTGACCGGAGACGTCTCATGCCGATGACCGTGCGCCCCTATCGCGCCGAGGATCTCGGCCGGATCCTCCAGCTGTGGGAACGTGCGGGATGCATCCCGAACGGCCCGGACGGCCTCGCCGTGGACCAGGTCCTCGACGTCATGACGTCAGAGAGAGGCCTGACGTTGGTCGCCGAATCCGAAGGCGAAACCGTCGGGATGGTGACCACCGTCGTCGCCGGTGCGGTGGCATGGATCGTCAGGCTGGCCGTCGCTCAGCCCGCTGAAGGAGGCGAGGTCGCCCAGGGGCTTCTCGAGCAGGTCGAAGCCCGGCTGGGGGGCCTGGGGGTGCGAAGGCTGGTGGCGATGGTCCAGGACGACCACCCGGACCGAAAGACGTTCCTCGAACGTGGATTCCAGGAAGTCCCGGCGATCCGGCACCTCGAAAGGGACATCCCGGCCACCGTCGGGGCGCCCGGGAATCTGGCCAGGCTGGGCGGACGGATGATCCACCCCGATCTGTGGCGAGAGCTCCGGGGCATGGAAGAGCCCAAGGCGATCATCGAGCGCCGGGTCATCCTGCCCCTTGCCGAACCGGCGCTCGCCACCCGGCACGCGGTCTCCCCGCCGATGGCGATCGTCCTGTTCGGCCCCCCCGGGACCGGCAAGACGACCTTCGCCAAGGGCATCGCCTCGCGCCTCGGATGGCCCTTCGTCGAGATCGAGCCGGGAGAGCTCGCCGGGGAGGGACCCGACCGCCAGGCGAAGCTCCTCGCCGAGACGTTCGAGCTGATCATCGACCTGCCTGCGGCGGTGGTGTTCGTCGACGAGGTGGAGGACCTGGCCTCGATCCGGCACGAGGAACGCCGGGCCAGCCCCAGCGTCACCAACGAGTTTTTGAAGCAGATACCGAGGCTTCGCGAGGCTTCCCACCACCTGCTGGTGTGCGCGACGAACTGGGTCGGTCGCCTCGACCCGGCATTCCTTCGTCCCGGGCGATTCGACTACGTCCTGCCGGTGGGGCCGCCCGACGAGGACGCCCGCCGGGCGATCTGGCGGCGCTACGCCGAGGAGATCACCGACCAGGAGGTGGACCTCGACCGGCTGGTCGCGGCCAGCGCCATGTTCACGCCGGCCGACATCGAGTTCGCCGCGCGGAAGGCAGCTCAAAAGGCCTTCGAACGCGAACACTTCGAAGGACGAGGGCACCGCGCCACGACGTCGGAGTTCCTCACGGCGATCAGCGAAACGAAGCCGACCCTGTCCCAGGACATCCTGGCGAGCTTCTCATCGGACACCGAGCGCTTCGCCAGGTACTGAGGGCCCCGCTCATCCCCTTCGGGTCGTCGTTATGGCGTGGACATGTGCAGGCGCACCACCGAGCCTGCCGGGAACGATCGCACCTGGACCAGGTCACATAGCTGGTTGACGAGCCACAGACCGAGCCCGCCCTCCTGAAAGGGGCTGGGGCGCTCCCGTCCGGCCAGCGCGCGGTCGATGCGTCCCTCGTCCCGGACCTCGCAGATCATCGAGCTCCCGCTCCGCCAGACCCGAAGGACGCCACGCCCGCCGCCGTAGCGCAGGCTGTTGGTGGCCACCTCGTTGACGGCGAGCACGAGGTCGCTGGCGCGCTCGGACCTCAGCCCATGTGCGGCGGCGGTTCGGGAGACGAACCTCCGCACGGCCACCAGCTGGCCGGGCTCGAAGGCGATCTCCTCGGTCGGGCCGGGCGGTTCGGAAAGCGGAAGGTCGAACGGTTTCGCCACCGCCGCGAGGTCTCGGTACAGGGCGCTCTGCCGACGCCCGCTGCTCTCCACCAGGGAGGGGTGATTCCTGTGGGCCTCTTCGATCACGGACGGCTCGAGCGACTCGGTGTCGTACGGACAGACCAGCCACCAGGCCGGAGCACCGTCGAAGGCCAGGTTGAGCAGCGATTCGTGTCGCTCGCACTCGACCAGTTCCTCGGGCGTCCGGCCGGCCCAGATGGGTTCGCCGATCCCTCGGAATCGACGTCCCGCCGAGGCGTGTTCGGCCACGAACTCTCGCCACGCGGGGATGATCCGAGCCGGGTTCAGCCCGACTTCGGCCATGTCCGCGAATCGGACCCCGTCCGCGTCGCCATTCACCCGCGACCGAAGCATGTCGATCTTGGCGGCGCTCACGACGACCAGGATCGGCTCGTCCGCGCTGATGGAGTCCTGGATGAACGCCCCCGTCCGATCGACGAAGTCGGCCTCTCCGGCATAAAAGAGAGCCTCATGGCGAAAGTTTCCCCCCGCGGGGCCGGCAGTGGGCGTCGTGGTCGTCGTCAATGCGTTACTCCAGCAAGTCGAAAGCCCTCAACCGGCCCTCTCGCCGTCGATGGACAGCACCAATATGTCCAGTGGCCGCACCCTCCAACCCAGAGTGCTGTCAGATCGTCGAGCGCGCGCCGGCGGCGTACCCATAGCCACGATGAGGTTATCGAGCGCGCTGACACCCTTGAAGCAAGACAACTGGCCATCTTTGGAGCCCCAGTCGTTTCGACCATGACGGCGTCTCCGAGTCGCCAAGGTCCTCATCTGACTTCGGTGGCCATCTGGATGTACCGGGATCGCCGTCCGGGATGGGCTCCAGCCCGCCGCCTGCGACCTGAATTGGCGACGAGTTCTGATGTCGACGAGTCGTTACTCGTCTGAGAGGCGGCCGTAACCGGGGTGGTCGAGGCTCTCTCCTGTAAGCACCCGAGCCTGGGCTCCGCCCAGGCCTGATGGAAGGAGGAACATCATGCAGACCCCCAAACTCCACCGGAGGGCGACGGGTCCACTCGCGCCGGACACGCCCCGGCGTTACCGCCGGGTGGTCCTGCTTAGCGCCGGTACGCTGGCGTTGGTGTTGGCCACCGCCGGCATCGTGGCCGCCGTGGCCGGCCCGTCGGCGCCCGTCACGCAGGGGCACGAGCCATCGGGCACCCGGATCGACCCCACCACGATCGCCGCTCCGCAGTCCTCACGTACCGGCCTCGCGGCACCGAACTCGACCGCACCGACGACGGCCAACCTGGTGCTCACCGACGGCACCTACCCAACCTACATCCGCGAGGTCGACGTGGACGGCGCCAGGATCACCGTCGATGTCATCCAGGTCTTCCAGGACGAGGCTGCCGCCAAGGCTGCCATCGAGGACGGGAAGTCACCCAGCGACGCCCGGTATCTGTCTGTGTACATCCGCAACCAGAACAGCCTGTTGCGCACGCTCCCGGTCGCACGCGACGTGGGCATCCATTTCCTCGGCACCTGCGAAGCGCCCCCCGATCGGCACGAGGGCCTCACGGAGCTGGCCAAGAAGACGACGCCGTTCGACACGACGTACTACTACGACGTCACCGTCAGGGACGGCGCGATCAACGACATCACGCAACGCCTCGCCATCCCGGCCTGTTGATCCGCAGCGCCCGAGCTACAGGGTGACCCTGATCCATTCCTCAAAGTGGATCAGGGTCACCTCGTTAGCGCCCACTCCACGGTCTGAGCGAGCCGGAGCTGCCGCCCTTGTCGTCGTCCATGCTCGAACTCCGGGGCTGTCGTACACGAACACAGGTGTGGCATTCCATACGAGCCGCTTTGTCTGGCGGGGACGCGCTTTTAGACTTCCCCCCGTGGCCGTCTGTCCCAGTTGTGGGAAAGAGAATCCTGACGGGTTCAAGTTCTGCGGCTTCTGCACGGCGCCACTCACGCAAGCTCCTCAGCCACAGGCCGAAAAGCGCAAGGTCATCACGGTGCTGTTCTGCGACCTGGTGGGGTTCACGGCATCCTCGGACGAGGCCGACCCCGAGGAGGTCAGGGCCCGCCTGAAGCCCTACCACGGGATGCTCCGCACCGAGATCGAGCG
>DHWM01000129.1:11395-11907 GCA_002413185.1 Actinobacteria bacterium UBA5182
GAGCTGAACGATGCCGATCCCACACTGGACCTGCAGGTCCGTATCGGGATCAACACCGGTGAGGCCGTGGTGGCCCTGGGGGCCCGACCCGAGCAGGGCGAGGGCATCGTCACCGGCGACGTGGTGAACACCGCCTCCCGCCTGCAGGGCGTGGCTCCGGTCGGCGGCATCGTGGTCGGGGAGCGGACCTTTCGGGCCACGGAGCGGGTGTTCGACTACGAGGCACTGGAGCCGGTCACCGTCAAGGGCAAGGCCTCACCCCTCCCCATCTAGCGGGCCACGGCGGCCCGGGCCCGCTTCGGCACCGACCTCCTCCGAGCGCTCACCACCCCGCTGGTGGGCCGGCAGATCGACCTCGGGATCCTCACCGGCTCCTTCCAGAAGAGCGTCCAGGAGTCGACCGTCCAGCTCGTGACGATCGTGGGGGAGCCCGGCGTGGGCAAGTCTCGCCTCGTTGCCGAGCTCTCGAGCTTCGTGGACGATCGTCCCGAGCTGGTGCGGTGGCGCCAGGG
>DHWM01000004.1 GCA_002413185.1 Actinobacteria bacterium UBA5182
CGCCATCGAGTGAAGGACTACCCCAGTCAGGCCAGCACATTCGTTTGGAGGACCTTGAAGGCCCCGGGTCCCCCATCCGGGGGAATCCGGATCAGTCCCGGGGGATGTCCAAGGGCGCTTTTCCCCCCCCGAACGGCCCATTTCCCAGTCGGGCCCTCAAGGTCGTCGGTGAGAGGCCCGATATCGCATATATGCCTCGCACGACAACGTGCTCGACGAGGCGCTTCGTTCACGCGTGGGCCGGGGCCGTCATCGTCACGATGGGAATGCTGCCGGTCGTCACCCCAGGGCTGTCCCGAGCTGCGCTGCTCGGGACCGATTCGAAGGCCGCGACGCTCTTCCCGATCGGATGGTCTCAGGGCCCTAGCTTGCCGACCACTTACCCATTGCCATGGGACGTCTCGTACGCCTACTTCCCTCCGGCCGACCAGGTGGTCGTGTTCGGCGGGGCACCCAAGACGGCGGGCGAGACCTGGAACAACCTCACCTGGATCTATACCAACGGCGCCTGGAGCCAGGGGGCTGCGGCCCCTGCCCCGCTCACTCCCCGTGGTGGCGCCGCGATGGCGTACATGCCGGAGATCGGCAAGATCGTGATGTTCGGCGGCTACACGTCCTCCTGGCCCCCCCTCAACGAGGTGTGGTTTTACGACGGCACCTCATGGACCCAGGGACCCGCTCCCCCCGCCGGGCTCACCGGGCGAGTCGGCGCGGAGATGGTCTACGACCCCGACATCCACAAGCTCGTGCTGTTCGGCGGATCGGGTCTCACACCATACGCGGAGACCTGGTTGTTCGACGGGACGTCGTGGACCAGGGGCAGCACGCCGTCGGCCATGCAGGCCAGGGTGTTCTTCGGAATGGCCTACGACGCCTCCCTGCACGCCGTGATCGTGGGAGGCGGCAATGGCGCCAAGGACACATGGTTGTACGACGGATCGTCCTGGACCCCCGGGCCGGAGCTTCCCGCTCCCAAGGAGCGCTTCCGCATGGCCTACGACCCCGACCTTGGAGGCACCGTGTATTGCTCGGGCCTGGGGCCAGGCGCCACCAGCACCAGCACGATGCTCCTCCGGGGAGGGAACTGGGAAAAGATCGGCGGCACCGGTCCCGGGCGTCGGGTCGACGGGTCCGTTCTGTGGCACCCGGCGTTGGACGCGCTGATGATCTTCGGCGGCCTCGTCGACGCGCAAGTGGGAGGCCAGGTCGGGCTGGCCGACACCTGGTTCTTCCGGGACACGCCACCCGTGGTCACGTCTGCCTCGGTGACTCCGACCAGCCCCAACATCGGACAGAAGCTCTCGCTCGCCACCGGGTCGATCAGCGGCGGATTCTTGAAGTGGACCTACGAGTACAAGTGGTACAAGAACGGCGTCAAGGTGATCGGGGCCACAGGGACCAGCCTGGACGGCCCGTTCGTCCAAAGCGATCAGATCTACGCCAAGGTCCGTGTGACCGACTCCCTCGGCCTGCAGGGCGACTGGGTCAGCTCGAACACGGTAACGGTGATCGACCGAGCACCCTCGATCGGCTCGGTCAAGCTGTCGCCGATCCCCGCGTATGTGTCCACTCCCATCACGGCGATCCCGGCCAACGTGACCGATTCCGACGGTGATCAGGTGACCGTGCACTACGCGTGGACGGTGAACGGGACGGTCGTGTCCGGCAACGACGCCACCACCCTAGCCGCCTCGAAATTCAACGCGGACGACAGCGTGATCGTCACGGCGAGCGTGGTCGACCAGTGGGGGATGGCGGGAAACACGGTGGTCTCCAGCGCCGCCAAGGTGAACTGGAATCTCACTGGAAGCACCACGGTCCCGGGAAAGGACAACAACGTCACCGGCAAGGGCTTCGGGCCGAGCGAACAGGTCGACATCCGGGCCGACTCGGCCAGTGGGCCGATCCTTTACACAGCCACCACCGACACCACCGGGACGTTCAGCTCCGCGCCTGTCCCCATCCCGGCCCAGTTCCCCGGCGGGACCCACATGATGTACGGGACGGGCCGGACGAGCGGGACAGTGGGGTTTGGTCCTATCACCATCAACCCGACCTCCTCGATCTCGGTGGTCGCCATGACGGTGGGGGACACCACGGCCTACTCCGGGGCGGGGTTCCTGTCGGGCGAGCAGGTCTCAATAGCCTTTCCCGGCTACCCGGCAACCGTGCGAACCGCGGACTCCACTGGTTCGGTGGCGGTGACCTTGACCATGCCGGCCGAGCCGTACCCGAGCGGCTTCATCACCACCACCTCCTCGGCCGGGACCCTCACCAACAAGTACACCGTGATCGACAAGTACACCCTGCCCGACACCGCCGAGCCCTACCAGAGCGTGCCGGTCACCGTGAGCGGGTACGGGGCCTCCGAGTCGGTGAACTTCAGCTTCGACTCCGGGCCGGTCTCCCAGACCTTCACCACCGACGCCCACGGCTCGCTCGCGGTGGGCCTGCTCCTCTCCACGACCTTCAAGACCCATACTGTCGCCGCGACGGGGGCCACCTCGGGGGTCACCCAGTCCAGTAGCATCTCCCTGCCCGCGTTCATGACGAGCTCGCCAGGCTCGGGGCCGGTGGGGACCACAGTGACGGTCGACTCCGGGCCCGGATGGGGGCCGAACTCCACGGTGCACGTGTACTTCACCGCCACGTTCATCAAGAACGTCACCGCCGACTCGGTCGGGAAGGTCCACACCACGTTCCAGGTCCCTCAGAAGACCCCGGGGAGCTGGACCGTCAAGCTCACCGACGATCTCCTCGGGATCAGCATCACCCAGCCCTTCCAGATCACCAGCAGCAGTTCCGCCCTAGACCTGAAGCTCTGAAGGAGATGACCATGCGAGCGACCCGACCCTCTGGAAGCCTCCGGAAACGACCCCCGTTCGCGCTGGTGGTCTCGACAGCCGCCGCTGTGGCCGTGGTCGTGTCCCCCGTGGCCAGGAGCGCGGGGGTCCCGGCCTGGCCAGCCCACTCCACCCTGCGTGCCAGTTCGGCCCCGGATGTGTCCGACTTCGCCGCGGCCAGCGGAGACGTCTCTGCCCACGACGGCGGCTTCTGGATCGGCTCCACCCGCACCGTGTTCCATGGGGTGAACCATGTCCCCGGAAACTTGCACCTCCAACAAGATCTGGATCGCATGGCCACGTGGGGGATGAACCTCCTTCGGCTTCGGGTTCGATGGGCCAGCCTCGAGCCCATCGCGCCAGTGGACAATGGCGACGGCACGTGGACGCATACGTTCGACAGCCAGTACACGCAACAAGTCGTGCAGACCATCCAGGGGGCGGCGGCCGACGGGATCTATGTGGACGTGAGCTTCCACGGCTGCAACGCCGATGTCGATGATTCTTGCCAGTCCGACTTCCCGTACCCCTACTGGCTGTATGAGGCCCCGTACAACTCGCACGGGATCACGTACGCGAGCACGGCCGACGGCGAGACGCAGGCGGCCGGGGACTTCTGGACCGATGCCCTGCGCCAGCAGTTCATGACCGACGCCTGGAAGTACGTCGTGACCACGGTCACGGGACTGCAGGGGGTCGCCTCGTTCGAGGTCATGAACGAGCCGGACATGGGCTATATGCAGATCGATCACATCGCGACGCAAACGAGCCTTGACTTCCAGCTGAAAGTAGCCAAGGTCATCCGGTCGCTCGACCCGAGCCGCACCATAGTCTTCACAACCCGAAGCGGCTACGGCGCGGGCCTGACCCATGCCGATCTGACTGGGTTCGCCGCCCTCGGCAATGTGGCCTTCGACGTCCACGACTACGGGGGAGCAAGGTGGGGGAACGGGTTCTCCGTCGACACCGCCGGAGTCACCACGGGGGAGAAGCTCCAGACGTTGATGGACTCGGTGAATATCAAGGGGTCTCCGCCGCCCCCGCCCTATGTGGGCACCGTCTACGGGCACGAGCGATACTTCCAGTCCATCATCAACCTGCTGGCGCCGTGGGGAATCCCCTTGCTCGTCGGCGAGATGGGCGACATCCACGAGGACCCGGGGATCTACAACTACTACGGGACCACCATGGCCGCCATGGACGATCTGGGGGTCTCGTGGACCACGGTGTACGACGGCCG
>DHWM01000070.1 GCA_002413185.1 Actinobacteria bacterium UBA5182
AGTCGTTCATCCGCGCCCCCTTCGAACGTGGGTGTCCGAGCTGCTCGCTCCGGACCGACCTGCATCGTAGCGACTGCGCGACGGGCGTGGTAAACCGCTCGGCGTGACCGCCGCCCCCGCCGCCCTCGCCGCCATGACGTTCGGCCTGAGCGACGATCACGCCGCGCTGTACCGCGACGCTGTGGCCTTCGGCGCCGAGCACGGCACGAAGTCATCGGCGGCCCTGTCCGGACGGATCGATCGCCCGCTCGTCGCGGAGCTGGCGGAGAGGGGGCTTCTTCCGCTCCTGTTCCCGCGGCGGGTCGGCGGGACGGCGCCGGAGGATTCGGTCTCGGCGATGACGCTGTGCGTGCTGCGGGAGGCCATCGCCCAGGGCTCCACCCAGGCCGAAACGGCCTTGGCCATGCAGGGACTGGGCGGGTACGCCATCGCGCAGGCGGGCACGGAGGAAGCGGTTCGCCGGTGGGTGCCGCCCATCGCTCGGGGCCAGGCGATCGCGGCATTCGCGTTGACCGAACCCGAAGCCGGGTCGGACGCCGGGGCGGTCCAGCTTCGAGCAGAACGCTCGGCCGACGGTGCCTACCGCCTGACGGGGGCCAAGACGTGGATCTCGAACGCACCCGACGCGGACGTCTACGTGGTGTTCGCCCGGACCACTCCCGAGGTGGGCGCGAAGGGCGTGACGGCGTTCGTGGTGGCCGGGGACGCCCGCGGGCTCACCGGCGAGCCGATCGACCTCCTCGACGACCACGCCATCGGACGCCTCCAGTTCGACGGTGTGGCGGTTGCGGCCGCCGAGGTCCTTGGTGAGGTCGACCACGGGTTCGGGGTGGCCATGCGGACGCTCGACCTGTTCAGGCCGAGCGTCGGGGCCTTCGCGGTGGGCATGGCCCAGGCGGCGTTGGACGCTGCCCTGGATCACGCCAGGAGCCGGCGCGCCTTCGGCAAGCCCATCAGGGAGTTCCAAGCCATGTCGCACCTGCTGGCGGAGATGGCCACTCGAACCGAGGCGGCCCGGCTGATGGTCCGGGCCGCCGCTCGGGCCTACGACGAGGACGCCCCCGGGATCACCGGGCGGTCGGCCATGGCGAAGGTCTTCGCCACCGAGGCGGCCCAGTTCGTCGTGGACGGGGCCGTGCAGGTCCACGGCGCGGCGGGCCTGGAGCGCGGCCACCTGCTGGAGCGCCTGTATCGAACGGTGCGGGCTCCCCGGATCTACGAAGGCACGTCGGAGATCCAGCGGGAGGTCATCGCGCGCGAGCTGTACCGCTGAGGAGGCGCCCGACCTATGGGGTGGGGATGGCCCCGATCTGCATCATCATCCCCATGGCGTCGTACACGCCCCAGTGTTCGACCATCTTCCCGTTCTCGAAGCGGAGGATGTCGATGCCCTCGATCGAGACGGGCTTGCCGGAGGCGGGGACCCCCATGAACTCGCCCTGATGCGTGCCCACGATGCGGCTCCGGACCGCCACCCTGTCGCCTTCGGCCACCATCTCGTGGACCTCCGTGCGCATGTCGGGGAACGCGCTCTTCAGCATCCGGAAGATGTACTTGACGCCCTCCCGCCCAGCGGGTTGCCCAGGGAACGGGCTGTGGTCCACCGCGTCGGGAGGGATCATGTCGTCGAACGCGTCGACGTTGCCCTTGTCGCCCTCCTCGATGAACCGCTGCACCATGTTCTTGTTCTCCTGGGTGAGGTTGATCGCCATCCTGTCCTCCCTTCGATCATCCGGGGCAGCAGCTTACGTCAGGCGGGGGGTGGGACGGGACCGGCGGCACCCGTCGGAGGGCGAGGCGGAGCCACCTCCGAGGCACCCGGCCCCGGGATCTCGATCCGGCCCAGCAGCCATATCTCGCGGACGATGACCTTGATGGCGGCGGCCAGCGGCAGCGCCAGGAGCGCGCCCGCCAGGCCGCCCAGGCTCGCTCCGATCAGCACGCTGATGATGACGGCAGCCGGAGAGAGATCGACGGCCTTCTTCATCACCCGTGGAGCGATCACGTAGTTCTCCACCTGCTGGTAGACGATGAAGTAGCTCAGCGTGGCAACGGCGTCGCCCCAGGACGAGAACGCCGCCACGATCACGGCGACCACGGCGCCGAGCGTCGCGCCCACGGTGGGGATGAGGTCGGCGATGGCCACCCACATCGCCAGTGCAGCCGGGAACGGCACTCCGATGATCACCAGCGCGACGAACGCGAAGACCCCCGCGACGATGGAGATGCCGATGTTCCCGGACACGTATCCGCCGATCCGTTGCAGCGCCTCGTGGAAGATCCGGAGGTTGCGCTGGCGATGCTCGCCGGCCACGAGCCCCTGTGCCATCTCCTCACCGCGAGGCAGGGCGGTCAGGAAGTAGATCGTCAGGATCCCCACGGTGAGCAGGTTGAAGATGATGCCGGCGATGCTCTTGGTGATCCCGAGGATCGTGCCGAACGAGGCGGAGGCCAGCGACGGCAGCTTCGACGTGGCGTCGCGCAGGCGCTGCGAGATGTGGTACTTCCGTTCGAGGTCGGCGACGAAGCCCGTGGCATGGCCCTGGCGCAACCGGTCGATGTAGTCGGGGATGGTCCTGGCGAGCTGGCGGACCTCCCGGACGATCGGCGGGATGACCAGCCAGCCGAACAGGACGATGAACACCACCGTGGCCAGGAAGATGACGGCCACGGCCCAGCCCCGGCTGAACCCCCAGCGCTCCAGGCGGCGCACCGGCGGGTCCAGCCCCACCGCCAGCACCGCCGACACCAGCACCAGGAGGAGCACGCTTCGAACCGCCCATGCCGCGGCCAGGACGGCCAGGACCGCCACCACCGTCAGGGTGATCCTGGCGTAGTGGCCCATCGGGGGGAGTCGTAGTTCCGCCACGTGGGTACTCTCGGGCCTCGGGGAGGCCGTTTCCAGCACCCTGGGCGGGGATGGCCTCAGCCGGCTGGTCTCAACCGGCCGGGATCACGGCGACGCACACGAGCTCGACCTTCGCCCTGCCCACCAGGCCCTTCACCTCGATCAGCGCCTTCGCCGCGAAATGCTTCCCGAAGTGCCGCCGGTACGCTTCTCCGATGGGCTTGGAAGCCTCCAGATACCCGGCGAGGTCGGTGGTGAAGATCTGCATCGAGACCAGGTGCTCGGGCTCGGCGCCGGCCGATCGCAGCGCCGTGATGACGTGCGCGGCAGCTGTGTCGAACTGCGTGACGATGTCCTCGCCCGGAAGCTCGCCGTCCGGGCCGTGGGCCGTCTGCCCCGCCAGGTAGATCGTCGTGCCGGCCACGGGCACGACCACGTGGGAGAACCCTGCGGGAGGACCGAGTCCCTCCGGGTTGACGATCCGGTGCGGCGGTGGCGGTAGCGGCGGCGGATCGCCGGCCGTCATCGGCCGGTCCACTTCGGGTCGCGGCCCTCCGTGAACGCCGCGAAGAACTCCGCGTGGTCCGCGGACTTCATCAGAAGCGCCTGGGTCATCGCTTCGAGCTCGAGGGCCCCGGCCAGGCTCATGTCGAGCTCCTTCGTCAGGAGCATCTTGGTGCTGGCATACGCCAGGGCCGGGCCCTGGGCCAGCCGTCGGGCGAGCTCCCCGGTGGACACCATCAGCCCGTCGTCTTCGACCACCTCTGAAGCCAAGCCGAGGTCGAACGCGCGGTGGGCGTCGACCCTGTCGCCCAGCATCAGCAGCTCGGTGGCCCGGCCCAGTCCCACCAGGCGGGGCAGGAGATAGGCCGAGCCCATGTCGGCGCCGGCCAATCCGACCTTCGTGAACAGGAACGCGAACGAGGCGGAGCGGGCCAGGATCCGGAAGTCCGCCGCCAGCGCGATCACCGAGCCGGCGCCCGCCGCCACGCCGTTTACCGCGGCGATGATCGGCAGCGGGCATTCCCGCATCCGCTGCACGACCGATCCAGTCATCCGCGTGAAGTCCAGCAGCGCACCCGGATCCATCTGCAGGAGCTCGCCGATGATCTCCTGGACGTCGCCGCCCGAGCAGAAGCCTCGGCCTTCCCCGGTGATCACCAGGACGCGGACGTCGTCCCGGTGGGGAAGCTCGCCCAGCAGATCTCTGAGGTCCGCGTAGACGTCGAACGTCAGCGCGTTGAGCTTGTCGGCACGCTGGAAGGTCAGCGTGGCCACGCCGGCATCGTCGGCCTCGAACCCGAAGTGCTTCCACTCGGATGTGAACCCGGCCGACGCCCTGAACGGCGCCATGCGGGTCAGTCGAACGCCGCCAGGCCGGTGATGGCCTGGCCCAGGATGAGCGTGTGGATCTCGCTTGTGCCCTCATACGTGAGCACCGATTCGAGGTTGTTCATGTGCCGGATCACCGGGTACTCGAGTGTGATGCCGTTGGCCCCCAGGATCGTTCGAGCCTGCCGAGCGATCGCCAGGGCTTCCCGGACGTTGTTGAGCTTGCCCAGGCTCACGTGCTCGGGCCGGACGCGGCCCTCGTCCTTCATCCGGCCCAGGTGCAGCGCCAGCAGCACTCCCTTGTTGAGCTCGACCAGCATGTCGGCCAGCTTCTCCTGGGTGAGCTGGAAGCCCCCGATGGGTTTGCCGAACTGCACTCGCGACTTCGCGTACTCAAGCGCGGTCTGGTAGCAGGATCGAGCCGCCCCCATTGCTCCCCACACGATGCCGTACCGCGCCTCGCTCAGGCAGGACAGTGGCCCCTTCAATCCCGTCACGCCCGGGAGGACAGCCTCCTCCGGCAGCCTGCAGTCCTCGAGGACCAGCTCCGAGGTGACGCTTGCCCGGAGCGAGAGCTTGCGTTCGATGTCCTTCGTCGAGAATCCCGGCGTCCCGCGCGGCACCAGGAACCCGCGGATCCCTTCGTCGGTTCGGGCCCACACTACCGCCAGGCCGGCGATGCCCCCGCTGGTGATCCACATCTTCGTGCCGTTCAGCACCCAATCCGGGCCCTCCCGGCGGGCGGCCGTTCGCATGTTCGAGGGATCGCTCCCGAAGTCCGGCTCGGTCAGGCCGAAGCACCCGATCACCTCGCCGGCGGCCATCCTGGGCAGCCACTCCTGCTTCTGTTCCTCGGACCCGAACTTCCAGATGGGGAACATGGCCAGCGAGCCCTGGACGGAGACGAACGACCTGAACCCGCTGTCGCCGGCCTCGAGCTCCATGCACGCCAGGCCGTAGCTGACCGCGTTGGTCCCGGCGCACCCGTACCCGGTGAGGTGCATCCCGAGGAGCCCGAGCTGCCCGAGCTCGCCCGCCACCTCGGTAGGGAACTCCCCGCGATCGAACCATCCCTCGATCCCCGGGAGGATGCGGTCGCGGACCCACCCTCGCGTGGCGTCGCGGATCATGCGCTCCTCGTCGGAGAGCAGCGCATCGACGTCGAGGAAGTCGAGGGGATCGAGCGCCGCCGGCGAGCCTGTTCCGGCCGCGCGCCTGGCTTCGGTGGTCGCCATGTCGCCCCAACTTTATACGGGGACGTTCGGAGTGGGTAAGCTTCGGTCCGGCCACCCGTCCCGGCGGTGGGGGGGACGTCATCAGCGAAGGACAGCCTCGATCCAAGCCTCGGTTCGGCCAGGAGGACTCCGAGCTCTCCTACGGCTCGTACCTGCGCATCCCGGAGCTGCTCTCGCTGCAGACCCTCCTGTCGGATCCACCGGCCCACGACGAGCTCCTGTTCATCGTGGTCCACCAGGCGTACGAGCTGTGGTTCAAGCAGGTCCTGTTCGAGCTGGAATCGGTTCGGGAGTCACTGTTCGAAGGGGAGACCCGCCGGGCCCGGCACACGCTGCGGCGGGTGCACACCATCGAACGGGTGATGACCGACCACCTCGGAATCATCGAGACGATGGCCCCACAGGACTTCCTGGAGTTCCGGTCGAACCTCGCTCCCGCCAGCGGGTTCCAGTCGGTGCAGTTCCGGGAGGTCGAACTTCTGTCCGGGCTCAGGGAGCCGGGGCTGTTGAAGCATCTCAGGGAGACGCCCGAGGAGCGCGCTCGCCTGGACCGCCGGTTGGCCGAGCCGACGCTGTGGGACGCCTTTTGCGCGCTCCTCGAGTCGCACTCGCTGGCCATGCCGCCGGATGACGAGCGGGCCCGCCGGGAGAGCCTGTTGCGGGTGATGCGCGACCGGGACGGCCACGGCGAGCTGTTCGAGGTGGCGGAAGCGCTGCTCGACCACGACGAACTCGTGGCGCTGTGGCGGTTGCGGCACGTGCTCATGGTGGAGCGGCAGATCGGCGCGAAGACGGGAACCGGCGGATCGACCGGCGCCTCCTATCTTCGGACCACGCTGGACAAGCGATTCTATCCGGAGCTGTGGGACGCCAGAAGCTATCTATGAGATGACCGACCGGTGGGGAAGTCCCCGCCGAGCCCGTCACCGTCTCAGTGTCCGGAGTTCCCTTGCCCCGTCTGCTGGCGGGCCTGGTTCGCCTTGAGGTGGTCGAGCGCCACCTGGAGCCCCTTGTTCGGGTGGGCGGCCAGGTTCGCCGACACGTGCGCGATGGCCGTGTCGAGGCCGTTTCCCGCCTCCGCCTTGTTCGCGTCGGACGGGTTCGCGTCGGAGCCGCTCTGGTCGCCCTTGGAGCCGGACTGGCCCGGGGAGGCGGCGTGCTGCCCGGCCTTCGGGCTCGGACTCTTCTGCGACACCAGGTGGCCGAACTGGGTCGCCGCGCCGGCGGTCCCGCCGAGCGCGAGGGCGACCACCAGACCCATGACGAAACCTTCCAATCGCTGCTTCATGGCCCAATTATCGGCATTTCCGCCATCGGTGTAAACACGGCCTTTCGGCCCGCCCGCCACTCCGCCGAACGTCCACCGACGAAGTTCGCCTGTCGGCCGAAGGCGGTCTTGCGCCGAGCGGGCCGGGTGCGGAGACTACCGCCGTGGATGCCAGCATCGACACTGCCCACCCGAAGGGGGAAGGTCAATGATTCCGCGCAAGGACAAGTTCGCGGAGAGCGACAAGGGTTTCAACTTCAAGGAGATCTGGGAGTACCTCGGCAGGTCCTCGCCGACGAAGATCTCCACCCCCGAGGAGAAATCCGCGGAGGAGAAGGACGTGGCCCCGACCGACACCCTCGGTCTCAACGAGCGCTGAGGGAGCGCCTCCGGGCGCCTGCGTCGCCCGGCCCTGCCGATCAGGTCAGGGGGCGATTCTGGGAGCCGGACCCGCGTCCCAGTCCTTCCAGATTCAGTTCCTCCACCAGGAGCGCGGCCGCCACGAAGATCAGGCCCAGCGCCAGGTAGTCCGTGGGGTTGGCGGTCACCACGATCGCGATGATCAAGAAGATGATCGCGACGATGAGCAGGATCGCCTTGATCCCCAACTTGAATCACGGGATCTCCTTTCGACCGTACGGCGGGTGAAACGAGGAAAGCAACCTCACGGGACTCACCGCCCTTGGAGTAGCATCCCGTCGGTATCGATCGCACGCATATGGGAGCCCAATGAGATCCGTGCCGTTCGAACGGTTCGCCGCTGGGTGCGCGATCGTCGCCGGGATCGGGGGAGTCGGATATTCGGCCGCGTTCGTCACCTATCTCCACAACGGCTC
>DHWM01000150.1:0-2312 GCA_002413185.1 Actinobacteria bacterium UBA5182
GCGGGCTGTCGATTCTCGATGTTTTCGAAGCTGTCGTGCGCAGTACGGATCAGGCCGCGCGGCGGGGCCCGAGGGCTTCGAGCAGCTCCGGCTGGTGATCCCGCAGCCACGCAGAGGCGATCCCGAGTCCCAGGCGATACAGGACCCAGCCGTACAGGATGGCCACCGGGGCCGCGATGACGAGGAGTGGTCGCCAGACGGTCAGGCCGATGGCGACGAGCGCCGCCAGCGGGCTGACCAGGACGAAGTTCATCATGAGCACCACGATCATGATCAGCGCGGTTCCACATCCCTGCCCGCTCCGGCCTGCCCAGGGATTCGTCATCGACTCGGGCATCGGCTGCGCCAGCCGCACCGAGCTCACGTTTCCCAGGCCGAAGGAGGCACCCAGCAGGCCGACCGCCAGGCACAGGGCCAGGGGCACGTAGAGCCAACCGCCCGTGATCGCCGCCAGGGCCAGGGCCACCACCACGAACACCGGAGCGTTTACCAGAGCGACCGCGAGGTTCTTTCCGATGACGTCGTGGCGAGGGTCACCCGCCGCGACCACGTTCATCCAGTACGCTCCCCGATCCACGCCGAACTGGTTGATGGCGTTCAGGTTGAACCACCACGCCAGCCCCGCGGAGACCAGGACTGCTTCGGGACGGCGAAGGTCCCGCAGCACCACGGCACCGATAATCGCCGCCACGGCGAACATGGTGGTCATGATGCGCTGGGCCCGGAAGGAGGGCTCGCGCCACAGGTACCGAAGGTCCTTCAGCGCGACGGCGCCCCGACGGTCCTTCGGGAGGATCCTGGCAACGCGGTCGAGCATCCGGGCATGCGGTACGGCCTCGGCCGAGCGGCCCCGGGTGATATCGGGAAGCGACCGGCGGACCCGGCGGCGCGGACCGACCGAGACCTCCGCCGTCGTCAGAAGCCGTTCGAGGCTCGTGGCCCACCACCACGTGAACAGTGCCAGCAGGCCGAGCGGTGGAACCAGCAGTCCCACCGCCGGGAGGAGATGGCCGCCGTCGGCCTGGACCATGGCCCGACCCACCATGCCGGGCGGAAGCCACCCCAGCACTTGCACCAAACGGCTGGCAGTTCCCTGAGCGATGGGCTTGGCCAGGAATCGCACCGCCTGCCCCGCCAGCCCGAGAGTGGCACCCGCCAGCGCCAGGAAGATGACGGTGACGTCCCGGGCCTTCCGGGATCGAAGCAACCGCGCTACCCCGGTGGTCACCGCGCGGGCCCCCACCAGGCACAGCGCCACCTCGGTCGCCACGGCAGCGCCCACGACCAGCCTCCCCAGTACGCCGTCGCCGTACCCGACCAGCGCCCCGCACAGCATGAGGACCGTCGCCACCGGAGCGATCCCGATCGCCGAGGCCGCGGCTAGCCCGGCCATGAGGTTCCGCCGACGAAGGGGAAGGAGCGTCAGCCGGGCGGGATCCAGGGTTTCGTCGAGGCCGAACCCGAACGTGGGGAGCAGCATCCATCCCATCACCAGCACCGTGCAGATCAGCACGGGGATGGCGGCATGGCTCTGGGCCGGGCGGGAGGTCTGCGGCACGGCCAGCGCCGCGAAGCCGGCCACGGCGAACTGCGCCGCGAACAGCGACCCGAAGATCAGCCCGGCTCCCCGGAAGCGGTTCCCGCGGAGCCCGTTCCTGATCAGACGAAGCTTCAGCCGGACGAAGGTTCCAACCATTCCAGCCGCTCTCCCAGCTCCGACGTCGCCCCGACCAGCTCCAGGAACACGTCCTCCAGGCTCTCCCCGTGGCGGACCTCGTCGGTGGTTCCGTGGGCCACCAGCCTTCCTTCGTGGATGATGGCCACGCGGTCGCACAGGCGCTCCACGAGCTCCATGACGTGGCTCGAGAAGATCACCGTCGCGCCCGCCGCCACGTCGCGTTCGAGCACCGCCCGGATGGTTCGGGCGGAGATCGGATCGATGGCCTCGAACGGCTCGTCGAGGAACAGCACCCGAGGCGCGTGCAGGAGCGCCGCCGCAAGCGCAACCTTCTTGCGCATGCCGTGGCTGTAGTCGACGACCAGGACGTCGGCAGAGTCCGAGAGCCCCAGCACGTGCAGGAGCTCCCTGGAACGCTCCGCGACGACGACGGGCTTCATGCCCCTGAGCAGCCCGCTGTAGGTCAGGAGCTCCTGCCCGGTCAGTCGCTCGAACAGCCGAAGCTCCTCGGGGACCACCCCGATGACGGCCTTCGCCCGGATCGGGTCCCGCCACACGTCGATGCCGTCCACCCAGGCCGTCCCCCCGTCGGGGCGGAGCAGACCGGTCACCATCCGCAGCGTCGTGGTCTTGC
>DHWM01000150.1:2461-2989 GCA_002413185.1 Actinobacteria bacterium UBA5182
CATCCGCAGCGTCGTGGTCTTGCCCGCACCGTTCGGGCCGACCAGGCCGAAGAACGAGCCGCGGGGGACGTCGAGGTCGAGGCCGGCGACGGCCACCTTGTCGCCGAAGCGCTTCCCGAGGCTCCGGGTCGAAAGGGCGTGGTCCGGGCGCTGGGGCGCGGGGCGATCTTCGAACGTCATGACGTGCATCTTCGCCGAAACCGCGGCCCGCTCATCCCGCTTGAGGCTCCACGGACCCGATACAGTGGCTGGTCGTCGATGCCCAGTCCACTCTCGATCACCGAGCCCGCCGCACCGCCGAAGCCCCGGTTCCGAGGCCGGCTCCACCAGGCTGCCTTCTTCGTGGCCATTCCCGCGGGAATCCTCCTGGTCGCCGTGGCCCGAACGACCACGGCGAGGATCGCGGCGATCGTGTACGCGCTCAGCCTGGCGGGCCTGTACGGGACCAGCGCCGCGTACCACCGCCTCCCCTGGTCGCCGAGGTCGCTCCGCCGGATGAAGCGGCTCGACCACTCGATGATCTTCGTG
>DHWM01000150.1:3151-23553 GCA_002413185.1 Actinobacteria bacterium UBA5182
GACCACTCGATGATCTTCGTGCTGATTGCGGGCACCTACACGCCGTTCGCCCTGCTGGTGCTGGGCCGGCCGTGGTCGATCGTGCTGCTCAGCGTGGTGTGGGCGGGCGCCGCGGCCGGGGTGATCCTGAAGCTGGTGAAGATCGACGGGTTCTCGGCCGTGGGGGGAGCTCTGTACATCGTGCTCGGCTGGATGGCCATCTTCACGGCGCCCCAGATCATTCGCGGGGTCAGCGGAGCTACGGCCGGGCTCCTCCTGGCTGGCGGTATCCTGTACACGACCGGGGCGATCGTGCTGGCCCGCAACAAGCCCAACCCGTCCCCCCGGGTCTTCGGCTACCACGAGGTCTGGCATTCGTTCGTGGTCGGGGCGAGCGCCTGCCACTATGCGGTCATCCTGCTGGTGGTGCTGGCGGCGCGACCGGCGATCGGAGGTTGAGGAGAGATGGCGGAGCACCATGAGGTCAGGCACGAGCGGCTCTACCTGCGGGAACCGCGGACGGAGCGGCTGCGCAAGGGCGCGGAGGGGCGTCTTCGGTACTTGCTGTCCACGGGATGGCGGGAGACCGAGCGGTGGCACGCCGACGACTACATCACGGTGAAGGTCGAACGAAGCGGGGTGGCACCGCGCATGATGAAGATGCCCAAGCCGGTGCAGCCCCCGCCCCGGCCGCCGCGTGGCCAGGGCTTCGGTGGGCCCGGCGGGCCTGGTGGCCGGCCGGGGGGACCCGGACGGCCTCGTCCCTAGCGCCCCGACCGGCGCCAGGCGCGCGCACGGAACCGTCGGAATGACGAAGGCCGCGGCTCCCGGAACGGGAGCCGCGGCCTGTCGCTTTCTCGAAGTGGTTCGTCCGTCCGTTACGCCACCGGCCGCACGTTGGCGGCCTGAGGCCCCTTCGGGCCCTGCGTCACGTCGAACTCGACCTTCTGGTTCTCCTCGAGATTCCGGTAGCCGGACCCTTGGATCGCGCTGAAGTGCACGAACACGTCGGGACCACCCTCCTGGGAGATGAAGCCGTACCCCTTCTCAGAGTTGAACCACTTCACGGTGCCAGTTGTCACAGGCAATTCCCTCCTTTCCCGGCCGTTCCGAACCTGGTTGCTGTTCGTCGGCCTGCGGCAGCCTAAGCCGCCGCTTGAGGGAACTGCTCGAAGCTAGTACCGCGATGCCGAACCCTCTGGGCGAAACTTTACCTGAAACCGCCGGCCCGAAGCCAGGTCTTCGAGCCGGGGTAGGATTTCCGCTGTGGCGACCGCGAGGACGAGCCGAGGGGACGTCGACGGAGTCCTGGCCGCCGTGGCGCGCGGCATCCTGGGCGGCGGGTACACCGGGCAGGTCCCTGGGCGCATGCGGACGAAGATCGCCGACTTCCCGCCGGCGGACGGCAAGCGGTTGCTGTCGGCGCTGGACGCGCTCGGCACGCGGGCCGGCGCGTTGGCGCTGACGGGCCGCGCCGCGCCGCTCCCCACGGTCGATGGGCCCGCCGCCGAGGCCCTGATGCAGCGGTGGCTCCACAGCAGGATGCCGGCGAAGCAACGGCTGGCGAAGGCCCTGATCGCCCTTGCCACTGGCAACCTGTACGGCTACCCCGGGCCGGAGTGGGATCGCATCGGCTATCCGGGGCCGCTGGGCCCTCCACCCGCCGGCGAACCACACCGGCTTTCGCCGCTCGAGATCACGTCCGATGAGCAATTGGCCTGCGACGTGGTGGTGGTCGGCTCCGGAGCGGGTGGCGGGTGCGTCGCGGCGGGCCTGGCCGGGGCCGGTCTGGACGTGATCGTCCTGGAGAAGGGCGGCTACCGGGCCGAAGCGGACTTCACCCATCTGGAGCCCGAATCGATCTCGAACCTGTACCTGTACGGCGCCACCCTCGCCACGACAGACCTCGGGGTGCTGATCGTGGCGGGATCGACGCTCGGCGGCGGGACGGTCGTGAACTACACCACGTCGTTCAAGACGCCGGACATCGTGCTGAAGCAGTGGGCCGCCCAGACGGGCATCGACGCGTTCGTGTCCGGTGAGTTCGACCAATCGCTGGACGAGGTCAGCGAGCGGGTCGGGGTCAACCTGGAGTCCAGCGCGCCGGGGCGCCGCGACCAGCTCATGGAGGAGGGCCTTGAGAAGCTGGGGTGGGACGTCGGCGTCCTGCCACGGGCGGTCCGAGGATGCACCCAGGACGACCAGTGTGGGTACTGCGGGCTGGGGTGCCGGGTCGGGGCGAAACAGTCCACCATGCGCACGTTCCTGGAGGACGCCGCCGGGCACGGGACCAGGATCGTGGTGAACGCGGACGTGCGAAAGGTCTTCACTCGCGACGGGCGGGCCACGGGAGTGGGCGCGTTCGTCGGACGTCACCGGTTGATCGTTCGGGCCAAGGCGGTGGTCGCCGCGGCCGGCGCCATCGAAACCCCCGCGCTGCTCCTGCGGTCCGGGCTCCGCGGCCAGGTCGGTCGGAACCTTCACCTTCACCCCGGCGTCGCCGCGTTCGGGGTCTTCGACGAGCGCGTCGAGATGTGGACCGGGACCCTGCAGGCCCGCTATTCCCGGGAATTTCGCCGGCGACTCGGCGACTACGGCCCCATCTTCGAGACGGTGCCCGTGCACCCGGGGCTTGGATCGGGCGCCCTGCCGTGGGTCTCGGCGGCGCAGCATCGCGAGCTGATGGGGAAGTTCTCGAACCTCGCGATGTGCGCCGTGCTGCCCAGGGACCAGAGCGGCGGCCGGGTCACGCTGGCCCGCGACGGGACGGTCCGGGTGAGGTACCGGCTGGACCGCAACGACGAGCGCCGCATGCTGGAGGGCATGGTGGGGGCGGGCAAGGTCCTGGAGGCCGCGGGGGCCAGGGAGGTCTTCAGCCACCACAATCCCCCCATCGCCTACCGGCCCGGGGCCGACGCCGATGGCGCCGGAGGACACGAACGGTGGCGGGACTCCGTAGTCGCGGCCGGCATCCGGGGCAGGATCACCGCGTTCTCGTTCCACCAGATGGGAAGCTGCCGGATGGGCACCGATCCTGCATCGTCCGCAATCGGTCCCGACAACGAGAGCCACGACGTGCGGGACCTCTTCATCGTCGACGCTTCAGCCTTCCCGACGGCGTCGGGCGTGAACCCCATGCTGACCATCTACGGCATCGCCAATCGTGCGGCCAAGAAGATCGCGGCTCGGCTGGCCTGATGCCCATCGCGCCGCCCGTGACGTGAACGGCCGCACCCGGAGGAGTTGATCCATGGCCCAGGCGAAGACGAAGGCGAAGGCGAAGGTGACCGCGCTCCCCACGATGCTCACGTCGTTCGACCCGGCGAAGGGCGAGGTCGTGGGCCAGGTCCGTGCCAACACGCCTCAGGAGGTGGGCGCGGCGGTTCGGGGGGCCCGGGAGGCGGCGCCCGGATGGGCCGCGCTCGGTCCGGAGGGACGGGCCCGGGCGCTGGCCGACGTCCGCCACCGAATCTTCGAGCGGATGGACGACCTCATCGAGACGATCTCCACGGAGAACGGCAAGCCGGCGGCGGGAGCGTTGAACCACGACGTTCTGCCAGGGCTGCTGACGCTGCGCTACCTGGAACGGCTCGCTCCGAGCGCCCTTCGGACCCGAACGGTCGGACGGTTCGTCGGCCCACTGCTCGGGATGCGCTCGCGCATCGAATGGCGGCCGTTCGGCGTGGTCGGGTGCATCACTCCCTGGAACTATCCGCTGTTCCTGTCGTTCATGGCCATCACCCCCGCCCTGCTGGCCGGGAACACGGTGGTGCTGAAGCCATCGGAGATGACGCCAGGGGTCGGCGAGCGGATCCGGGAGGTCCTGGAGCCGCTTCCCCCCGGTGTGGCAACCGTGGTCCAGGGTGGCGGCGAAGTGGGAGCGGCCCTGGTCGACGCGCCGTGCGACAAGATCTGCTTCATCGGCTCGGGCGCCACAGGACGAAAGATCGCCGAGGCCGCGGCGAAGCATCTGACGCCGGTGGTCATGGAGCTGGGCGGCCAGGACGCCACCATCGTGTGCGGCGACGCGGACCTGGACCTGGCGACCTCGGGTGTCCTGTTCGGCGCGTTTCTCAATGCCGGACAGACGTGCTGCGCCATCGAGCGCGCCTACGTCGTGGAGTCGGTGGCGGATGAGTTCGAGCGCCGGCTGGTGGAGAAGCTGGGGCGTGTTCGTCAGGGCGCGCGGGGCGATTCCCGCGCCGACATCGGGCCGATGACCGTGCCCCGGCAGCTCGACGTCGTACAGCGCCACGTCCGTGACGCGGTGGAGAAGGGTGCCAGGGTCCTGGCGGGTGGGCCAGACGCGGAGATCCGCGACGATGGCGGGCTGTGGTTCGCCCCCACCGTCCTGGAGGGCCGAACCGAGGACATGGACATGTTCCGGGAGGAGACGTTCGGACCCGTCCTCCCCATCGTGCGGGTGAAGGACGAGGAGGAAGCCGTTCGCCGGGCGAACCAGGAGGGCGCCAACCTCACCGCATCTGTGTGGTCGAGGGACTCCAGGAAGGCCCGGGACATCGCGTCGCGAGTGGCGTCGGGCACCATCGTGGTGAACGACCACGCCGCCACGGCGACGATGTCGTGGGGCCTGTGGGGAGGCGTCGGGGACTCGGGGTACGGCCGCCTCCACGGCGAGGTCGGGCTGAAGGAGTTCGCCGCCCCCGTGCACGTCGCCCAGAACATCCTGCCGCGTATGAAGCGACTGTGGTGGTATCCCTACGATGAGGCCACCACCCGCTCGATCCGGGCGGTGGCGGAGATCCTTTCGGCGCCGACGTGGCGACAGAAGGGTTCGGCCGCGCGCACCCTGGCCGGCTCCGCGCTCCACGCGCTCAAGAACAAGATTTGAGCGGCGGCCCGGCTTCGCCCGAATCGCTCTTCTCGCCCAGAGAGGTGGAGTACATCGCGACCCAGCGCCTCGCTCGGATGGCGACCGTGGCGGTCGACGGCCAGCCGGATGTGGCACCCGTGGGGTTCCGGTTCGACGGCACGGACTTCTTCGTCGGAGGAAGGGCCCTTCGGCGCACCCTCAAGTACAAGAACGTGAAGACGGCCCCCCTGGTCGCGCTGGCGCTCGACGACTTCACGACCGGCGAGCGCCTCTCGCCGCGCGGCCTGAAGATCCACGGACACGGCGAGGTCGTGGAGCGTCCCGAGGGCGGAGAGTGGATCCGGATCACCCCGAAGCGCTCGTGGAGCTGGGGCATCGAGGAGCCGACGTTCCAGGGCGACGACTACGTCATCACCAGTCGCCCCTGAAGGAGAGTTCACCCTCCGGGGGTGATGATCGCCGATGACAGCGAACATCCTGCGCTGCCGGCCGCCTCCGGAAGCGCTGGCGTGGGCGGCCCGGGCCGTTGGCAGGAAAGCCCGCGTGATCTCCGTCCGGGCCTTGTCGCACGGCGGCTGGCACGCGAACCATGCGCTCGAGATCGTGGACGGCCCCGGACGCCGCCACCGGCTGGTCCTGCGGCGATGGGCTCGGCCCGAATGGATCGTCGAGGATCCTGACTTCACGGTGGAGCGCGAGGGCGACTATCACCCCGGGAACACGCTGTGGTCTCGGGGCCGGCTGACCGGGGTGGTCGACTGGACGCAAGCCTCGCGGGGTCCGCCGGCCGTCGACGTGGGCCACATGCGGTGGAACCTGGCGGCGGACTTCGGGGAGGAGGCGGCCGACGGATTCCTGCGATGGCATCGCGCCACCGATCCCCGGTCTCCACACGACCCCTACTGGGATCTGGTCACGCTCATGGATGTCCTGCCCGATCTGACTGCTCCCTCACCCGCTGAGATCGAACGGCTCGACGGCCACGTGGCGTCGCTGATCGCTTACCAGGCGTAGGCCTCAGGAGCCGGCCCGCCCGGCCCGGGGAAGATCTCGTCGAGCGTGCCCATCGCCGCGTGTTCCAGGGAGATCTCCACCGCCCGGAGCGAGTCCTTCAACTGCTGGGCCGTGCGCGGTCCGATGATTGGCGCCGTGACCATGGGGTTCGCCAGCAACCATGCCAGGGCGACGTTCGCCGGGTCCTCGCCGAGGTCCGCGCACAGCTTCTCGTAGGCCTCGAGCTGGTCGCGGTGCTTCTCGATCCGGTCCCGGATCCGCTCGGACCCACGTCGTCCCTTCGACGGTTTCTTCAACGCCCCGCCGAGGAGTCCCCCGCCCAGTGGGCTCCACGGGATCACGCCCATGCCGTATCCCTCGCACGCTGGGATGACCTCGAGCTCGGACTCACGTGCGGTCAGGTTGTACAGGCACTGCTCCGAAGCCAGCCCCAGCAGGTGTCGCCGATCGGCCGTCTCGTTGCATCGGGCGATGTGCCAGCCGGCGAAGTTCGAGCTGCCGACGTACAGTACCTTGCCCTCTCGAACCAGCTGCTCCATGGCCTGCCAGATCTCGTCCCAGGGGGCGCCGCGGTCCACGTGGTGCATCTGGTAGAGGTCGATGTGGTCGGTCTGGAGTCGTCGCAGCGAGCCCTCGCAGGCTCGTCGGATGTTCAGCGCGGAGAGCTTGTTGAAGTTCGGCCACTCCTCCTTCGACATGCCGCCGTAGACCTTTGTGGCCAGGACGACCTTGTCTCGCCGGCCACCGCCCTGGGCCAGCCACCGGCCGACGATCTGCTCGGTCACGCCCTCGCCGGTCTTCCAGCCGTACACGTTGGCG
This sequence comes from Actinobacteria bacterium UBA5182, assembly GCA_002413185.1. Classification (GTDB taxonomy): domain Bacteria; phylum Actinomycetota; class UBA4738; order UBA4738; family UBA4738; genus UBA5182. The sequence continues at coordinate 9,798 of DHWM01000150.1, forward strand.
GTGTCGAGGAAGTTGATGCCGGCCTCGAGGGCCAGGTCCATGATGGCGAAGCTGTTCGGCTCGGTGGTCTGTGGGCCGAAGTTCATCGTGCCGAGGCAGAGCCGGCTCACCTGCACACCGAGCCTTCCGAGATGCGTGTACTCCATGAGACTGGCTCCTTCCGTTCCTTCGAAGTGTCGTTCCTACCGGCCGTCGGCCCGCAACGGCCGCACGGATCGCCACACCGACCCCGCCAGCAGGGCCACCACGGCAAGCGGCAAGAACCACCAGGCCGGGATCCCACCGTGGGCCAGGGCGGCCGAGAGCGCCAAGGCGATCGCCAGCCCCACGGCCACTCGCCAGTCATCGCCGACGATGAAGTCGTACCAGAACCGGAAGAACGCCCTGAGCTGTCTCACGTTTCCGTGCCCACCGGCTCGGCCTGCGGGCGCAGGCCGAGCGCGCGGGCCCGCCCGGCCTGAAGGATGCGCACCAGCCCCACCGACGACAGCACCACGAAGCCAAGGATCACCAGGATGGCCGCATCGCCACCTGGCCACCGGACACCCGTTCCTTCGCCTCCCCAGAACGTCCCGAACGTCGTCAGCATCACCCCGACCGCGAACTTCATGGTGTTCTCGGGCACCCTGCCGAGCGGGGTCCGCACCAGCGCCCCCACGGTCCCCACGATGATCACCGCACCGCTGGCGCCCACCGCGGCCAGTGGGATGCTGCCCTGGGCGCTCCCGAAGGTGATCACGATGAACGCCACCTCCATCCCCTCCAGGAAGACGCCCTTGAACGCCAGCACGAACGAGTACCAGTCGAGGCCGGCCCGCTCCACCCGCCCGGCGGCCATCGCCTCCGCCCGCTCCTGGGCGAACACTGCGTCCTCGTCGTGCATGGACTTGTAGCCGCTGGCGCGGAGAATGGCCTTTCGGAGCCACTGCAGGCCGAACACCAGGAGCAGCGCGCCCACCACCAGACGGAGCACGTCGATCGGGACCAGGGTGAGGGCGGGACCGAGCGCCGCGATCACCAGGGCCAGGGCACCCGTGGCGGCCGCCGCGCCGATCAGGGCCGACCGCCATCCCCGGGTCACCCCGACGGCCAGCACGATGGTGAGCGCCTCCACCATCTCCACGGCACTGGCCAGGAATGTCGCCAGGACCAGGAAGACGCCGCCGGTTCCCATCGCCCGGCTCTACCGCGCCTCGGCCATGCGGTCCCGGTGAACCACGGCGACGCGTTCGATCCACGGGCGGGCCTTGAGCCGCTCGAAGATCTGGCCGGCCTCCTCGAAGAGGGGGCCGGCCTCGCCGGGGCGGTCCCGGCCGGTGAGCCACTCCCCATGCTCCAGCAAGGTGACGGCCAGCCAGAAGGGCATCCCCAGCTCGCGGAACATTCCAGCCGCCATCTTGAAGCCGGGCTCCACCGAGGCCGGGTCCGCCGGGCCGCCGGTGGCTGCCAGCCGAGACCGCAGACGTTGCATCTGCGCCTGGAGGGAAGGGGTGACCTCGCCCGGCCGAAAGCTCTCCGCCGTGGCGAGGATCTGGTCGGCCCGCTCCAGATCGCCCAGAGAGAGCGCCGACTCCACTGCCCAGATGAACCCCTGCTTCACGGGGTTGGCGGAGGGGCCGAGGGTTTCGCGGGCCCCGAAGGCATCCTCTCCCCTGGCCAGGGCTCGGGCGTACTCCCCTCGGGCATGGAGCAGCACGGCTTCCGCCATGGCGAAGGCCGCTCGGACCTGCGTCTCCTCCGTGAGCCGGTCGCCCGGAAAGTCGCCGAGCACCTTCGCCGCCTGGTCCAGGTCGCCGCGGTGCACATTCAGCTCCACCAGCCACAGCACCTCCGCGCCGAAAGGAGTATCCCGGAGGTGGTCGTCGGAGAGATCTACCAACAAGCGCTCCCCCTGGACGACGGCCTCGTCCCACTGGCCGGTGACGAGGCGGAGCCCGAGCTGGGCCCCGACCAGGAAGAACTCGAAGAACCGGACGCCGAGCTTCCGGGCCAGCGCCAGGCCCTCCGCGGCGAACTGGTGGGCCTCCTCGAACCGGTCCTGTTGCCACGTCAGCTCGCACAGGTTGTTGTAGGCCCTGACGGCGGCCAGGCCGCTGTCATGCTCGAGCGCCAGGGTGAGCGCCCGCTCCAGGAGAGCCCGGCACTCCTCGTTCCGGTTCTTCGAGATCAGGATGATGGCTTTCGTCATCAGGCTCTGGGCCAGGATCACCGGCAGGCGGAGCGATTCCGAGACGTCGAGCGCCACCTCCACCCGCTCCGAGGCCTTCTCCAGGTCGCCCCGGAGAAAGCACATCCGAGCGAGCTGGGCGACAAGGGCCGCGTAGTCGGCGTCCGGCTCGTCCGCTGAGAGCACGTCGAGCGCCCGCTCCATCCGCTCGATCGACTCTTCGATGCGTCCCTCCGCGTACCGGACCTCCGCCAGACGAGCCGACACCCTGGCTGCGGGGTGCCGCCGGTCGGCCGACTCGAAGAGCTGGATGGCCCGCTCGAAGTGGGCGGCTGCAGTCTCACCCGATCCCACCAGCCAGGCCATCTCGCCGGCTCGTTCGTCCAGCGAGGCGCGGTCGAGCGGTTCCTCCGCCAAGTCGGCGGCCTGCTCGAAGTATCGCTTGGCCTCCTCGTTCGCCGCCAGCGACGCCGCACGTTCGCCCGCCCGCGCCACCACGTCTCGCGCTCTGGCCTTGATCTCCGGCGCGTCGGCCGCCTCCGGGGCCGCTCGGTACGCCTCCAGCCAGTGCGACGCGACGACCTCGATGATCTCCCCGTCCTCCGCGCCCCAGCTCGCCTGGAGGTAGTCCGCGGCGGCCAGGTGGCGAGCCTTCCGCTCCTTCTTCGACAGCGTGTCGTAGGCCACTCTCCGGACGAGGTCCTGGAGGAAGCCGTACTGGCCTCGTTCGGGCGAGCGCGGGTCCGACTGGAGGGTCAGGACCTCTTTGCGGGTCAGCGAGGTCAGGATCGGGTCCAGCCGGTCCTGATCGATCCCGCTGATCACGGAAAGCCCGGCCCTGGTGAAGACCTTGCCCATGACCGCGCCGTCCTGCAGGATGCGCCGCTCCTCCGGAGCAAGCCCGTCCAGCCGGGCCGCGATCAACGCCTGGAGCGTCTCGGGGACCTCGAGCGCCTCCACCGGCCCGGCCGGCCGGTACCGGTTGCCCTCCTGGACCAGGAGGCTGCGGTCGAGGAGCATCCGAACGGTCTCCACCGCGTAGAGCGGGATGCCTTCGGCGCGGTCCAGGATCTTCGCCCGAAGCTCGTCGGGAAGCCCCGGCACCAGGCCGCGCAGGAGCTCATCCATCGCCCCCGGAGCCAGTGGCTCCAGGAACAGGGAGGTGAAGTTGCGCTTGCCGGCTCCCCAGTTCGGCCGGCGGTCGGTGAGCTCGTGCCGGGCCAGCGTCAGGACGAACAGGGCATGGTCCCTGGACCACTCGAGCAGGTATTCGATGAAGTCGAGGAGGGCGGTGTCGGCCCATTGAAGGTCCTCGAACAGCAACACCGTGGGCTGGCGCTCGGCCAGTCGTTCGAAGAAGAGCCTCCACGCCGAGAACAGCTCCTGCTGGTCCGCCACGGGGCGCTCCTCGAGCCCCAGCAGGTGGGCCAGGCGGGGCTCGATCCATCGCCGCTCCTCGGGATCCTCCAGGTGCTCGGAGAGGGTGGCCCGAAGCTTGGCCTGGGCCGATTCGATGTCCTCGCCCTCGATGATCCTGGCCCGCATCCGGACCATCTCGGCGAGCGCCCAGTACGTGACGCCCTCGCCGTAGGCGAGGCATCGGCCCCGGTGCCACCAGAAGTTCTCGGACAACCCGTCGACGTACTTCTCGAACTCCCAGGACAGCCGGGATTTTCCGATGCCCGCGATGCCGATGACCGAGGCCAGATGGGCCTTCCCCTCCTCGGCCGAGGCGTGGAACAGCTCCTTGACCAGGCGCATCTCGCGGTCCCGGCCCACGAACGGCGCTTCCAGCCCGTGGGCGCGCTGGGCCCCGCGCCGCGCCGCCACCACCCGGACGGCCCGCCACAGCTGGACCGGCTCCGCCTTCCCCTTGAGCTCGTGGGAACCGGCCGACTCGTACGCGACGGCGGCCTCGCTGGCCCGTCGGGTCACGTCGCCCACCAGAACGGTCCCGGGATCCGCCACCGACTGGATACGGGAGGCGGTGTTGACGAGGTCGCCCGCCACCATGCCCTGGCCGGTGGCCCCAAGTGTCACGGCCGCTTCGCCGGTGAGCACGCCGGCCCGGGCCCTGAGGTCGGGGGCGCCGACCTCCGTCCCCAGTTCGGCGACGGCCTCCGTCAGGTCGAGGGCAGCCCGAACGGCTCGCTCGGCGTCGTCCTCCTGGGCCACGGGTGTTCCCCACACGGCCATGACGGCGTCCCCGATGAACTTCTCGATGGTCCCCCCGTAACGGCCGATCAGGCGGCGAGAGGTCTCGAAGTACCGCGTCAGGAGGTCTCGGACCTCTTCGGAGTCGCGGCTCTCCGACAGCGTGGTGAACCCGACCAGGTCGGCGAACAGGATCGAGACCAGTCGGCGTTCGGCTGCCGGCGTCCCACCCGCGCCCGCACGGAACGCCCCGGTTGTCCCGTCCGACGCTGCGGGTCGTCCCTCCGGCACGGCCGCGGCGGGTCCTCCCGACACCGGCGTCCCGCATCTCCCGCAGAACGAGTCGTCCGGCTCGAGGGGGGCGCCGCAGGAGCCGCAGGCCATCGAGAGCGGCTGACCGCACTTCCGGCAGAAGCTGTTGCCGGGCCGGTTCTCGGCCCCGCAGTTCGAACAGGACATCCGAGTGCCTTTCGACCGGGCCGGGCGCGAAGGCGCCGCGTCGCCCAACAGGGTACTGCGGGCCTCGCGCCGAGGGCGATGCCGGGCCGAGCTCACGCCGGGGTTCGGTCGTACCATTCGCGGCATGCTCGCCTTCTCCGCACAGACGCGCCTGGCCGATCTCCAGCGGATGGCGGAGGACGAAGTGGACCTGCTGGTCGTCGGAGGCGGGATCACCGGGTGCGGGGTGGCCCTGGACGCCGCGTCACGCGGTCTCTCCGTGGCGCTGGTGGAGAAGGAGGACTTCGCCGCGGGGACCTCCGGGCGGTCCTCCCGGATGATCCACGGCGGAGTCCGGTACCTGGAGCACCGGGACTTCGACGTCATCCACGAGTGCCTCCGGGAGCGGGCCATCCTCCTCCGGCTGGCGCCCCACCTGGTCCGTCCGATCCCGATGTACCTGCCGACGCGGTCGCTCCGGCAGCGGGCGCTGTTCCGGCTGGGGCTCCTGGCGTACGACGTGCTGGCGATCGGCCGGAACATCGGTTCGAACCGCCTGGCCGGCGAGGAGGAGATCCGCCGGGCCGCCCCCGGCCTGGGCACGCCAACCAGCGGGGTGGTCTATTTCGAATGCCGCACCGACGACGTCCGCCTCACCGTCGAGGTCGCCCGGGAGGCCAAGCGGACCGGCGCCCTGATGGCGAACCACGCGGCGGTGGAAGCCCTGATGGAGGGCGGCGGCGGCCGGGTCCAGGGGGCCCGCGTCGTCGACGGGATCACCGGCGAACGCTTCGAGGTGCGGGCGCGCCTCACCGTGAACGCCGCGGGCATCTGGGCCGAACAGGTCCAGGGCATGGCGATGGCCGGGCCTCGCCTCCTCCACCCCAGCAAGGGCGTGCATCTGGTGTTTCGGCCGGGAGCCATCCGAACCCGCGTGGGTGTCTCTGTGCCGTCCCTTACCCACGACCGGCGGTTCGTGTTCGTGGTCCCGTGGGGGGACCGGGTGTACGCGGGAACCACCGACACGGCGTACCAGGGGGACCTGGACGATCCCAAGGTCACCGAGGAGGACCGGGACTACGTCGTCGGGGCGCTGGCCCGAGCCTTTCCCGGAGTGACGAAGGCGGACGTGGTCGCGGAATGGGCGGGGCTCCGGCCGCTCCTGGCGGGGGGTCCCTCGCCGTCCGATCCCTCGTCGTCGTTCGGCCCGTCGGCGCCGCCGGCTCCTCGCACCGCCGACCTGTCCCGTCGCCACGCCATCTACGAGAGCCCCCCCGGCCTCCTCTCCATCACCGGGGGGAAGCTTACGGCGTACCGCTCGATGGCCGAGGAGCTGGTCGACCGGGCCGTTCGATCCCTGGGAATCGCCACCGGACCGTCCAGGACGCGAGAGATCCCGCTCGGCCTCACCGCCGATCTCGCCGCCGAGCGGGAACGAGCCGTCGCCGCCGGCTCCTCGATGGGGCTGCGGGCGGAGGCCTCGGCCCGGCTGCTGTACCGTTACGGGGACGGCTGGCCGGAGGCGGTCAGGCTCATCCGCGAGGACCCCTCACTGGCCGAGCCGGTGGTGGATGGCCTCCCGGTCCTGGGGGTCGAAGCCGTGCTGGCGCGGTCCCGGGAGATGGCGATCACCGACGACGACGTGTTCGTCCGGCGGACCCGGCTCACCACGATGGACGCGAGGAAAGCCGGGGTCAGGGGAGCAGCGCCCCTGGATTGAGTACCCCGGCCGGGTCCAGGGCGTCCTTGATCGCCCGGAGCATGCCGAAGCCCTCCCGGCCCAGCTCCTCTTCCAGGAACGGTGCCTTCAGCCGCCCCACCCCGTGGTGGTGGGTCATGGTCCCGCCTGCCTCCAGGCATGCCCGGACGGCGTCCTCCCATGCCGCCAGGTACGTCGCCTCCACCGTCCGGTCGTCGGTACCCCGAAGCAGGAAGGTGAAGTACAGCGAGGACCCGGCAGGGTAGACGTGGGAGAGGTGGCAGCCCACCGCCTCGGTATGCGCGGCCAGGGCCGACCGGACCCCTTCCTCCAACTCGCGCAGCCCACTCCACAGGCCCGCCACCTCCATGGTGTCCACGGCCACGCCCGGTCCGAACAGGCGCTCCGGTCCCATCACCCGCCGGTACAGCTCGACCGCGTCGTTTCGATGCTGCTCCCAGTGGTGGCCGTAACCCTCGCCGAGCGGGGTCCCCCCGGACGAACGGGCGGCTTCCGCTGCCGCCGTCCGCCTTGCCTCCAGTCCCGGCAGGTCCGAAGCGAAGCCAACGATCGCCGCGCACCCGCCGGCGTGGCCCATGGAGCCGAAGTTCAGGGCCGAGTCCGTCTGGTCGTACCCTCGGATGAAGGTGGCTCCCGTGTGGGCCCGAACCACGTCGCGGAGCCCGTCCATCACGGCATGGAAGCTCGGGAATCCGAACGCGTCCCACGCGTAGCCCGGCGGCGGCGCCGAGCACCCCAGCCACGCGTCGGTCACCACGGCGAGCGTTCCTTCCGACCCGACCAGCAGCCGCCGAAGGTCCGGCCCCGAGGCCGAGCGCGGGACGGGCCGCAACCGCACGATCCGCCCGCCGGCCAGGACGGCGGTGAGCCCGAGCAGGTGGTCCTCGATGGCGCCGTGCCCCGCCGACGCCTGCCCCGCCGACGACGCGGCGATCCACCCACCGACGGTGGAGATGGCGATCGACTGGGGGTAGTGCCCCAGGGTGAGCCTGTTCGCCTGGAGCTCGGCCTCGAGGCGTTCGCCGTTCATCCCCGCTTCGACGTGGACCACCTGGGATTCGACGTCGAGGTCCAGGATCCGGTCCATCCTCGAAAGGTCCAGGACGATCCAGCCGGCCGAGGGCCGGACCCCTCCACACACCCCGGAACCTCCGCCCCTCGCCACCACTGGTGTACGGGTCTCCGACGCCCACGCCAGCACCGTCGCCACGTCCTCGGTCGTGGCGGGCCGGACCACCGCAGCCGGCAGCGAGGCTCCGTCCCCGCGGGTCTCTCGCAGCATCGCCAGTGTCCACCAGTCGCGGGACCCCTCCGCCAGGTCGACGCTCTCGATCGTGAAGGCGTCTGGCGGAAGGCGCGAAGCCAGGAGGGCCAGCGGGTCCACGACGCGGATAGTAGCCCGTGGCCCGGCCTGCTCAGCCTGGGACTCGACCCGCGGCCGCATTGCGGCTCCCGGCTCGGACTGGGTAGAAACACTCCGCCCATGAGTCAAAGTCGAATCGACTCGACGCCGAAGCCACCTTCGGACCCTGACCTGGAGCGCGTCTTGAGGGCGCGGGCTGCCGAGGCCACTCCGCCGACCTCCATCGACGCCGTCATCGCCCTCGATGCCGGAGCGGCCAGTCGGTGGACCACGCGTGTCGCGGAAGGGCGGATGGAGGTCTCCCCGAGCCTCCCCGAGCGCCCCACCGTCACCGTCACCGCCGACCCGCTCACCATGTCCCAGGTGGTGGGGGGTTCGCGTTCGGGCGTGCACGCGTTCCTGCAGGGGCGGCTCACGGTGCGGGGGAACCTCGCCCTCGCGTTGCGGCTGGATTCGATGTTCGGACAGAACCACCGTCCGGCGCGGTGGCCGCGGGCGGGCGCGGTCCGGGCGGGCGGGCTCCACACCTCCTACCTCGAGGCCGGCGAGGGCCCGCCAATCCTCCTCCTGCACGGCCTGGGAGCGACGAACGCCTCGCTCCTGCCCACGATGTGGGACCTGGCCAGGGACCACCGGGTGATCGCCCCCGACCTCCCCGGGTTCGGGGACTCCGGCAAGCCGGTCCGCTCCTACCACGCCGGGTTCTTCGCCCGGTGGGCCACGGCGCTGCTGGACGAGCTGGGGATCGAACGCGCCCACGTCCTGGGGAACTCGATGGGAGGCCGCGTCGCCCTGGAGATGGGGATGCGGTCGCCCGAACGGGTCGACAAGCTGGTGCTCCTGGCGCCCTCCCCGGCGTGGCTGCGCAACCGCGAGTACGTCCGGCTGGTGCGGTTCCTTCGGCCCGAGCTGGCCATGGTCCCCGTCCGCCTCCCACACCGGCAGGTGGTCCGCAACATCCGGTTCCTGTTCTCCCGGCCGTCGCGGCTTCCCGAGACCTGGTACGAGTCGGCCGCCGACGAATTCCTGCGGGTGTTCTCCTCTCCGCGCGGACGGATCGCGTTCTTCTCCGCCGCCCGCCAGATCTACCTGGAGGAGCCGCACGGCGAGTGGGGGTTCTGGGACCGGCTGCCGAAGCTGGAGCGCCCGGCCCTGTTCGTGTGGGGTCGGCGCGACCGCCTGGTCTCCCCCCGGTTCGCCCGGCACGTGGTGAGCGCGCTCCCGGACGCCCGCTCGGTGGTGTTCGACGACTGCGGCCACGTACCCCAGTACGAGATGCCCCGGAAGACCCATCGCCTGATCCGCGAGTTCCTGGAGGTGGCGTGATGGCGGTGACGAAGACCTCCGCTCTCATCCCCGCGGAGAAGAAGGCCCTCATCGCGGGGGCCGCCGCCGACGTCGAAGCCCGCGACCCGGAGCTCATCCGGGCCCAGCTCCCCCTGGCGTGGCTCCTCACCACCGTGTACTTCCGGGCCGAGGTGCGTGGGCTGGAACGGGTCCCCGAAGAGGGGCCGGTCCTGTTCGTCGGCAATCACTCCGGCGGCACCATGACCCCCGACAGCATGCTGTTCATGCTGGCCTTCAACACCTACTTCGGCGTCGAACGCCCCGTGTACGCGCCGGCCACCGGGGGCGTGCGTCCTGGTCTATCCCGGGGGGGACGTGGAGACGCACCGCCCGTGGACCGCCCGCAACGAGATCCGGTTCGACGGACGGAAGGGATTCCTCCGCGGTCGCCAGCGAGGCGAACGTGCCGATCGTCCCGGTGGTCTGGGTGGGCGGGCAGGAGGCGTTCCTCCCGTTGACCGACGGGCCCCGCCTGGCGAAGGCGCTTCGTCTGGACAGGCTGGCCCGGCTCAAGGTCCTCCCGATCTCGCCGGCGGTGCCGTGGGGCCTGACCATCGGGGACATGGCGGGACATCTCCCGCTCCCGGTCAAGCTCCGTCAGGAGGTCCTTCCCCCCATCGACGTGAACGACCTGTTCGGGAAGAAGGACGCCGACTCCGACGCGGCCTACGACTACGTGACCTCGCGGATGCAGGAGGCCCTGGCCGCCTTGGCAGCCGAACGCATCCTTCCCCCGTTCGCGTGATGCGCATCCACCGGAGGGTCCGGGGCCTCGGCGCCCGGTTCCGCGTCCTCATGAAGGTCGGTTCGATCGAAGCGGGCGGAACGGTTCGCATCACCGACTGGGTGAATGACGAGCTGATCGGGTGGTCGTCCGAGGCCGGGATCCACCAGCGGGGGCGGTGGACCGTGCAGCCGGCCACCGGCGGCACGGAGGTGGGCCTGGAGATCGAGTACGAGCTGAGCGGGGACCGGCCGGATGGCTGGTGGAGCGCCTGGCAGGGCGGGTCATCGAGCGAAACATGACCGCGACCCTGCTGGCGGCGCGCCGTCTCCTTGAGTTCGAATACCGCCCCTGTCGCCCCCGGGCCAGGACGAGAGCCGGCGTCGCGAACAGGACCGCTCGATGATCGGGAGGCTTCGCCGCGACGCTGGCCAGCTCGCCGATCTGGCCAGCCCGAGGACCCTGGCGACCCTGTGGCGGGCCGGCGTCATCGATCCGAAGGAAGGCCTGGCGCTGGGCCGGGCCCTTCCCACCTACGTCGGCCGGGGAGCCTCGCTCGGGGTGATCAGCCACATCAACGCCGTGGCGGTGGGGTCGAAGGACGCCGTCCGAGATCGGAGCGGCAGCCTGACGTGGCGGGAGCTCGACCGGCGGGCCAACCGGCTGGCCCGGGCCCTGGCCTCGCGCGGCCTGGTGGGCGAACGGGTGGCCGTCCTTCTTCGAAACGGCCGGGAGCTGGTGGAGATCCTTCTGGCCTGCCAGAAGGTGGGAGTGGTGAGCTGCCCGCTGAACACGTGGGCGAAGCCCGAGGAGCTTCGAACGACGCTGGAGCGCTCGGAGGCGAGGCTCCTGATCTACGACGCGCTCCACGCCGAGCAGGTCGCCGAGGCCGCGCCGGACGGCCTCCCGCTGGTCGTGGTGGGGGCGGCGAAGGGCCGTCGGCGGGCCAAGCTCGCCGGGTCGGTCCCCTACGAGGACGTGCTGGAGGAGCGGACCGGCCGGCCGCTGTTCCCCGTGGCTCTGGACCGGGGGAGCTCCCGGGTGGTCATCCACACGTCCGGCACGACGGGGAAGCCGAAGGGAGCCTCCCGCGACGCCGGCGTCATCGGGCTGAAGGAGTTCGCCGGGCTCATGGACACGGTCCCGCTCCGGCGCGACGACGTGCTGTTCTGCCCCGCGCCGCTGTTTCATTCGTTCGGCCTGCTGACCCTGGCCATCGGGTCGCTGCTGGGGGTGACGTTCGTCCTTCCCGAGAAGTTCGACCCCGAGCAGTCCCTGGCGCTGATCGAGGAGCACGGCGCCACCGCGGCGTCGATGGTCCCCGTGATGATCGGGCGGGTCGCGGCGCTCCTCGCGAAGACGAAGCGGAAGTACGACGTGTCCAGCCTCCGGGTCCTCTTGGCCAGCGGGTCGGCGGTGCCGACGGAGCTTCGTCATTCGATCGAGGATCTGTTCGGGGACGTGCTGTACGACCTGTACGGCTCCACCGAGGCTGGCTGGGTGGCCATCGCCACTCCCCAGGATGCGGCGGAGCATCCGGGGACGGTGGGCCGGCCGGTCCGGGGCGTGGAGGTCGCCGTGTTCTCGCGGGGCGGGAAGCGGCTCAAGGAGGGGCGGATCGGCGAGCTGTTCGTCAAGAGCGGCGCGCGGTTCGAGGGCTACACGTCCGGGGAGACCAAGGACGAACGCGAGGGGTTCATGTCGCTGGGCGACCTCGGGAGGGTCGAGGACGGCTACCTGTTCGTGGAGGGCCGCACCGACGACATGGTGGTGGTAGGCGGCGAGAACGTCTACCCGAAGGAGGTGGAGGACGTCATCGCGCGCATCGACGGCGTCCGCGACGTGGCCGTGCTCGGTGCCAAGGACCGCGAGTACGGCCAGGTGCTGGCGGCGTTCGTGGTTGGTTCGGCCTCGCCGAAGAAGATCGCCGCCGCGTGCCGGTCCTCCCTGGCGTCGTTCAAGGTGCCCCGCCGGATCGAGAAGGTGGATGAGCTGCCCAGGACCAGCACCGGCAAGGTCCTGAAGCGCGAGCTGGCCGCGTTGCTCGAGAAGGGCGGTGCCGAAGCCAATCCACAGCCGAAGCCGAAGCCACGTCCACGCAAGTCGACCAAGCCGCGAGCTTCCGCGTGAGCGACCGCTCGAGATGAGGACGTGGCTATGAACATGGACGCCAACGTCGCAATTCTGCGCGAGGTGACGGACTTGGTCAGTGAGTTTGCATCTCGCTTCGACCGAGCGAGCATGGACGGACCTACACCTGAACGTGGGGCTGGGATGCGACTCGAGCTCTCCTGCTCGGCGCCGGGCACCGCACGGGCGGTCTTCTATCCCGATGATGACGAGATCAACGTCTTCCTCGCCCAAGCGACGTGGATGGAGCTGTTCAAGCGAAAGAGGCAGGAGAGGCCCGAGCGAGTGCGGGAGGTCCGGCGCATCCTCGAGGCCGTTGTCAATGGGCGATTTGAGGAAACCATTTGGCGGGTGAAGGGGACTACGGTTCGGTCGAAGTCAGTGCTTTACGCTGCTGACGGCGAGGCCTTTCTCAAATCCTCGGGGTGGCAACGGCTTACGTGGTTGGATCCTCGGGCCAAAGGCACCCGTATCAAATACGAGGCCTACTCGTAGCGAGGTTTGCGTGAGCGGTCAGGCATGGCTCCACGGTACACCGAGATGCTTGGCGGCCGCCGTTCTGGCGCTGGTCGTGACCGGATGTGCCTCGACGCACGCGGTTACCGCGACGAGCACGACGCTTTTGCCTTGTAGCCGCGTCGCGGCGCAGTGCCACGCGAAGCGGCTCCCCAACCGCGTTCTCAAGGGCGACCAGCGATCTGGCGCGCTGGGCGCGGTCGACGGCTATGACCTGCAGGGGCTGATCTCGTTCGACGCAGCCCTCCGGCGAGGCTGGGAGGAGGACGGACAGACGGCAAAGACCGTTCAGGTCGTCCTCGGTTCGGCGAATGCTGATGCTCTTCACTGGCCGGGCAACGGACCGCATCTCTACTACGCCGTCCTGTGGACGGGCGTCCGTCTTTGCTCAAGTCGCGAGATCTTTTCGACCGGTTCCAATTGCGCTCTGAGGGATTGGGGCACCGTTATCGACGCGCACACCGGCGCCTTCATCGTCGGTGGGACCGGATAGCCATTCAAACCCAGTATGGCCTGGAGGAGCCCTCAACCTCAGACTGACCCACTACCGAGGAGCGGGAGAAGGCCCGGCGCTAGCGCGGCGAAGAGGGCCGCCTCGTAGGAGTCGCACTCCGGCGTAGACGACCAAACCGAACCCCGCTAGCTCGGCCATCCCCGCTGCCAGCGTTGCGATGCATCCTCGATCTCGGCTCGCGCCAGCAGCGATGCAGACTCCATAGATCTCAAGGTGCCAGACCCAGAACGGCAGCAGGGCCAAAGCTGTCGTTAGGATGAAGCTGGCGCTGATGACCCGAGCTGGCCGAAACCGTTTCGTCATTTCACCCAAGGGCTTCGACCCCGACTGCCTCAAGCTTGAAGGGACTTGCGGCCGCCCGGGCGATTTGCCTGTCCGATTGAGATTGCTCATCGGGCGGCCGGGCCCGTTGGGTGACCTTGTATTTAGCCGTGGTCTCACCGATCGTGATGATCGGTTCGTACACCGTCTCTCGTTAGAACGTTCTCCTGCTCACGGGAGCCACCCTGAGATGGGTGTCGCTTATCCGGAAGACGAGTCCCTGTCGTCGTCTTCGGAGCGCTCCTGGTCGGGGGGGCGACCCTCATCCTTGTCGGGTTCATCGGGCCCCGCGCCGGGCATGACGCCGGCCGGCTCCTTGCTCTTCTCCTCCTCGGTGATGTAGTCGAGCGGGGCGGTCACGC
>DHWM01000177.1:0-6243 GCA_002413185.1 Actinobacteria bacterium UBA5182
CGCCTTGTAAGGGCGGCGCTCTACCGCTGAGCTAAGCGCCCCTGGGGGCCTCAAGCATAGACGTGGTGGTCACCGCGCTCCCCGAGATGAGATTTGGCGAGCCGACCATTGGAGCAACGTGGCCGCGCTTTCGAAAAAGGGTCCCCCCACCGGCTAAAGATGCGGTCCGCCCTGTACAGCCGGCACAACCACGCGTAGCATCACCAGGTCGCGTCACCTGCCCATGATTCCCGGGTGCCGCGACCGATCGGTGGCGGCGCGCGGCGGCGACGTGACCCGCCCGGATAGGTCAGATTGCGGCACGCGCAGTAGACGCGCCCGAGGACACCGCGGACGCCAGCCGAAGTAGGAACGAGAGGACGCACCATGAGGTGGAGAAATGCTCTACTCGGCGTCACGGCCGGGGCGGTCTTTTCCGCGGCTACCTCGACCGGAGCGGCCCCGCTCACGCTCCCGATAGACACCACGGTATCGCCAATCCAACACGTGGTCATCATCGACCAGGAGAACCACTCCTTCGACAACGTGATTGGGAAGTTCTGTTCAGAGGCGGCGGCCGGGTCGATCGCCCGACAACCGTGCGACGGGGCGACGGTCGGCTACGCCGGCACCTCGGAGATCCCTCTCGCCACCTCTCCCGACGTCGTGTCGACTGCGGACCACTCGATCGTCGGGCAGCAACAGGGCATCAACGGCGGGCTCATGAATGGCTTCTTCCGCAACCGCGAGTGCAGACCCACGGGTACTCCCCCGTACAAGTGCTACCAACAGTACGACCCCTCTCAAATTCCGAACCTCGCCGCCCTCGCCACCAGCTTCGCGGTATCGGATCGGACCTTTGAGTTTCGAACCAGCCCGTCCTGGGCTGGGCACATGGTCCTGGCGTCGGCAACCCTGGACGGCTTCGAGGGGGACAACCCCAAAATGGTGATCCCAGGATTCACCGTCGGCCCCGGGTGGGGGTGCGACTCGAACAAGGAGGAACAGTGGTCGGATGGAACGACGTCGACACTTGTCCCCACTTGCATCCCTGACGCCAACGGCAACGGTCCAGTGGTGGCGTCACCCGTGGCTTACGTCCCCACTATCTTCGACAGCATGGACGCGGCGTCCGAGGCCTGGAAGCTGTACGCGGGGGCCGGCTCGGACGGGTACAGGTGGAACATCTGCCCGACGTTCTACGAATGCTTGGGCGGGACCCAGCGCCAGAATTGGGTCCCCGCCGCCAATGTCTTGACGGATGCCACTGCCGGGAACCTGCCGGCACTCAGCATCGTGACTCCGAGGAAATCGACCAGCCAGCACAACGGGTTTTCGATGGCAATCGGGGACAACTGGATTGGTTCCGTGGTGTCTGCCATCGAGAACGGCCCGGACTGGATGACGACGGCGATCTTCATCACGTACGACGATTGCGGGTGCTTCTACGACCACGTCAATCCCGTCCAGTTCAACACGGACTGGGGCATCCGGGTCCCCATGGTCATCGTCAGCCCCTACGCGAAGGCGGGGTACACCGACTCGACTCCGACCACGTTCATGGGGCTCCTCGCCTACACGGAGCACCTCTTCGGGCTCACGCCGCTGGTACCAGACGCTGATGGGGCGGCGTATGACTTCTCCAACTCGTTCGATTACACCCAGGTCCCGCGTACAGGCGTGCCGATGGTGAAGACAGTCGTGCCGCCAGCGGAGCTTCGCTTCATTCGCGCGCACGCTCCGAAGGATGGTGACCCCACCTGAGGAACTCGAGCGGACTCGGGACCGACCAACCACTTGATCGCGGCGCGCTGCTTCCACAAGATCCCCACCCGTGGCCACCGCTGAGCTAAGCGCCCAGGAACTTCTGCACGACCGGGTCCGGGCTGGCCGACGGCTCCGAGCCGGCCAGGAATCCGCACGCCCGGCACGTCACCTCGCCGAGCATCAGCGACAGGCGGGGGCTGCCGCATCGCTGGCACCGGTCGAGCCGCGCGGCCCAGTCCTGGCGGTCGCGCTGGCACACCGGGCAGACCAGCACCTGCCCGCCGCCCGACACCCCCCGGCTCCACGGACGCTCCCGCTTGTCGGGATCGTACGTGGGCCTTCCGCACAGGAAGCATGCTGCTCGCGGGACGTCCGAGGGGCCGCTCACCGGGCGATGGTATAGGTTCACGCCATCACAGCGGGGGGACCTCCATGAGCGGATCCGAAACCGTCAGGTTCGAGGTGAATGACGGCTTGGCCACCATCACGCTGGCCCGGCCCGACAAGCGCAACGCCATGAGCCCGGAGGTCTTCACCGATCTCGGGGACGCCGCCGAGCGCGCCGCCGAGGACCCGGATGTCCGGGGCGTGTTGATCGCCGGCGACGGCCCCAGCTTCTGCGCGGGCATCGACCTCAACTCTCTGGGAGCGCTGGCCGGCCTTCAGGGCAGCGGATTCCGGTCGTTCGTTCGGGTGGCCCAGCGGCCCTACCGGGTGATCGCCAGGATGGAGAAGCCGACCGTCGCGGCGGTCCAGGGGCGCGCCGTCGGTGCGGGCTTCCAACTGGCGCTGGCGTGCGACCTGCGGGTGGGGGCGGAAGACGCGAAGTTCGGGATGCTGGAAGGGAAGTACGGGCTGATCCCCGACCTCGGTGGATCGCACCATCTGGCCAGGTTGGTCGGCCCCGCTCGGGCCAAGGAGCTGGTGTGGTCGGCCCGGATGATCGAGGCCGACGAAGCGCTCGCCATCGGCCTGTTGCAGCGAATGGTCCCTGAGGGTGAACTCCTGAAGCAGGCGGAGGAGACCCTTCGAGCCGTCACCGCCTTCTCCCCCGTCACCACCGCGCTCACCAAGTCCCTGATCGACCGCGCGACGGAGACGCCGCTCGAGGTCGAATTCGAACGGGAGGCCCACGCCCAGACCGCCGCCGTGCAGAGCGAGGACCACCGCGAGGCCGTGGCGGCGTTCCTGGAGCGCCGGGCCCCCCGTTTCAAGGGCCGTTAGAGGCCCGCGCTATCCTGTCGGGTCCATGCCTCGGATCGCCATCGTCGGTTCGTTCTCCACTGGCAAGACCACTCTGGCCGAAGCGGCGTCGGCACGCCTGGAGCTCCCCCTGCTCCCGGAGACCGCCCGGGAGGTCGCGGCGCTGGGGTTCAAGCTCGACAAGGACGCCACGCCCGAGGTCGAGACCCTGATCTTCCTGAAGCAGCTCCACAACGAGCTGACCCATCCGGACTTCGTCGGCGATCGCTCGCTGATCGACGTCATGGCGTACGCGGGCTGGGTGCTCGACAACCAACCGCAGCCACCGCGAAGGGAGATCGCGCTGTGGGAGGAATGTGTCCGCATCGCCCGGTTCCACCTTCGCAGCCAGTACACCCACGTGTTCTATCTGCCCATCGAGTTCGACATCGTGCCCGACGGCTTGCGGCCCCTCGACCCCGCCTTTCAGAAGGAGATCGACAAACGGATGATGGCGCTGCTGGAGGAGAACGCCATCTCCTTCGGTACCCTCCGGGGATCGGTGCAGGAGCGCCTCGACGCGTTGACGGAGGCCGTCCAACCCTGAGACGTCGTCCGCTCAGGCCTCGTTCGTCCTGAGTTCGCGGCCGCCCGCGTGCAGCGCCAGGAACGCCTTCACCACGGCGGGATCGAACTGGGTCCCGGAAGCGAGCCGCAACCGGCGAAAGGCCTCTTTCGGCGGCAGCGCCGAGCGATACGGGCGGTCGGTGGTCATGGCGTGGAAGGCGTCGCACACGAACACGATCCGCGATTCCAGAGGGATGTTCTCGCCGGTGAGACCCTTCGGATAGCCTCCGCCGTCCCACCGCTCGTGGGATGCCTCCACGATGGGACGGACCGGTTTCAGGAAGGGCACGGGAGCCAGGATCTGCGCTCCCACCTCCGGATGGCGGTTCATCTCCCGCCGCTCCGAGGCGGTCAACGGGCCGGGCTTCCGGATGATGTCGGAGGCGACCCCGATCTTGCCGATGTCGTGGAACAGCGCCCCCAGCTCGAGGTGTTTGAGCCGATCGCCTTCGATGCCCAGCTCCTGGCCGACGGCGAGCGACATCCCGGCGAGAGCCCGGCAATGGTCACTGGTGTACTCGTCCTTGGCCTCGACGGCGTTGGCCAGGGCCTCGATGGTCGAGAGGTACGCCTCCTCGAGCGTGGCTCTGGCCTGTCGCTCGCTCTCGAGGAGCCGCGCGCTCTCGAGGGCGATGGCGAGGTTCGAGGCCAGCGCCTCCAGGAGCCGGGTGTCCTCCTCGTCGAACTGGTCGACGCCCAGCTTGGACAGGACCAGCACGCCGGTGACCCGTTCGCCGTAGCTCAGGGGAACGGCCAGGATGGACTCCTCGATGTCCGCCGTGCCGGCGATCTGCACCGCGACGTCGGAGGTGGACGCGTTGGGTGCGTACATCGTCCGGCCCGTCGTGGCGGCGGTGCCGGTGATGCCCTCGCCCATCTTCGTGAGGAGCGCCTCGTAGGTCTCTCCCTCGTACTCGGAGAGCTGGCCCCGAAAGGCGATGGGGATGAGCATTTGCTCGGCGTCGTCCAGCAGATAGACCCGGCAGTTGTGGTAGTCGACGAGGCCTCTCAGCTCCGCAGCGACGGCCTCTCCGATCTGCGCCACGTCGTTGAGAGTGTTCAGCTTCATCGAGAGATTCCGCAGCATTCGGAGCTCAGCCACGGAGCGGAGCTCTCCGCGGGCGGCGAGGACCGGAGACACTCGGCGCTCGGGCTGCCCTCGTCGCGGCCGCTTCGATGGACGTCGGCCGGCGTCCTCATCTGTGCGGTCCAGGTCGGCGAAGGCACACACGCGGTTCTTTCCCAATGACTTGGCCCGGCGGAGCGCGAGGTCCGCGCAGGCGAAGAGCTCCCGCGGTCCGGACGAGTCCTGCGGAGCCGCCGCCACCCCGACGCTGACGGTGACCCGACCGGCCTCGGGGAAGGGAGTAGCGCCGACGTTCGCCACCAGGCGGTCGGCCAGCCGGCGGGCGGCCGCTTCGTCGCTCCCGGGCAGGATGACGGTGAACTCCTCACCGCCGATCCGGCACACCACGTCCTCCTGGCGGCACGTGTCGCGCGAGACCACCGACAGGGTGCGAAGGACCTGATCGCCGACGAGGTGCCCATGGGCGTCGTTGACCTGCTTGAAGTCGTCGATGTCGTACACCAGGATGGCGACCGGGGAGCGGAGGCGGTTCGAGCGACGGACCTCCTCCGCCAGCCGCTCGTGGAAGTAACGATGGTTGAACAACCCGGTCAGGTGATCGGTGACGACGTCCTTCTCGAGCTGCATCCGGGTCTCGGCGTTGTCGATGGCGAGCGCGGCGATCTTGCCGAACCGGATTGCCAGCGCGAACTCCTCATCCGAGAAGTGGTTCTGGTCGCCCAGCCGGTAGATGCACAGGATGCCCTTCAGCTCCCCCCGAGCCAGGAGCGGGATGGCGATCAGTGATTCGGGCTCGACCGGCGTCCCGGGGACCTGGTGGGCGCGTTCGTCGAGGTGCGCGTCGTTCACCAGTTGCGGAACGCGGGATTCGGCGACCTTGCCCGTGATGCCCTGCCCGAAGGGGATGTTGCCCATCGCCTCGATCTGCTCGGCATACAGGTCGCGAACCAGGACGGGATGATGCACCTTCAGGAGGGGGTTCGCCTGGTAGACGGTGAGGGTGTCGTGCGGGATGAGCTGGGCCACGGCGTCGGCCACCGCATCAAGGACCCGCTCGGGTGATCGTTCGGAGATGAGCAGTTCGGCGATCTCGAGCAGGACCGCCTCAGGAGGGAGGGGTTGCTCGGCGGCCGCGTCTGCGCCCTCGGCCGTCTGGTCCCTGATGTCGGTCGTTCTTCCCGCCTTCACCGTCGGCATATCGGTCACGCTCCTTCGCGAGCAACCGGGTGAAGCGGCTGTCACGTCGTGGCATGACGCTCGAACGCCTCCGCGGGCCGGCGGTCACATCCGCGCACCTATTGGGCGTACTGGATATGTTCCCAGGAACACGGCATTTGTCACTCCGTCGAACGCCGGTTCCGCACAGAAGGGACCTGCCGCGGTGTGGGGCTGGAAGGACTCGAACCTTCGACCGCCGGATTATGAGTCCATGAACGCGTCGGGATCGCCGGGGCTGTGCATGACGCTGTCCCATACGGATTGCCGCGCGGACGGCAAGGCAATCGACGAGCGATGATTTTTGTCGCTGGAATTTCGCGCGAAGGTCGGCTCAACTCATTTACCGGCGCCACCCCATGATTGACGAGTGGGGCCATCCATAG
>DHWM01000177.1:6473-6815 GCA_002413185.1 Actinobacteria bacterium UBA5182
GAGTGGGGCCATCCATAGTCTCGAGGCCGAGGCCACCCCGGCCTTCGTCGTGCCGTCGAGTCGGAGTTCAAGAACGAACTCACTTACCCGGTCAAGCTCTAGACAGAATGGTAGACGGCGGGTGTCAGTCGTTTGGGGGACCAATGGCCTCTGACTTGCAGGCCGATGGACCGAACCCATCCGCCCCTCGCCTCCCATGAACCGGCGACCGGAACCAGGTCCGGCCCGCCGGGTACTTGAGGCCCGGCGAAGGGGCAACAAGGCACGCGGTGTCGGCGTAACGTGTCCTCGGTCCCGTCAGCGGCGATGCGCCCGGCGGCTCCTGGGTCTGTGAGCCGGGTG
>DHWM01000101.1:0-345 GCA_002413185.1 Actinobacteria bacterium UBA5182
CGGCTCAGGATGGCCGGGGGGTGGCGTAGGCGTAGTACCCACTCTCCTGGGCGCCCTCGACCTCGGTCACCACGAGCGTTACCCGCTGGGCCCCCAGCCTTCCTATGAGTCTGCTCATCGAGGCGGTGGACTTCCGGGTGGACCTGTCGCTGCGCACTACGGCTACTACGGCGTCGACCGCGCTCACCAAAGGATAGGCGTCGGGGACCACCAGGATGGGGGGAGCGTCGAAGATCACGTAGTCGGCCCAGTTCCGAAGGGTGCTCAGGATCTCCTGGACCCGCTTCACCTCCACCTCGGACGGCCACTGATGACCGGGGCCGGCGACGATGGCGCGAAGCCGGC
>DHWM01000101.1:635-6557 GCA_002413185.1 Actinobacteria bacterium UBA5182
CGTTGCGTTGCCACACCGGGACCTCGACCATGGTGGAGGTGAGGGTGGCCGTGCCACGGATCACCGCGTCTAGTCCGATCTGCCCGGCCGAGGCGTCCAGCTCGAGGTAATGGTGCAGCATGGGCCGGCGCAGATCGGCCTCCACCACGATGACTCGGTACCCGGCGCTGGCCAGTTCCACGGCCAGGTTGGCGGTGACCGTGGTCTTGCCCTCCTCCGGCCGGCCGCTGGTCACCAACAGGGTTCGGGTGTCCCTGGATTCGGGGGTCCACAGGATGTCGGCGACGAGGCGCTGGATGGCGAGCTCGGCCATGACTGGGTCCAGCCCTCGTCGCGTGGGCCCCGCGAAGGGGCGGTGACCGAGGACGCCGGAAGGAAGCGACACCGTGGCTGGCTGGCCGAAGGCCTCCTCTGCGCCCTCCACCCCGCGAACCGTGTCGTCGAACTGCTCGCGGACCATCCCGGCCACCACCCCCAACAACAACCCCAGCAACGCGGCCACGGCGACGTTGCGCACCGGCTTGGGTTCCACCTTGCCGACGAACCGTAGGTCGGCCACCCGCACCGACGCCCCCTTCGACAGGCTGCTCGCGTCAAGAGACAGCTGGGTTTCGTCGTCCAGCAGCTTCTGTGCCAACGGGCCGAACACGTCGCCGAAGGTTCCCAGGATCCGTTTTCCCCGGGCCTGGTCCGTATCGTCGTAGAGCACCGTGACGGCCGCGGTGTCGGGCTTGGTGACCACCGTCATGTTGGAGAGCAGTGACTTGGGCACCGTGTCGAGGCGCAGCCGCTTGATGATTGGGTTGGCGACGCCATACGTCTCGACGAGCTCGCTCAGCGTTTGTGCCGTCGGCTGGACGGCGGTGGGCGGCACGTCGAAGACGATCGTCGTGGAGGAGCGGTACACGGGACGCTGGAGGACCGAGTAGGCGAGGGCACCTGTCACAGCCATGATCGTGGTGAGTGTGATCAGTGGCAGCCTTCGGCGAAGGATGCCCAGGTAGTGAGGAAGGCTAGGAGGCGCTGGCGGGTCCGACATGGGGTGCCAATCGTAGCATCGGCGCATCCAGCCGCCGGCCGCTGACATCTGGGACCCGCGGCCGCCCCCCGGTCGCGGTCGCGTCGTGTTGGGCTAGGAGAACTTCGGGCAGCGCCAACGACAGGCCGACGAACACCCAGAGGGTCCGGCTCGTCTCGGTGGGGAGGAAGAAGGACCCGGCCACGAAGGTGACCAGGCCGATCACCAGAGCTGTGCTCGCCGCGCGGATGAACTGGTCGCCTAGGCGTTTGGCCCGGCGGGCAGTTCGCACGAACGAGAGACCAGTCGTCCAGATCATCCCGAGGAAGAAGAAGAGCCCCAACGGGCCGAGCTCCGTCAGCGACTCCAGATAGTCGTTGTGCACCGGTTGGCCGCTCCGCAGGCTGCCCGGGGAGAACAGGTTCAAACGCACACCGGGAGTCGATATGAGCCAATGGAACATGGTCGGTTTGAAGGCCCCGTACCCAATGCCGAGGACCGGGTTGCGGGCGTAGGCGCTCGCTGCTCCGAGCCACAGATCCGCCCGGCGCCCGCCGACCTGGGACGTCTCGAGGCCCTTCTTGAACCGCTGATTGAGGGCCGGACCAGCGACGGGAATGATCAACGCGAGACCGACTGCAGCGACGAAGATGAACGTGGCCTTGCGTGCCCGGGTCCGAAAGAGCATGGGTCCGGGCAGGAGCACCACCAGCAGGCCGCCCACCGCGAGCGTCAGGGCGCCTCCTCGAGAGAGGCTTGCCACGACGCTCGCAGCGACGACGGCGGCGACCAGCATGAGCAGCGCCCGCAACCCGTTCGACTTCGTCCACGACCCCAAGACCAGGATGATCGGCAGCGCGACCACCTGGTCGGCTGCGAAGAAGTTCGGGTCGCCCGCCGAGTTGGCCGAACGGGCGACACCGAGGGCGAAGCTCCCGATCCAGTACAACCCGAGGACCAGCGCGCAGGCGGTGATGATCCAGAAGACAATGCGGAGATCTCGCTCGCTGCGGACCAGAACCGCGAACGCGGCGGCGTAGACGAGCGCGATCCCGAGCGAGCCGAGCTGCGTCACCGTCCCGATAGAGCTCCGGGTCCAGAACAGGCTCGCCACCGCCAGGAGAGTGTAGGCGGCGGCGAAGGCGAGGATCAGTCCTCCCTCTCGCAGACGGGCCGGGGCCTGACCGAGCTCGGCGATCACCGCGACCAGGGCGAGCGGGACGGCGAACCGGCCGACGGTCACACCTCCCACGGTGAGGAACTCGGTGAACACCGTGACGGTGAGGCCGTACAGCACGAGCTTGGGCTTGAGGATGGCTGCAGGAGCGGCTACCGCGACCAGGCATACGGCGACCGCGATCGGCGGATCCTTGGCCGAGAGGATCCCGACCACCACACCGATCGTCGCGGCGAGGAGCATGAAACCCGTACCCTGGGTCTGTCGCCGAGCGAGCCGCGGCTGGATCGCGGTCATCCGAAGCGAGCGGTATGCCGGGCGCCGAACCGGCCTGCGCCGGGACCGTCGCCACGGTGATCCGCGCGACCGTTCCGGCCGGGTCCCCTAATAGATCCGAGGACCGGGGCGAGCCGGCCAGTCCGAACCGAGAGGTACCAGGGCGAGACCTTTACCTGCACCGTCCGCACCCCGTTGCCCCGGTAGATCCCCACCCGAGGAATGGAGTACGGCCCTGCCTGCTCACGACGCTCAGGGAGCGCGAAGGCGTGCGTGAAGCCGGCGCGGGCTGCCAGCCGCCGCACGCGCTCATCGTGCAAGCCGCGCGGGTATGCCAACATGCGGACGGGCTCCTCTAGGAGATCCTCGAGGATTCCACGACTCGTCGTCAGATCGGCCAGGCATTCCTGGTCAGTCAGCGAGGTCAGATCGCGATGTGTGTGGGAGTGCGACCCGAAGCGGATGCCCTGGGACCGCATTGCGGCGATCTGGTCGGCCGTGAGTGTACGGAGAGTGTCCGGGACGGGCGTGTCCACCCAATCGACGGATTGCGGTTCGGACGAGAGCGTCCCGGAGACCAGGAACACCGTTGCCGGCACGTCATGGTCACGGAGGACCCGAAGGGCCTCGTCGTAGAGGGAGGCGAATCCGTCGTCGAAGGTGACGGCCACCGTGCGACGTGGCAGCCGGCCGCTAGCGCCCATCCGCTCGACAGCCTCTTCGAGATCCACCAGACGGCGGTGCGCCGCCAGCCACGCGCAGTGCGCAGCGAAGGCGTCCGGCCGCACTGCGAGGGGAGAGGACCAGGCGGTATCGATTGCGTGGTAGCAGAGGATCGTCACTCGTTCCCGAGTATGGCGCGGTCGATCACTGGGCGCGAGCGGCCGGCTCGTTCGCCCGAGAGGCGCCAGTTCCCAATCTTTTGCTCGTCTTCGCCTAAAGCCTCTCTTTGAGGTTGAGCTACCGGCTGCTTGTTCGTGTCGGCACCGCCCTTCTCCTTCGA
Source organism: Actinobacteria bacterium UBA5182 (assembly GCA_002413185.1). Classification (GTDB taxonomy): domain Bacteria; phylum Actinomycetota; class UBA4738; order UBA4738; family UBA4738; genus UBA5182. The sequence continues at coordinate 4,110 of DHWM01000101.1, forward strand.
ACTCATCGAACCCTTCCTAGGGTCCGACCCGACTCTACCGCACGGCGACAGGACTCGGGAGCGCATCTAGCCCGGCTCGGCCTCGTGCCGGGCGCGGTTCGCATGAGGCCCTCGTACGCGTCCATGACGGTCAGCCGCCCGTTGACGACGCCGTCGATCCGCGAGCAGATCGGCATCTCCAGCCCTCCGTGTTTCTCGGGGAGCTCCATGACGAGCGACGCCGTCTTCACGCCCTCGGCGACCATCCTCATCTCGGCCAGGATCTCGTCAGGCGAACGCCCTTTCCCGAGCTGCTCCCCGACGTCGCGGTTCCGGCTGTGCTTCAAGATGCACGTGACCGCCAGACCGCCGAACGTCGGCGGCTCGGCGCCATGGCCACCCCCAAGGCGCGTGAGCTCCGCGAGGCCGCGCGTGACCACCATGGTGGGGTGTTGTCGCCGACCCCGAGACCCTCGGCCATGCCGGCGCCGAAGTGGGGGAACATCAGGACGAGCGGTAGGCCTGGCGGGTCGGGTCGGGTCGGGTCGGGTCCGGGAAGGGCGAGGACTGACTCTTTTCGGTGATGTGTGCGATGACGCACCCACCAGCCCGCGAGCAGGACCGTTGCTGTATGATTGGTGTTGAATGTCTTGACTTGAGATAGCGGAACTGTGACACTCTCGCCTCGTGGCGAAGGTGACGCTTCCCGGCTTCAAGTGCGAACGCTGCGGCCACGTCTGGAAGCCACGGAAGCCCGATCCAACGGTCTGCCCGACATGCCACAGTCCGTATTGGAACAAGCCGCGAGCGACCAGGAAGAAGACCAAGTGACGCCCGGCACGAAGGCCCCGCCGCCGGGTTTTCTCGCGGACTACATCACCCGCCAGGTCGTCCGGGACACGCCGGAGGAGCGCGAGGCGGTGCAGGTGCTCGCGCAGCGGCTCGTCGAGGACTACGGCTACCCGAAGACCCACGTCCAGACGCATCCGCAGTTCCGGGTGAGGAGGTCCCCGGCGGACAAGGCGAAGTCCTACCCCGTGGACATCGCGGTGTTCAACTGCGCCGAGAAGACGGAGGCCGACTTGTTCCTCATCGCCGAGTGCAAGCGGAAGAACGAGCAGGACGGCCTGGCCCAGCTAGACATCCCACGGCCGTAACTTTCAAGCTGCGGCCTCGTCGACCGTCGACCAGGCCACCGCTTCCGAGTAGGGCGCTCGATGTCGGAGGCAGCCATGGAGGATGCCCACCCACCGGTTGGCGAGAGATCGTAGAGCCCGCCGGTGGGTATGGCCCCTGGCCCGGTGTGCATCGTAGTAGCGCCGGGCGCCCGAAGAGCAGCTGATCGAGCAGAAGGCCCACATCTCGATGGCGTCCGCCAGGCGCCGGTTCCGGGCGAAGCGGGCCAGGGCCACCCTCGAGCGCCCCGAGGCCTTGGTGATGGGGGAGGTCCCCGCGTAGTTCTTGCGGGCCTTAGGATCGGCGTAGCGGGTCGGGTCATCCCCGAACTCCGCGAGGACCCGGGCGCCGAGGACCAGGCCGAGTCCGGGAAGACTGCGCAGGATCTCGGCGTCCGGGTGTCCCTCAAAACGGGCTTCCAGCTCGCGGTGAAGGACCTCGACCTGGGAGGTCATCTCGGCCACGATCCGCACCGTGGAGAGGACGACCGCGCCGTAGGACCGGGCGAGCACCGCCGGCGCTTCGAGCTGGGAACTCCGGAGCGCCGCCTTGATCTCCTCGGCCCGTGCGGTCACCCGTCGCCGCCGGCCTCCCCGCCTCAGAGCGGCGGCGATCCGAGCCACGGAGAGGGATCGGCCCTCGGCCTGGGTGGGAGCCACGCCGAGCACCGCCAGGGCGTTCGAAGAGGCCAGGTCGGTTCCGAAGGCCTGCAGCGCGGCCGGGTAGAACTCCCGTAGGGCGTTCCGGAGCTGGTTCAACTGGCGCTGGCGGGTCCAGATCAGGCTCTGGTGGGCCCGGGCCAGGACCTTCACCGCCTCGGCGAGCTCGCTATCCCCCGCCACCTGGCGATGCAGGTGCCGGTCGGTCCGCACGAGGTCCGCCAGGACCCTCGCGTCACCGGGGTCGGACTTCGCCCCGGAGACCCGGTGGCGGTCCCGGTACCGGTCGACCGACAGCGGGTTGACGGCGTAGACGGCGTAGCCCGTGGCGACGAGGGCGCCGACCAGCAGCCCCCGGTCGATCTCGATGCCCACGGCGACCCCGGACGGGTCCTCTGCGTGCGTGGCAACCATCTCGTGGAGCCGAGCGAGCCCTTCGACGCCGTCGCTCACCCGCCCCGTCGCGAGCACCCGCCCCTCGACGTCCATCAGGCAGACGTCGTGGTGGGTCTCCGACCAGTCGATCCCGACGAAGATCAACCTCTCCTCCTTCCGCCTCGACCGCTTCGAGCCTGGAGGAGTACGCGGCGCCCTAATGGATCAGTGCTCGATGGCACGACATCCCACCAGCCGT
>DHWM01000101.1:6651-6956 GCA_002413185.1 Actinobacteria bacterium UBA5182
GAACGCTTCCCGATCTGTCCCGAGTGCAAGCGCCTTTACGACCTCGGTCCAGAGGGCAGGCGGAGGGAGTGGGAGGAACGGGAGCGGTCGGAGGAGGGTGGCTAGGAACTCGCTGACGCGCGGTCGGCGCCCCTAGTCACGCGGCCAGTCGTGCTCCGTGAACTGCATGACGTAGAGCTGCTTCTGGCTCACCGGTTCGTCACAGTGGAACGTGACGAACCCCCGCTGGCTCGGGAGATCAACTGTCCACGGTCGAAAGACCACGGGGGGGTAGACGTTCCACCGGTAGTTGCTCCGGGTCCATG
>DHWM01000138.1:0-2976 GCA_002413185.1 Actinobacteria bacterium UBA5182
TCGGTGTTGGTCGGCGAGGCCACACGGCGGGCGACCGAAGCAGCCATCGTCTACCAGGACGCCGGGGAGCACGAGCTGAAGGGCAAGGCCGAACGCGTCCCGCTGTCGCGAGCGGTCCGGGTCGTGGCCGGGATCGGCGGGGCCTACAAGTCGACCGGCCTCGAACCACCGTTCGCAGGTCGTGACCGCGAGCTGCGGTTGGTGAAAGAGCTGTTCCACGGCTCGACCGAGGAGAAGAAGGCCCACCTGGTCTCGTTCGTCGGGATCGCCGGGATCGGCAAGTCCCGGTTGTCGTGGGAGTTCTTCAAATACCTGGAAGGCCTCGCCGAACTGGTCCTGTGGCACCGTGGGCGTTGCCTGTCTTACGGCGAGGGAATCACGTACTGGGCACTCGCCGAGATGGTGAAGATGCGGTGCCGGATCTCGGAGGGAGAGGAGCCCACGTCGGCGCTGGCCAAGCTTCGAAGCACTCTGGAGCAAAACCTGCCCGACCCGGAGGAGCGGCAGTGGGTGGAGCCGCGCCTGGCGCATCTGCTCGGTCTGGAGGAGCGCGAAGCTCGCGAGCGAGAGGATCTCTTCGCCGCTTGGCGCGTCTTCTTCGAGAGATTGGCCGAGACCCATCCGGTGGTGATGGTGTTCGAGGACCTCCAGTGGGCCGACAGTGCCCAGCTGGATTTCATTGAATACCTCCTCGAATGGTCGCGAAACCGTCCGCTGTTCGTCATCGCCCTCGCGCGGCCAGAGCTCACCGATCGCGCACCGGGTTGGGGCGCCTCCCGGCGCAACTTCACCTCCCTTTACCTCGAGCCGCTTTCGAGGGAGGCCATGGAGGCGCTCCTGGCCGGCTTCGTTCCAGGTCTACCCGTGGAGGTCAGGGACCAGATCCTCGACCGGGCCGAAGGGGTTCCACTGTATGCGGTGGAGACCGTTCGAATGCTGATCGACCGGGGGCTCCTGGTACCGGAGGGAGCCGGGTACCGGCCGGCCGGGCCGATCGGAACGCTCGACGTCCCCGAGACGCTGCACGCCCTCATAGCGGCCCGACTCGATGGGCTCACGCAGGAGGAGCGACGCGTCGTGCAGGACGCCTCGGTGCTGGGCAAAACCTTCACCCGGCAGGCGCTGGCCGCCTCCACGAGGAATGCGGAGGCCGACCTCGAACAGGTGCTGATGGCGCTCGTCCGGAAGGAGGTCCTGGGGATCCAGGTCGATCCCCGGTCACCCGAGCGGGGCCAGTACGGGTTCCTCCAGGATCTGGTCAGGCAGGTCGCGTACGAGACGCTTTCCAGGAAGGAGCGGAAAGGATTGCACCTCGCCGCAGCCAAGCAGCTGGAGGAGTCCTGGGGAGCAGACCAGGAAGAGATCGTGGAGATCGTCGCCTCCCACTACATCCAGGCGTACGAGGCCGCGCCGGAAGCACCGGACGCGGGTGAGATCAGGACCCAGGCTCGGGAGCGGCTGGAGCGCGCCGGCAGGCGAGCGGCCTCACTGGCGGCGAGTGGCGACGCCCAGCGGTACTTCGAGCAGGCCCTTGATCTCGCCGACGAGCCCACACTGCAGGCCGAGCTCTCCGAGCAGGCGGGTGACATGGCGCGCAGGGCAGCGCTGAACGATCAAGCGGCAGCGCATTTCGAACGGGCGATCCAGCTCTTCCGCGATGGGGGCCTGGAGCACGCCGCAGCGAGGGTCGACGCCCGGCTTGCAGAAGTGCTCTGGGACCAGGGCCGCTTGGACGAGGCCCTCGACCGGATGGAGCGGGCCTTCTCGGTTCTCGCCGGCGACGAGCCCGACGAGGATCTGGCCGTGCTCGCCGCGCAGCTCGCCCGCTTCCACTATTTCAGCGGGCACATGGACGCGGGCCGCGAACGCGTCGAGCTTGCTCTGGACATCGCCGAATCGCTGGACCTCCCCATGGTCCTCGCCCATGCCCTCAACACGAAGAGCGTCATCCTCGGCAGGAGTGGCCGTTTCGAGGAGGCGCTCGCGCTGGTGGCGCACTCGCTCAAGATCGCATTGGACAACGAACTCCATGCGGCCGCTCTCCGGGCCTACGTCAACCTGTCCGCCACGCTGGCGGAGGGACGGAACAGGTCCGAGGAGGGGCTACGCTACGCGATGGACGGACTGGCCCTTGCTCGGAAGGTCGGCATCCGAACGTGGGAGTGGTCGCTTCTCGCCCACGTCACGGGCCACACGATGACCCTCGGTCGATGGGACGAGGCGATCTCATGGGCTGGGGAGATCCCGTCACCGCAGGAGGTTCCGGGTGCCGGCTTCGCCATGGCATGGACGTTCCCCGTGCTCGTCCAGATCGCCGTCGACCGGGGCGAGGTCGAACGGGGCCGTTCGTTGCTGGAGGAACTCGTGGGCCTTCCTCAATCGACGGCAGACGAACAGAACCGGTCGACAACTGCCCACACGCGGGCCCTCGTTCGGCGGGCGGAGGGACGCTGGCAGGAAGCCTTCGACGCAGCCATGGAAGCGGTTTCCGTCAAGGAGTCGACGGGGGCGCATCTGTGGTCGGTCCAGTGGGGCGCCGTGGAGGCGATCGAGGCCGCGCTCCAGATGCACGATCTGGCCAAGGCCGAGGGACTCCTGGCCGAAGTCCGGTCCTGGCCGGGACGCGAGATCTCGCCCGCTCTCAGGGGCGAGATCTCCCGGATGTCGGCGCGGCTGGCCGCAGAGGGGGGAGATCTTCAGGCGGCGGAGGAGGGATTCACGGCGGCGATCGAGCAGCTCAGGAAGATCGGCGATCCCTTCACCCTGGCCCAGCCGCTCGCCGAACTGGCCGAGTTCCTGGTCGCACAGGGCCGTGTGGGCGAGGCCGATCCCCTGTTGGCCGAAGCCCGAGAGATCTTCGAGCGTCTCGGAGCCCGCCCGTGGCTGGAGCGGATCGAACGGATCCAGCGAACCGTGCCCAGAGCGGCCTCGGGTGTCTGACCGCAGACTCTCGGCAGGTCAGCGCGCCGCTTCGGC
>DHWM01000138.1:3243-3466 GCA_002413185.1 Actinobacteria bacterium UBA5182
CATTCGTGCGGATCTCTGGAAGGCCGAGCAGCAGGCCAACTGGGACCGGGCGGCTGTGGCGTGGCGGTCGTGGAAGGAGCGCTTTCGCCAGCATGCTGGCGGGCAGGCTCCGATCGCATAAAGCGCTCGGAGAAGCTCGGAAGCCAGACGTCATCGCCGACCTTCACGCGCCCCAACCGCCGCCCGCTCCGCACGTTCCAGACGGTGACCGTCTGGTTGCTGT
>DHWM01000017.1:0-4263 GCA_002413185.1 Actinobacteria bacterium UBA5182
GCCGCCCCCGAGGATGCCGAGGCGATCCTCGCCTCGGTGGTGGAACGAGCGAATGTCGTAGAGCGCCTGGTCGTGGAGGTGACGCCCGTGATCGGCGCGCACACGGGACCCGGCATGGTGGGGTTGGCCTTCTACCGCGACTGAGCGGGCTACGCTAGCCCCATGACCTGGAGCCGCCTGGCCTGTATGGCCGGCGGATACCTCGCCGGGACGCTCCCCTCCACGTGGATCCTGGCCAGGGCGAAGGGCGCGCACGGGGTGCTCGAATCGGCTCGGCGCACCGCCGGCGAGACCGATCCCCACATCCTCATGGCGAAGGAGCTCGGGGTGGCGTGGACCGTGGTGGCGGCCACGACCGACGTGCTGAAGGGCCTGGTCTACGTCCTTGCGGCGAGGCACTGGGGGCGTCTCGACTCGCCCTGGCTGGCCCTCACCGGGGGGGCCGTGGTGGTGGGGCATTCGTTCCCGTTCTACGCCCGGGAGATGGCGGGGAGAGGCCTGGCCGCCGCGGCCGGCGTCCTCCTGGTTCTCCTCCCGATCGAGATGACGGTGGCCGGCCTGCTGATCGTGGCGGGACGGGTGCTTCGAGTGACCAGCCTGGCCACCACCGTGGGGATGGCCGGCGTGCCGGCCGTCGCGGCGATCCAGGGCCAGCCCAAGGAGCTGGTGGCCATGGGCACGGCGATCGTGGCCGTCCTGGTGATCCGGCGGCTCGAAGGCGTCGGGACCGTCATCAGGGGCGGCTTCCCACCCGCCAGGGCCATCCTGTACCGATGCGTGTTCGACTCGAGCGGACCCCCTGCGGGCCGGGGCGCGTGGGATCGAACGGAGGAGCAGCTCCCGCCGACCTGAGGGCTGCGGGGGCCCGGCGGCGGTTGTGGTCAGACGACTGTGGTCGTTACCGTCGCGGAGTCGTTCGAGGCATCAGGATCCGGCTCCGCGGCCGCGACCGTGGCGGTGTTCGAGATCTGTCCCGGCGCCGACGGCGTCACCACCACCGTGACGGTGGCGCTTGCGGCGGAATCCAGGGACCCCAGATCGCACGCGACGGGTCCGCCGGAGGAGTCGCACGTCCCCTGGGTCGCGGTCGCTGACACCAGCGTCTCGCCGTCCGGCAACTGATCCGTGACGGTGGCCTCGGTGGCGCCGCCGGGGCCCTGGTTCGTCACCGTGATGGTGTAGGTCAGGTCGTTGTCGGTGGCCACCGGGTCCGGGCTGTCCGTCATCGTCAACGCCAGGTCGGCCGGCTGCGGCGTCACCGAGATCGTCGCGGAAGCCTGGTTGTTCGAGGGGTCGGGGTCCGTCGCCCCGGAGGCGACCGTCGAGGAGACCGTGGCGTCCCCGGGCTGGTCGGCGTGGGCCACGATCGTGATCGTATCGGAGGTCCCTGGATCCAGGGTCCCGATCGAACACGTGACCGTGGAGGCGCCCGTGCAACTCCCCGCGGTGGTCTGGGCGGAGACGAAGCTCAGGCCGTCGGGGAGGGCGTTCGTCACCTGGACCGCGGTCGCCGGGTCGGGCCCGCCGTTGGAGGCGGTGGCGGTAAACGTTACGTCGGAGCCCGCCTGCACCGTGGAGGCGCTTGCCTGTACGGCCACGGCGGTGTCGGCGTTCCCCCGGGCCACCGACGCTGTGGCCGAGGCCACGTTGGTGTTGGTGTGAGGATCGGCCTCCCACCCGGCCACCGACGCCTTGTCCGTGGTGCTCTTCACCACCGTGGGCTTGCCCTTGATGGCGACGGTGGCCGTGGCGCCCACGGCCACCGAGCCCAGATTGCATAGCACCGTGGACGTCCCCGTGCACGATCCCTGCGACGCCGTGGCGGAGACGAACGCCATGCCGGTCGGCAGGACGTCGGTGACCGTAGGAGACGTGGCGGCAGCCGGGCCCTTGTTCGCCACGGTCACGCTGTAGGTGAGGACGCCGCCAGCGGGTACGGTTGCGGGAGAGGCGGAGTTCGACACCGTTAGGTCGGCCGAACCCCACGGGATCGCCGCCGACCACGCCGAGGCGACCTTGGCCGCGCCTGAGTTGTTCGGGTGGACGGTGTCCTCGAAGTCGGTGGCCGGATCCATTCCGGGGCTGGGGTCGACGTAGAGGAGCCCGTGGAGGGCGGCCTCGCCCGCGATGGCCTGATTCCAGGTCAGGCGGCTCTGCTGGAGGCTGGCCGGCGCCTGCAGGATGCTGCTGAGGTAGATGGGAACGCCGGGCATGCTCGCTTGGGCCTTGGTGATGATGGCGTCGATGGCCGAACGGAACTGGTCGAGCGAGGGCTTGCAGCCCCAGGCGCCGGTGAGGTCGTTCACTCCGTACGCCACGATGATCCTGCCGGGGTAGTAGGGAGCCAGCGAGCTCGCGTGATATTGCCCGTAGCACCACGCGGCCGTCCCCGAGTAGGCCTGGTCGCTCAGCCGAAGCCCGCGCAGCGACGCCAGCTGGTCCGCGAACCCGCTCGACGTTCCCGAGGGACCCAGGCTGAAGCTGCCGACCGTGATGGAGTCGCCGTACGCGCCGATGAGGGGCGAGCCGGCCGCCGTCAGGACGGAGACGAGCGTGCCCGCTCCCAGCGTGGCTGTCTGGGACAGGGCTACCTGGTCCAGGGCCAGGGTCCCCGAGGTGACGGTGACGCTCACCCTTAAGAGCCCCGGGGGCAGCCCCCAGTCCGCAACGTGGTAGGCCTTATACCGACCGGTGTTGGCCAGCGTGACCGACCAGGTGTTCAGCTTGTTCGATTGCGCCACCGACAGGACGGCCCCGTTGTCGACCACCTCGAGCTGGAAGTTCGCCGTGTTCTGGAGCCAGAACGAGACGGCGGAGCCGGCCGGAACCATGGCCAGCGTTCCGCTCTGGGTGTTCGGATCCTGAACGAACGTGACGCTCGAGTAGGTGATCAGGGAGCTGGTCGACTTGTAGTACCGCCAGCTCTGCAAGGCGAGGCCGCCCCAGTCGACGAACCACGCCTGGATGTCGAGGTCGTTCGTGGGATAAGGATTGAGGAGGGCCGGCGAGGTGTCGGTCGCGACGATCGAGTGCGTGGTGAGCGAGAGCCCCGAGGCGACCGGGTCCGTCTCCCAGCACACGCACCCGTTCGTGCTGTACGAGGTGGGGCCGCCTCCATCGACGGAGACGGAATAGGTTCGGCTGGCGCCCCAAACCCTCACGGTGACGTTCGCGGTCCCCGCCACCTGGAACGTAGCGGTCCCCCCGGGCATGATCTTCACCTCCGACCGGGTGGCGGAGTACAGACACGTCGAACACTTGGCGCTGCTGGCCTTGGTGTAGACGAACGCGCCGGAGGCGTTGTCGAAGGTGGTCAAGGCCGCCGCGCGGGCGGGCCCGGCCAGGGCTATGGGAAGACCCAGCGCCACCACCATCAGGACGAGGCCGCGGCAAGCCCAAGCGAGTCGGGCGGCGAGTGGGCGTGACGGCATGTGACAGGACCTCGATCCGGCGGGGCGAGGAGGAGCTTGCCGCGGTCCCTCCGGAAGGTCAAGGGCCGAACACCCGCAGTCTCCCACGATACCCTTGGTTCGTGGCGGTGATCGTGCAGAAGTACGGCGGGACCTCCGTGGCCGACGCCGCCCGGATCAGGGCGGTGGCGGAGCGGGTGGTGGCCGCCCGCCGGAGCGGCTACGACGTGGTGGTGGTGGTCTCGGCGATGGGCGCCACCACCGACGACCTCATGGCAATGGCGCACGACCTGACACCGCTGCCGAATCCGCGCGAGCTGGACCTTCTGCTCACCGCCGGCGAGCGCATCGCCATGTCGCTCCTGGCCGTGGCGATCAACGCGGCCGGGTACCCTGCGGCTTCCTACACCGGCTCTCAGGCGGGCATCATCACCGATACCGCCCACGGCAGAGCCACCATCATCGACATCCGTCCGGGCCGGATCCGCGACGCTCTGGGGCAGGGGCGGATCGTCATCGTGGCGGGATTCCAGGGGGTGTCCACGGCCTCCGACGTCACCACGCTGGGCCGGGGTGGCTCCGACACCACGGCGGTGGCGCTGGCGGCCGCCCTGGACGCCGACTTCTGCGAGATCTACACCGACGTGCCCGGCGTGTTCACCGCTGATCCCCACGTGGTGGAGGGGGCCCGAAAGCTCCACGCCGTGTCGTACGAGGAGATGCTGGAGCTGTCGGCGTCGGGGGCGAAGGTCCTGCACCTCCGGTCCGTCGAGTACGCTCGGCGGTACGGTGTGAAGGTCCACGTGCGTTCGTCCTTCAGCGACGAACCCGGCACGTGGATCACGGAGGAGGA
>DHWM01000017.1:4334-11215 GCA_002413185.1 Actinobacteria bacterium UBA5182
CGTACGAGGAGATGCTGGAGCTGTCGGCGTCGGGGGCGAAGGTCCTGCACCTCCGGTCCGTCGAGTACGCTCGGCGGTACGGTGTGAAGGTGCACGTGCGATCCTCGTTCGCCCATGACGAGGGGACGTGGATCACCGAGGAGGACGTCCGGATGGAGGAGGCCATGATCTCGGGGGTGGCGGCCGACCCGTCGGAGGCGAAGGTCACCATCGAGGACGTACCCGACAGGCCTGGGGCAGCCGCGGCGATCTTTCGCGATGTGGCCGCCGAGGGCGTCGGGGTCGACATGATCGTGCAGAACGTCTCGCACGACGGGCGCACCGACGTCTCGTTCCTGGTTCCACAGGCCGACCTCCCTCGGCTGTCTGCGGTCCTGGGCGGGATCGTTGAGAACGTCGGCGCGGCGCGGTTCTCGGTCGATGGTGACATCGCGAAGATCTCCTTGGTGGGTGCGGGGATCAAGAGCCACCCCAACGTCCTGGCGGGGATGTTCGAGGCGCTGGCCGGCGAGGGCATCAACATCGAGATGATCTCGACCTCGTCCATCCGCATCTCGTGCGTTATCCGGGCCGAGGACGCGGATCGCGCGGTTAAGGCCATCCACGCGAAGTTCGACCTGTCGGGTCAGGCCGCGGTGCGAGCCGAGCACACCGATGAGATCCCGACCGTCCGTCCCGAGAGGGCCTGAGCCGGCAGAGTGTCAGGGACCCAGGACAGTCCGGCGGATCGCTTCTTTAGAGACTCGAATGTCATTCACAATCTGCGATAGGGCTCTGACCTGGAGAAACGCTGCGACTCTAACGGTGACTCAACGGGATGCCGCGGTCCGATCGCTGGGTAAGGCCTCAGACGCCGAAGGTCTCGATGACTTCCTCGCCCAGCATGTCGGTGATCTTGACCGCGACGGTGGTCTTGCCCCTGGGGGCGGGGAGCTCGTAGCGGCCTGAGACCAGGTCCTGCTTGCGCTCAGGGACGTCGGAGAGGGCGACGTTGAAGACCTGGCCGTCGTAGGACGTGTCGATCATCACCGAGTCCACCATGGCCCGCCAGTCCTCGATCTTCGGGCGGACCACGCCGGTCTGCTGGGCGAGGCGCTCGACGATGGTGGGCGAGACGAAGTCCTCGATATCGACCACGAGCTTGCCGTCCCGGCGGGCCACCGCCAGCCTGGCCCGGGCCGGCTCGTGGCGGAGGAACTTGCCGTACTTGGGATCTGAGCGGAGCTCGATGACCTCGACGCGGTTGACGGCGTTCTTGCCGCGACGGAGCCGGTTCCAGTCCTCGACCCAGGTCCGAGCGGCCATCTCGATCCCCAGGCAGACGAGGGTGACCGAACGGTCCTCCTCCGGCCGGCTGTCCAGTTCCCGCTTGAGGTCTTCGAGGTCGACGGGGGAGAGCGGGTGGTCGAACGGCACGATCTTGACCAGGTTGGCGCCAAGCGTGCCGTCGAAGTAAGGGTCGGTCCGCATCCGCTGAACCCCGATGTGCTCGCAGGCCAGGTTGACCGCCTCGTTGTGCTGGATGGCGAGGTCGTAGTCGTTGACCCGCCAGGTTGTGAAGGAAAGCTGGGAGGGGTCGAGCCGGTCGCCCTCGCCAGTGCCGAGGCTGGTCTGCGCGCCGGCCGCGATCTGCTCCTCGATGACTTGCTGGAGCCGCTTGCCCGTGGTCTGGGCCGCACCCTTGTTGATGTCGCACCCGATCCACCGCCGCCCAAGCTTCTGGGCGACCGCAGCAGTCGTTCCGGAACCGATAAAACAGTCGAGCACGGTATCGCCCGGGTCGCTGGAGGCTTCAATGATGCGCCTGAGTAGACCTTCCGGCTTTCTAGTTGGGAAATCAGGAGCCTCAGCGCCGGTCCCGTAGCCGCGGATCTGGCTGATGTCATCCCACCAGGTCGTAAGAAGACGGCCCTTGCTCTCATCAAGGTATTGTTTGACCTTGAGTGTTTGATTACTTCCTTTCCCTACCACCATGAGAAGGCCAGCTTGGTCCAACGCTTCCATGCGCTGCTTTGAGATTCTCCAACCCATGGCTGGCGGCTGAATGCCATTCCATTCGTACATCAGGTTGGGCCGCGGATGAGGACTCACGAGATTTCCGAGGTTGTATCGTCTGCCGCTTTGAGGCTCGCGATGGCGATACCATGTTTCCCTCGTCTTTTTCGAAAGTGGTACGAAGAGTCGGTTGAACGCCGGGTTGTCACCCTTCGAATAGACCAAAATCGTGTCATGAACAACCCCAAACCGTCTTGCATCGTTGTGGGAATCCGAGCGTCGCCACGCGATTTCCGACAGGAAGTTCGTAGTGCCAAAGGCTTCATCGAGCAGCGCTCGAAGCAAATAGTTCCGGTTTGAGTCGCAGTGCAGGTAGATCGTTCCGGTCTCGGCGAGCAACTCCTTCAGAAGCAGCAACCGCTCGTACATGAACTGCAGGTAGTTGTCGTTCGCCCAGATGTCCGTGTACTGGATCTGCTCGCCGAGCGTGTAGCCCTCACCGTCGAGCTTGGCCGTGCCGGTCGCCCCGCGGAGCGATACTCGCCGCACGTAGTCGGCGCCCGAGTCGAACGGGGGGTCGATGTAGATGAGGTTCACCTTGCCCCGGAAGCCGTTCGCGAGCAGGTGGGCCAGGACCTCCTTGTTGTCGCCGTGGAAGAGCAGCCCGCCCTGCGGATAGCCCGGCGGCCAGTCCGACCACACCTCTTCCGTGCGCGGCTTCTCCAGTTCGCCGGTGGGGTCGAACGTCTCGACGTGCTGGGCGGGGAAGGCCGTGACCTGCGTGAGCGGCCGCTTGCCGACCCAGGTCAGCATCGGCCGGCCCTTGGCAGCCGTGACCTTGACGGTTGCGGGAGTCGAACTGGCTCTAGGCTTCGTCGTCGCCATCGGGGGGCTCCGGAAGAATGCGCTCGAGTGTTTCGGCGAGAGATGGTACGTGCGTCTTGATCACGGCCCACACGATGTCGTAGTCGATGGTGTCGTATCCGTGCGTGATGCGATCCCTGGTTCCAGAGATCGACCGCCACTCGATCTCCGGATGGGCTTCCCTGTAACCCTGCGAGATTCGTTTGGCGGCCCCGCCCAGGACCGCCAGCTCCCAAAGGACGGCGTCCCGGGTCAGATCGTCCGCCATCAACTGTTCGAAGTCCATATCGCCGACGAACTGAAGGATTCGCCGGGCCGCGATCAGCATGTCGAGTGCGGAGGCGTCATCTCGTGACGACATACGGCTCTGCGCTCTCCAGAATGGCCTTGCGGCGGATCCAGTTGGGACTCTGCTCGATCGCCCTCTTGCTCACCAAGTCGACGTTGCGCCCCAAGATTTCACGGAGCTCGTTCTCCATCTCGCCCTCATTCGAGAGACTCCGGTGCGCCTCAGGCGCGAACGCCACCAGGACGTCGACGTCGCTGTCGGGGCGGAAGTCGTCGCGGAGGACCGAGCCGAAGAAGGACAGCTCGGTGATCTTCCACTTGCGGCAGAACTCCTCGATCTTGGCTCTATTGATTGGGATGCGGAGCCTGGAGCCGTCGGTTTGTCCGTCGCCGATGAACGCCCGGACCTCGGCGAGCTCATCGGGGGCGACGGCCTCGGTTCGGGTGAAGATCATCTCGTAGCGGATTCGGTCGGTGTTCAGCTCCTCCCACTTCTTGAGCGCCATGGCCTTGGCACCGTTCGTCCCATTGACGGGGTCCTCGCGGGCGCGTTCGGACTTGATCTCCACGATCAGGACCCTGCCGTCCTTCTTCCGGATCACGAAGTCGGGGGTGTAGCGCCGCCACTTGCCCGTGGAGTCGCGGTACTCCACGAAGAAGTCGGTCTTGCCCGGATCGGTGATGCCGCCGGTGAAGTAGACGTCCTCGACCTCGTCAGGGTGCACGTCGACGGTCCGAAGCACCTGGTCGAAGAAGTCCTTCTCCGGCATGGAGTCGAAGTTGTAGGGATCGTAGTGGAAGCCGAACTCCCCGTCGTTCCACTTCTCCACGTCGGAGAGCGAGAGCAGGAGCTGCTCGCGGTCCTTCCGATACACGATCTCGGTCGTGTAGACGGCGTCGCCGTGCTCGTCGGCGCTCAGCTTGAATCCGGCTGGCTTCACCAGGGCCAGGGCCGCTTCCACCGTTTCGTCGGAGACCACGTAATCGCGGGTCTGGTCCTCGATCTGGGCGGCCAGGGGCCCCACGTGCGCGAGCGGGACGTCCTTATCGCCGTAGAGCCGTCTGATCTCGTCGTAGACCGTCCATAGGTCCAGTCGGTATTGGGCTGCGAGCTCCGTGGATGCGGCGTAGGCGTCCAGCGTCTGGGGTTCGGTGGCGATCTCCACGGTGTCCTCGAGCTGCTTCAGGATCCTGCGGCCGATGGGTTGGTCCGCCAGGACATAGCGATGCTCGTGGAGGCGGGTCTCGGCCGCGGCTGGCCTTTTCAGGGCCAGAGGTTCCAGGGCCTCGTCGGATCTGCCCACCGTATGCTCCACCCTCGTCACCATCAGCGGCGGGACGTCGCTCTTTCGAAGGACCAGGCGCTTGGTCCGGCGTTCTGTGGCCTGCCGGTTCAGCGACGAGATGGTCTCGCCGTACGTCTCGGCGAGCTGGGTGTCCAGGATCTTGTAGTTGTCGGCCGAGAGGTAGACGCGGGCCTTGGCCTGATTGCCGGGAACCTGGCGCAGGCACCGGCTGGCGGCCTGAAGGACGAAGTTGTTCGAGGTCTTCAGCTTCCTGGCCAGGGCGCAGCCGAACAGGCTCGGGCAGTTCCACCCCTCCGTTCCCTTGTTGACCAGGAGGACCAGACGGTGGGGGCTGGAAGGGTCGTTCAGCCGGTTGAAGGCGTCGATGTCGGCCTGCTTCGTGAGCGTGGCGTCCGATGTATTGACCAGCGCATGCGTCGGACTGAGGCCCGCCATCACCAGGGCCTCGTCGATGACCGGCCGGAGGGCCTTCAGGTCGTCGGTCTGCGGGAAGTACATGGCGAGCTTGGACGGCGCTCCGTTCGGCAGCCGGACCTCGCCGTAATCGCGGAAGAAGTCCTGGACGACGTGGGCGACGTAGGCGGCCGGGTCGTCGGTGACGTCGTAGCCGCGGATGTTGTCCGAGACGTCCTTGAGGATGCCGTCGCGGATGCCCTGGGAAAGCCCGTACCAGATCACCACGTCCTTCAGCGGCTGGCGCTTGAAGTACGGCGTGCCCGTGGTGTTGATCACGCACACCAGGCTGGTGTTCTGGGCGAGGTAGTCGACGGTCTGCCGAACTTTCTTCAGGCCCTTCTCCAGGGACTGCCCGTACGTGTGATGGGCCTCGTCGGAGAAGATCGCCAGCTGCGGGAGGCTGGCGATGCGGGTCAGCCGGGCGTTGGCCACCTCGGATCGAGCCTGGTCCATCGCCGCTGGGTCGAACAGCCGCCCGATCTCCGACTTCCTGATGGCCTCCTTTCGGATCCGGATCTTCTCCGTGTTGGTGACGACCACGTTGAAGATGGAGCCGGGGACCACCGGCACCTCCTTCTCGCCGTCGCGGGTGAACGTCAGCTTGACGGAGGCGGCGAAGCCCTTGTGCATCCGTGGCGGGAGGATGCGGTCGTAGGGGACCTCGTTCAGCTCGCGGAGCGACTCGATGATGGTCTTGCCCGGCGCGAACACCAGCGCGTTTTGCACGAACGGCCCGTCGGCGTACTCCTGGGCCATGGCGAACTCGGTGGCGATGACGGCACCGATGAGGATGGTCTTCCCGGCACCCATGGCCAGTGCCAGGATGTAGCTGGGATAGTCCAGCGCGAGAGTCTCGCGGAGCGAGTGGAGCTGGAACCGCTTGACGAACTCGTCGTCCGTTCGGACCAGGTCCCACAGGCGGTCGCCGTCGTAATCGGCTTCGGCGAAGGCCTGCGCGGAGATCCCCAGCGCCTCCAGCAGCTCCGCTCGGCCCTCGAACAGGCCGCGATAGAGATCGAAGACGTGCGCAGTGCCCTCGACCAGCCGCAGGTACCAATACGTCTCGAGCGCGTGCAGCTGAGGCCTGCGGAGGAAACGAAGCTCACCCTCGTCCGTCTCGCCGGCCCAGTCCAGGATTTCGGCGATGGCCGGATATGGCTCGCTCGAGTGTCCATCGCTGCGCCACTTGGCGACCGATTCGGCGAGGCGTTCGTACAGATGCTCCATGGCCGGCGCTAGCGTAGCCCGTGGAAATGACACCGATAGGATGGATGGCATGAGAGTTGCGGTGATCGGGGCCACCGGCGCGGTCGGGCGGACGATCGTGGGGATCCTGGGGGAGCGGGCGTTTCCGCTCGACGAGCTGGTTCCGCTGGCGTCCCCGCGATCCGAGGGGAAGCGCGTCTCGTTCCGGGGCGAGGCCATCACCGTCCGTGTGGCCGGGAAGCGATGGTTCGAGGGCATCGATCTGGCCCTGGTCTCCGCGGGGAGCCTGGTGGCCCGGGAGCTCCTTCCGCCCGCCGCCGCCGCCGGGACCGTCTGCATCGACAACTCCTCGGCCTTCCGGATGGACCCGGAGGTGCCGCTGATCGTCCCCGAGATCAACCCGGAAGCGCTGCGCGGCCATCACAACCTCATCGCCAATGGCAACTGCACGGCCATCACCGCGCTGATGGCGCTGGGGCCGTTGCACCGGGCCTTCGGCCTGAGGTTCGTGGTGACCTCGTCGTACCAGTCGGTCAGCGGAGCCGGATGGAAGGGCGTGCTGGAGCTGGCCGAGCAGGTGGAGAAGCTCCACGGTCAGGCGGAAGCCCTGGCCCATCCCGAGCCCGATTCCCTTCCGGTCGGCGATGTCATGGGACGGACCATCGCCTACAACGTGGTGCCTCGGGTCGAGAGTTTCGACCCCGAAGGTTCGGGCTTCACCACCGAGGAGCTGAAGATGGGGGACGAGCTCCGCAAGGTCCTGGG
>DHWM01000082.1 GCA_002413185.1 Actinobacteria bacterium UBA5182
CCGAGGCCCAGCTCGACCGGTTCATGATGCGGCTCTCGCTCGGTTATCCGAGCGTCGAATTCGAGGCGAGCATCCTGGCGACGCACGGCGTGGCCTCGACGCTGGAGGACATCGACGCCGTCACCGACGCGCGGGGCGTCTCCGACATGATCCTGATGGCTCGGGAGGTACACGTCGCGCCGTCGCTGCAGGGCTACATCGTCTCGCTGGCGGACGCCAGCCGGAAGCACCCCGACGTCTATCTCGGGGCGAGCCCGCGGGCTTCGATCATGCTGCTCCGGGCGTCCAGGGCGGTGGCCGCCTCCGAAGGCCGGGACTACGTGGTCCCCGATGACATCAAGGCCCTGGTGGTGCCGGCGCTGGCCCACCGCATCCTCGTGTCGGCCGACGCGGCGATGAGCGGCCGGACCTCCGTCGAGATCCTGGCTGAGCTCCAAGCCTCCGTTCCCGTGCCGGTCCGGAACCGGGCCTGAGGTTCCGTGCCCACCAAACGGGGATGGACGGCCTTCGGCGTCGGCGCGTTCCTGTGGATCGCCGCTCGATTCATGGGATCACCGGACCTGCACATGATCGCCGCCGGGGTCATCGTCCTGCCGGTCCTGGCCATGGCGTTCGTGCGGTGGGGCCGGGTCCGAGTGGACGTGGCCCGGCATCTCTCCTCTCCCCGCGTGTACCCGGGGCACCGCGTAACCGTCACGCTGACGGTCCGCAACGAGGGCCGTTCGACCATCAGCTTCATGCTCTTGGAGGATGCCCTTCCGGCCGCGCTCGGACGACCGGCCCGGGTGGTGGTCACTGGGATCCCATCGCAGAACGCGCAGACAGTGTCCTACTCCGTGTTGTGCCGGCACCGCGGACGGTTCCAGATCGGACCGCTCTCGATCTTCGTGGCGGACCCCTTCGGACTGGCCCGGGTCCGAGTGCAGACCACCGACACCAGTGAGCTGGTGGTCTACCCGATGGTCGAAGACCTCGAGCCGTGGCGCCTGGCCACCCAGGGCGTGGGAGCAGGCGAGTCGGCCGTACGCTACCTGCACCGCTCGGTCGCTGAGTTCTACACCATGCGCGAGTACGTCACCGGGGACGACCTCCGGCGCATCCACTGGCCGAGCGTCGCCCACACCGGCCGATTGATGATCCGGCAGGACGAATCCACCCGCCGATCCTCGGCCATGCTGTTCCTGGACAATCGAAGCGGCGCCCTGGGCGGCAACGGCTCCGCGGGGTTCGAACGCGCCGTCTCGGTGACAGCCTCGGTGGGGCGCGTGCTGCTGCTGGCAGGGTTCACGCTGACGCTCGCCACCGCCGACGCCCCGGCCGCCCCCATCGGCGAGGAGGGCCTCCTGGAGCTGCTGGCCGGGGCGGGACCCGCCCGGATGCACGGCATCGGAGACGCCCTGGGAGCGCTTCGAGCCAGCGCCCGCGCCGAGAGCACGCTGGCGTTCGTCGGCGCGCTCCCCCAAGCCGTCGAGGTCGCGGCGATGTCTCGCATCGGGACGGCGTTTGGCAGAAAGCTGGCCGTCCTGGTGTACCCGATGGACCCCGCGAGTCTGGCCGCACAGGCGGCCCTCGAGTACGAGACCAGAGCGTCCTCCTCCCGGAGCTCGCTGCAACGGTCCGGCTGGGACGTCTACCTGCTCCAGCCCGACGGAAGGCTCATGGACGTATGGCAACAGAGGAATCCTCGAAGGCTCCGGGCAGCCGCCTCCTCCTCCTCCTAGCGCTGGCCGGGCTGTCCGCCGTCGCCTCGGCGGCGTTCGGACGCATCTATCAAGGACGGCAACCGGCCGCCCAACTTGCCCTGACCGCCGTGACCGCCGTGCTCCTGGCCGGCCTGCTGGAGCGCCGCCACATCCTGCTGTCGACACTCGCCACGGCAGCCGGGCTGGCCATCGCCATCGGGCTGCTGGTGTTCCCGGAGACCACGAAGCACGGGCTCCCCACGCTGGCCACGCTCCATGCCTTCGGCCCGACCCTTCGAGCCGTGAGCAGGGCGGCGGCCATCCAGCCCGCACCCGCCTCTCCCGTCCCACCGCTGTTCCTGGCGGGCGTGATCTCCGTGTGGACGGCGGCGTTCTCCTCCCACACCTTGGCCGCCAGGGCCCGAAGCCCCTTCCTGGCGATCCTGCCTCCGGCAGCCCTGATGGCGTTCACCAGCCTGATCCTGCGCGACGGGGCCCGTCCCCTGTACGTGCTGGGGTTCCTGGTGGCGACCCTCGGCGTGCTGTTCGCCGAGGAGCTCCGGCAGGTCTCGCAGTGGGGCCCCGTGGCCATGTGGCACGGCCGGCGACAGCTCGGGTTCAGGAACTGGGTCTCCACGCGGGGGGCGCGGCGGCTGGGAATGGCCTGTGTCGGCATCGCTGTGTTCACTCCGTGGATCCTTCCGGGGTTCGGGCATCCCGGGCTGGTGCAGCTGCACGGCCAGGGCCTTCCCGTGCAGGTCTCCATCAATCCGCTCGTCGACATCCGGCCCCAGCTCCTGCAGAACCCCGTGGCCGACGTGTTCACCGTGCAGAGCGCCGAGCCCGCGTACTGGCGGCTGGTCGCGCTCGATCGGTTCGACGGCAGGATCTGGAGCCCGTCGGGGATCGACCCTTCCACAGTCCCCCTTCGGGGGGACGGCCTGTCCCTGCTGAAGTCCGCGCCCGCGATCCCGCCCGCCGCCATCCGCGTGCTCCGGCAGCACTTCGTGATCGACCGGTTGGGAGAGTCGTGGCTCCCCGCCGCGTTCGACCCTCTGAGTTTCGGAGGGACGAAGGAGCCCACCCAGTACGACGTGGGGACGGGGGCGCTCGTGTCGCCGAACGGAACCTTCAGGGGGCTGTCGTACGACGTTGCGTCGGTGGCGGTCGCTCCGACCGCGGCGCAACTCGACGCAACCGGAACCTTCGGGGGCTTGCACACCCCGTTCACCGAGCTCCCCACGAACACGCCGGCCGAGATCTCGGCCATCGCCCACGAGGTGACCGACGGTGAGCCGACCACCTACCGCAAGATCCTGGCCATCCAGGACTACCTGCTGGGACCGCCGTTCACCTACAGCACCGAGGTCAGGCCGAGAGCCGGGGTCAACCCGATACTGGACTTCCTGACCCGGACCCACAGAGGGTTTTGCGAACAGTTCGCCGGCACCATGGCCGTGCTGCTGCGGGCCATCGGGATCCCGGCCCGGGTGGCGGTGGGATTCACGCCCGGCGAATTCGACCCGAAGCACCACGTGTATCGGGTGACCACCCGCGAGGCCCACGCCTGGGTCGAGGCCCTCTTCCCCTCCTATGGCTGGCTGGCCTTCGAGTCGACTCCCGGACGAAGGAACCCGGTCGCAGCGAGATACACCACGCTCCCGCTGCGCGACGAGGGGCAGCAGTGCCTTCACACGTTCAGGGGGATCGACCAGTGCGTGCCGGGGACCATCAGGGTCGGCCGGGGCGGAGGAGGGACCCAGCCTACCCCCGCCGTCACCCACCCCGCGAAGACTCCAGGACGGCGAACGACCCATCGCACCGGCACGATCCACCGATCGACACCGGTGCCGTGGCGGACGGTTGCGCTGTTCGCCGGACTGGGCGCGCTGTTGGCCCTGGGTGTCACCCTGCCCCTGTGGAACCTCCTCCGCCGGCGGCTAAGGTTCCTTCGGGCGTCGTCCCCCGGCGAGCGGGTCCTGGCGGCGTTCGGAGGTGTCGCCGAGCGGGCTGCCGGGCTGAGCATGGCGCGGCGGCGGGCAGAGACGCTCGGCGAATACCGAGCCCGGTTGAAGGCGAACGTGGCGTCCCTGAACGGCGACCTGGACCTGCTCACCGGGCTGGCCGGGAGGGCGGCATATTCGGATCACCCTGTGACCGGCCCGCAGGCCGACGCGGCCGTCGCCTCGGCTCGAAGGGTCGCCCACGACATCCGGGCGGCCACGCCTCCTGGGCGGCGGCTCATCGGGCTCTACCGGATCGACCGGGGCCCCTCGCTCCGCTGAAGTTTCCGGGCCGGAGCCTATCCCCCCAGGCGGGCCTCCCGGCTGGCGTCCCGGAGCGCCCGCAGGAACTGGTCGCGGTCCCTTCGGAATTCGGTCACCTCGTCCGAGACCTGCCTGGTCACCTCGTCGATGGCGACGAAGAAGGCCATCTGCCCCTGACGGAGCGCGTCGAGAACCTCGCCCTCCCGCCGCACCACCTTGAAGATGGAACGGCCGTCGGTGACCAGCTTGACCTCGGCGAGGTGCTGGTCCAGGCCGGCCTTCTTGTTCAGGTAGTCCCAGGCCCGGCGGACCCGTTGCAGCGACATCCCCCCGTCGAGGAGGGACTTCACGACCTTCAAGGCGACAAGGTCGCGGAACGAATACATGCGCGGGATCCCCGGACGTCCGCCGGTCTGCTGGATCGAGGGCCGCACCAGCCCGATCTGATCCCAGTACCTGAGTTGCCGGGCGGTGCACCCGGTGAAACGCGAAGCCTGATGGGCGGTGAATCCCTCCAACGCCGCTCCTGTCTCGATGTCCATCGGCCGAGGCCGGCAGCCGCCCGAGGAGCGGGCGCGCCGGAGGGGAAGGCGGTCCTTGTTTTAGAACAGTCCGGCGCGTTCATGCAAGGCCCCCGCGTGAGCAGGGAGAACGAGAAGGGAAGTGCGTCGAAGTGACCGCTCGCACCGGCTGCGATTCGAGCCGTCTACCAACTTTCCGGCCCGCGGCGGGGTCCGGCTCAACCGTTGCCGCGAGATCTTCGCATCCGTTCGGCCAGCCGGGCCAGCGCCGCGGTCAGCGAGAGGTGCCCACCCTTCTCACCGAACGATCGCAACTGATCACGCCCGATCCGCTTGAGGTAGTGGTACACCACCAGAGCGGACCCGAGCATCGCGGCGAATCCGACCACCGCGAACCAGATGCTCGCCACGAAGAACAGCAGCAGGATGAACCCGAGGATGAACCCGCCGATCCCCCACCGGATCCTGCGGAGGGAATGAGCCGAGACCGAAGCCTCAGTGACCGACTTGACGAGCCGTGGATCCTCTTCGGCCAGCCGCTTCTCGATCTCCTCGAGGATTCGCTGCTCGTGTTCCGAAAGGGGCATGTGACCTTTCCTCGAGAGGGCTCGGTCCAATTATAGGAACGGTCCCCGCCACGGACTATTCCCCTCGCCTGCGGCGGCCAACTTTCCAGGGGCGCCGGTGCCTCATCGCCCCGGGCGGCGCAGGAGCGAGGCCGGGACGGCAGCGCCCCTGCCGAACCTCCGCTGAACCCGGTCCAGCGCCCGTTCCGCCTCTCCCCACGTTCCCTCCTTGACAAGTGCCACCTGCTCGGACCCGGCCGGAACCAGGCCGGTGGCGGCCACACCGAGGAGCCGAAACCGCCGCCGACCCCCGGGCAGGGCCGCGAACAGTTCACGAGTGATACGAAACAGATCAGCGGCCAGATCGGTCGGCGTGGCCACGGTCCGGGATCGGGTCAGCGTGGAGAAGCTCGGCAGGCGGAGCTTCAGCGTCACGGTTCGGGCCCGGAAGCCGTCCGCTCGGAGCCGCTCGGCCACCCGGTGGCACAGCGAGAGGATCTCCCGGAGGATCTCGTCGGGGTCGTCGAGGTCCCGCGGGTAGGTCTCCTCGTGGCTCACGGACTTGGGCGGCTCGAAGGGCACCACCGGTCGAAGGTCGTCCCCCGCCGCAAGCGCGAGCAGCCCGCCGGCGTGGGCCTCGCCGAGGACCCGTTCCAGGATGCCCGCCGGGGTTCGGGCCAGCTCTCCAACGGTCCGGATGCCCAGGCGGGCCAGCGTCGCGGCCGTCTTCTCGCCGATCCCCCACAGCGCCTCGGCGGGCAGGGGGTGCAGGAACTGCAGGACCCCCTCCGCCGGGACCATCAGCATGCCGTCGGGTTTCGCCTCGACGGAGGCGAGCTTGGCGATCAGCTTGTTCGGCCCTCCGCCCACGGACGCCGTGAGGGAGAGCTCGCTCCGGACCAGCGAGCGGACACGCTGGGCGATCCGGGCCGGTTCGCCGAACAGCAGGACGGCGCCGGTCACGTCGAGGAAGGCCTCGTCCAGCGCCAGCGGTTCGACCACTGGGGTGACCGAGAGGAGGATCTCCCGGAATCGGTTCGAATACGCGCGGTAGGAATCGAAGTCGGGGGGGACGAACACGGCGTCGGGGCAGAGCCGCCGGGCCCGGACGCTCGGCATGGCCGAATGCAGGCCGCGAGCGCGGGCTTCGTAGGACGCCGACATCACCACGCCGCGGCCGCCGGAGCTCCCCACCACCACGGGCTTTCCCGCGAGCGAAGGGTCCTTGAGCACCTCCACCGACGCGTAGAAGGCGTCCAGGTCGACGTGGAGGATGGGTTCGGCGGGGCGCTGTGCGGTCGTGGCACGGAGCTTACTCACCATCCGGCCGACCCGCCGCTGGCGTGCCACAGCTTCCTGGTCGGCGTCGGAGCGGGCCCGGCCGAACCGGCGAGGGCTTCGTGCAACCGGCCCTCCCGGCGGGCGAAGGACAGCGCGGCGACGTCCCACGCTTGCTCGGCCACGATGCTGACGCCGCGCACGCCGGTCCGGCGGAGCCTCCCCCACACCGCCAGCAGGAACCCGTGGAAGATCGTCTTGGCGCACCACGGCTGGACCCGTTCGAACACCGTGACGTCGGCCAGGCCGGTCCCGTCGTCGAGCGTCAGGAAGATGATGCGCTGGCCGCTCCGGACGGCCGGCGTCTGCGAGGCCACCTTCACCCCCGCCACCATCACCCACTGGTCGCCCCGGAGGTCGGGGAGCTTCGCTGCGGGGACGGCGCCGATGTCCTGCAGGACCGGGCGGAAGAACGACAGGAGATGGCGGGAGGCGTCGAGCGCCATCACCTCGAGCTCGGCCTTGACCCGTTCGGCGCTCGAGTACTCGCGAAGGCCCAGGGCAGCCGGTGACTCGCCGAGCGGGAGCGTGGCCTGCTCGCCCTCCCGCGGCGCGTCGGCCACCATGGCCACGAACAGCCGGTCCCGCCTGGTCGAGCCGTCGGTCCCGGGCAGCCGGTCGAACGCCCCGGCGTGCGCCAGCGCTTCGGCCACCGGCCTGGTCAGGCCGGTCCGGCGGAGCACTTCGCCGGGGTCGGTGAAGGGGCGTTCGGCCCGAGCCTCCTGGATCGCGCGGATCTCGGCGTCGGAGATCCCCTTGACGTCCTTCAGCCCGAGCCGGATGCCGTAGCGCTCGGCGAGCGAAGCGTCGAACGACGCCTCCCTGTGCGCCACCTCGACGGTGTACTCGGGCTCTGACGCGTTGACGTCGAGCGGGAGGATCTCGATGTCGTGGTGCCGGGCGTCTTCGATGATCAGGCGCCTTGGATACATGCCGGGCTCGTGGGTCAGGACCCCGGCCAGGAAGTGCGCCGGGTAGTGCGCCTTCAGCCACGCCGACTGATACGTCGGGACGGCGAAGGCGGCGGCGTGGGCCTTGCAGAAGCCGAACGACGCGAACTGTTCGACGGCGTGCCACAGGCGTTCGGCCTCCTCGTGCGGCACGCCGAGGTGCGACATGGCCCGGGCCACGAAGTCGCGGTGGACGGGGTCGGTCGTGGCGGCGTCACCGAGATGGCGGCGGATGCGGTCGGCCTCGGCCAGATCGTAGCCGCCGATGGCCGAGAGCACCCGCATGACCTGTTCGTGGTAGACGATCACGCCGTGCGTCTCGGCGAGCACCGGCCGCAGCGCCGGGTGGATGTAGGTCTCCGGCTCCAGCCCGTGGCGGCGGCGGACGAACGGCGAGACCATGTCGGACTTAACCGGGCCGGGCCGGAACAGCGAGATGTCGACGATGAGGTCCGCCCACTCCGTCGGCTGGAACTTCTGGAGGAGCTCGCGCTGGCCGGGCGACTCGATCTGGAAACAGCCGAGCGTGTCCGACGAACGGATGAGCTCGAACGTCGCGGCGTCCGCAAGATCGGCCTGTTCGAGGTCCACCTTCCGGTCGTCGACGCGGGCGATCTCGTCGAGGCAGTGGCGCATGGCCGAGAGCATCCG
>DHWM01000053.1:0-10087 GCA_002413185.1 Actinobacteria bacterium UBA5182
TGTGGCCGGTGGCCATCACGGGACGGATGAGCCGGTGAAGGTCGCCTCGAGGATCACCTTCGGCCTGGGCCTGTTCCTGTTCGTCGACTCGCTGATCTACTTCTTCACCGCGTACGAACGGACCGGGGCGGCTTTGCTGTTCATCGTGTCGCTGGCGCTCTTCTACCTGACGCTGGTGACGAGGGGGGCGGCCAAGGGGGCCGAGGAGCTTTCGGAGGAGGAAACGCCTTCGGCGAGCGAGGAGAAGGCCGAAGAGGAGGCCGTGGTGGGGCCGACAATCTGGCCCTTCGGGTTCTCGGTGGCGGCGATCGGCCTGGTCCTGGGAGTCGTGCTGTCCCACTGGCTCCTGGTGCTGGGAGGCATCTTCTTCGCCGCGTCGGCCCTGGGCTGGTTCACCGACATCCGTCGCCAGCACGCCCACATGGACCACGGGGACCCGGCGGCGCACCGGCCGGTCGAGGGCGTCTGATCCCTTCGGCTTCTACCCCTTGAGCAGCAGGATCACCACGAGGAGGACGGCGGCCACGATGACCGAAAGGAACACCGTCGCGTGGTACTGGGTCCGGCTGGGGGCGGGGAGCCCGGCGGGGTTGCAGTCGCGGCACACCGACTGTCCCCACGGCACCACCTTGCCGCATCGGAGGCAACGGTCGTCGGAGTCCCTCATGACGTGCAGCATACGGCTCGGAAGCTGCTCATGAGAGAGACCACCCTCGATCCCGCGACGCCCGATCCGGGACCGGCTGAGATACTCGCCGTCGTGCAGGTCCATCCCTTCGAACGGATCCTCACCACCCGGTCGGACTCGTTCCGGGTGCGGGTCGAAGCCGAGCTCCGCCGGTTCCTGGAGCAGACTCGGAGGGAGTTGGGTGCCCGGGCCCCGCATGCCGTGATGCTTTCGGACGAACTGGCCCGAGTGGTCGAAGCCGGCGGGAAGCGCCTTCGTCCGCTGTTCTGCTACTGGGGCTACCGGGCGGGCGGAGGCGCCGACGGGCCCGAGATCGCCCGGGCCGCTGCCGCCATCGAGTTCCTCCACACGTTCGCCGTCATCCACGACGATGTGATCGACCGCTCGGATCTCCGCCGGGGCGAGCCGACGACGCACCGCGTGTTCACCGACCGCCTGGCGGGATCCGAGCGGCTGGGATCGTCGGTGGCCGTGCTGGCCGGCGACCTGGCGCAGGCGCTGGCGGACCGGCTGCTGGCCGAATCCGGCTTCGCCGCGGAACGCGTCCTGGCTGCCTTCGAGCCCTTCAACAGGATGCGGGCCGAAGCGGTGGCGGGCGAGCTGCTGGACCTGCTGGCTTCGGGCGATCCTGGGGCCGGTGAGACCCTGGCCCGGAAAGTCGCCGCCCTCAAGTCCGGCTCCTACACGGTGGTCGGGCCCTTGCAGGTGGGAGCGGCCCTGGCATCGGCCGACCCGGCGGTGGTGGACGCGCTGACCCGGTACGGACGCCCCCTCGGCGAGGCCTTCCAGCTCCGGGACGACGTGCTGAGCACGTTCGGCGATCCCCTCCTCACCGGCAAGGCCCGCGACACTGACATCCGCGAAGGCAAGCCAACCGCGCTGGTGGCGAAGGCCTGGCGTGTGGGATCCCTTCAGGTCAGAGACCTCCTGGCGTCTCGGCTGGGCAGTCCCGATCTCAGCCCCGAGGAGGTCGAAGAGGTGCGGGCCGCCATCCGGAGCACCGGGGCGCTCATGGAGACCGTGGAGCTCATCGGCGAGCTGGCGGCGAGGGCGAAGGGTGAGCTGGACCGTGCGCCTGTGGGGACGGAGGAGGCCGCGGCCCTCCGGGATTTGGCCGACCTGGTGGCCCTTCGGGACGCCTGAACCGACCGTCCCCCGCTCGTTTGCCGTGCTCACCGACCGGGCCTACGATTGCACTTGTGAAAGGATTCACAAAGTTCCGGCCGGGGTTCGGCCCGGTGTCCCGGCCGAATCGCCATTGCGAGGGGACCCGGGGCCGGTAGCACCGGCGGCTCCCGGTAGGAAAAGGGGAAGAGACGACGGCACCCACGATCGAGACCGACGTCCTGGTGGTCGGGGCCGGCCCGGGCGGCTCGGCGACCGCGTATCACCTTGCCAGACACGGCGCCGACGTCCTGCTGGTCGACAAGGCGACATTCCCTCGGGAGAAAGTGTGCGGCGACGGCCTGACGCCCCGGGGGGTCAGGGCCGTGCAGCGGATGGGGATCGATCCCGAGGAGCCGGGCTTCGTCCGGATCGACGCCCTTCGAACGCACGGAACGGAGGGTTTCGTCACCGACCTGTACTGGCCGAAGCTTCGCGACTACCCGAGGTTCGGGGTCGTCAGGACCCGGTACGACTTCGACAACCTGCTGGTGGGACGGGCCATCAAGGCCGGGGCGGCGTTCCGCGAAGGCGTGGAGGCGAAGAAGCCGCTGATCGACGACGGGGGCGTGGTGACCGGGGCGGTCCTCGAGCAGGACGGCGAGACCACCGAGGTCCGGGCCCGGTACGTCATCGCCGCCGACGGCGCGTCGAGCCGCTTCGCCGGGCACGCCGGCGTGCGGCGCGACGAGACCAGGCCGCTCGGCATCGCGGCCCGTCGGTACTACCGCTCACCCCTCCCCCAGGAGCCCGTGTTCGAGTCCTTCCTCAACCTGTGGGACCACGGCGGCCTCATGCCCGGCTACGGGTGGATCTTTCCGGTCGGCGACGGCATCCTCAACGTGGGCGCGGGGCTGTTGAACACCTTCAAGAGCTTCAAGGACGTGTCGGCCCGAAAGGTCTTCGACGTCTTCCTCCACAACATCCCTCCCGAATGGGAGATCAACGAGGACACGGCGATGGGGCCCATCCTGTCCGGTCCCATCCCCATGGGGCTGAACCGCCGGCCCCTGGCTCTCCCCGGCCTGCTGCTGGTGGGTGACGCCGGAGGGCTCACCAATCCGTTCAACGGCGAGGGCATCGCCTACGCCATGGAGTCGGGGGAGCTGGCGGCCGAGCTGATCGTCGACTCGCTGACCAGGGCTCGTCCCGCCATCGCCCAGATGTATCCCTCGGTGTTGCGGGAACGGTACGGCCGCTACTACAGCGCGGGGCGGCTGTGGGTGCACATGATCGGCAACCCCACCTTCATGCGGCTCGCGGTGAAGTACGCCATCCCCCGCAAGACCGCCATGCGGTTCGCCCTGCGGTTCCTGGCGAACCTCACCGACGGCAAGGACGGCGCCCTGGAGGACAAGCTCATGTACTGGATCTGTTCGGTGGCGCCGGAGCGCTGAGGAGTGGGGCGGCGGTGACCACCGGGTACGTTCCCATCCTCATCCTGGCTGCGATGGCCGGCGCGTTCGCCGTCCTGTCGCTGGCCGCGTCGGCGCTCCTGAGGCCGAAGCACCCGCTCCCCGCCAAGTCGGCACCGTACGAGTGCGGCATCGAACCGATCCGGTTGCCCCAGTCCGAACGGTTCCCCGTCAAGTTCTACGTGGTGGCGATGCTCTTCATCATCTTCGACATCGAGACCATCTTCCTGTTCCCGTGGGCGGTGGCGTTTCGGTCCCTGGGGCTGTTCGGCTTGGTGGAGATGATCGTGTTCATCGGGCTGGTCTTCGTGGCCTACGTCTACGTGTGGCAGAAGGGCGGGCTCGAATGGGAGAAGCCGGAGCAGGCCAGGCGTGAGCTCTCGGCGAGGTTCGTCCCGCTTCCTCCATCCGTGGAGCGCAGCCCAGGGGACCGGATCACCCGGGAGCCGGCCGCGGTCGAGTCCGGGGCGGGGTAGCGGGCGATGCCGGTCCAGCGGATCTCGGGCGCGCAACTCGGCCAGACCGAAGCGGAGCTGGAGGACGAAGCCCACCGGGGCATCCTCACGACCACGCTGGGAAAGGCGGTGGCGTGGGCTCGCAAGAACTCCATGTGGCCGGCCACGTTCGGCCTGGCGTGCTGTGCCATCGAGATGATGGCGGCGGGCGCGGCCGACTACGACCTGTCGCGGTGGGGGATGGAGATCTTCCGGGCGTCGCCCCGGCAGGCCGACCTGATGATCGTGGCCGGACGGGTCAGCCAGAAGATGGGGCCGGTCCTTCGGACCATCTTCGACCAGATGCCGGAGCCGAAGTGGGTCATCTCCATGGGTGTGTGCGCCAGCACCGGCGGCATGTTCAACAACTACGGGCTGATCCAGGGCGTCGACACCATCGTCCCGGTCGACATGTACGTGCCGGGATGCCCGCCCCGCCCGGAGATGCTGATGTACGGGATCCTCAGGCTGCACGCCAAGGTGCAGCGGGAAGCGCGCTTCAAGTAGATGATCGTCGCCGAGCTGGCCGAACGGCTGCGGGCGCGCCATCCCGACGCCGTCGAGGCGCGAGGCGAGGTCACGGTGGTCGTATCGCCGGACCGGCTGCTCGACACGTTGTCGTCGCTCCGAGACGAACACGATCTGCGGTTCACCTTCCTGTCGGACCTGACCGCCAGCGATTGGCCTGGCCTGGATCTTCGGTTCTGGCTGGCATACCACCTGCTGTCGATGGAGCACCTGCACCGGGTCCGGGTGAAGGTCGGGCTCCCGCCGAGACCCGACCCACCGCACGTCCCCTCGGTCACGCCGATGTTCCCCTCGGCGAGCTGGCTGGAGCGAGAGGTCTTCGACTTCTTCGGCATCGTGTTCGACGGCCATCCAGACCTTCGACGCATCGAGATGCCCGAAGGCTGGGAGGGGCATCCGCTCCGCAAGACCGAGGGCCTGGGCGGCGTGAACACCAGGTACAAGGGCGCCTTCATCCCGCCCCCGGACCAGCGATCCACGTAGATGGCCACGATCCAGCCGCTCCGCGAGGAGACAATGATCATCAACATGGGCCCCCAGCACCCCTCGACCCATGGGGTGCTCCGCCTGGTGCTGGAGCTGGACGGCGAGTACGTGGTGTCCTGCCGGCCGGTGCTGGGCTACCTGCACACGGGGATCGAGAAGAACACCGAGTACCGGACGTGGCAGCAGGGCGTCACGTTCGTCACCCGCGCCGACTACCTGTCGCCGTTCTTCAACGAGCTCGGGTACTGCCTGGCGGTGGAGCGCCTGCTGGGGATCGAAGCGCCACCGCGGGCCCAGGTCATCCGGGTGATGACCAACGAGCTCACCCGCATCGCGTCTCACCTGCTGTGGCTGGCCACCACCGGGCTCGAGCTCGGCGCGATCTCGATCATGCTCTACGCCTGGCGGGAGCGCGAAGTGATCCTGCGCATCTTCGAGATGATCACGGGGCTTCGCATGAACCACGCGTACATCCGCGTGGGGGGCGTCGTCATGGACCTCCCCGAGGGCGCATCCGAGCAGGTCCGGGACTTCCTCGACGTCATGCCCGGGCGGCTCCACGAGTACGAGGAGCTCCTCACGGGCAACCCCATCTGGCGGCAGCGCACGGAGGGGGTCGGGCACGTGCCGGGAGACGAGCTGGTCGCGCTCGGCGTGACCGGTCCGATGCTGCGGGCCGCCGGGATCGACTGGGACCTCCGCAAGCAGCTGCCCTACTGCGGCTACGAGACCTACGACTTCGACGTCCCCCTGCGAACCGCCGGCGACTGCTTCGCCCGGTACGAGGTGCGGATCGAAGAGATCCGGCAGTCGCTCCGCATCGTCGAGCAGTGCCTGGACCGGCTGGAGCCCGGACCGGTCATGGTCGAGGACCCCAAGCTCCGGTGGCCCGCCGAGCTCTCGGTGGGGCCCGACGGGATCGGGAACTCCGAGCGATACGTGCGACACATCATGGAGGAGTCGATGGAGGCCCTCATCAACCACTTCAAGATCGTGACGCAGGGCTTCCAGGTCCCGGCCGGCGAGGTCTACCAGGCCGTGGAGTCACCGCGCGGCGAGCTCGGCTACTACGTGGTCTCGAACGGCGGCAACCGGCCGTACCGGATGCACATCCGCGGTCCGAGCTTCGTCAACCTGCAGGCCACGCCGAGGATGGTCGAAGGAGGCCTGGTCGCCGACGTCGTCGCCTCGGTCGCCAGCATCGACCCGGTGATGGGAGACGCGGACCGATGACCGAGGCTGGGCACCTTCGGGTCCCCCAGTGGCAGACCGGGCAGCTCGCCCCGGTGGCCGCGGCGCGAGAGGACGTCGAAGGACCCGTCCTCACCGGCGACGCCCGCCGTCTGGCCGAGCGCACCATCGCGAAGTACCCGGTTCGGCGTTCGGCGCTGGTGCCACTCCTGTACCTGGTCCAATCCGAGGTGGGATGGGTTCCCCGGCAGGGCATGCGCGAGGTCGCGGAGATCCTGGGGCTCACCACCGCGGAGGTCGAAGCGGTAGCGACCTTCTACACCATGCTGAAGCTGCATCCGTGCGGAAAGTACGTCGTGTCGATCTGCACCAATCCGTCCTGCGCGTTGCTGGGTGGACGGGCGCTGTACGAGCGGGCCAAGGAGATCCTCGGCGAACAGTGCGAGCACATCACCCCCGACGGAATGTTCACGCTGGAGGAGGAGGAGTGCCTGGCGGCGTGCGACAAGGCCCCCGTCCTCGCCGTCAACTATCTCTTCTACGACCGGGTGAGCCAGGAGCTGCTCGAACGGATGATCGAAGGGATCCGGGCCGGCCATGTCCCCGAGGCCGCCCGGGGGGGCGTGCCCGGCGAGCTGAAAGACGTCTCCCGGACGCTTGCCGGCATGGGCTCCCAGACGCCGCCGCAGCCGGACACCGTCCCGGCCGGCGAAGGGGAAGGGGGAGGGGCGCCCGGTGGCTGAGTTCGAGCCGGTCCTCACCGCCCGGTGGGGCAACCCCGACGCCGCCTCCATCGACGGCTACCTCGAAACGGGTGGTTACCAGGGCCTGCGGAAGGCGCTGGACATGGAGCCTGATGCGGTGATCGAGGAGGTCAAAGCGTCCGGCCTGCGGGGCCGGGGCGGGGCCGGCTTCCCCACCGGCACGAAGTGGTCCTTCATCCCGCAGAACACCGGAAAGCCCGTCTACGTCACCGTGAACGCCGACGAGAGCGAGCCGGGGACCTTCAACAATCGCGAGCTCCTGGAGCGCGATCCGCACCAGCTCCTGGAGGGCGCCATCATCTGCGCGTACGCCGTTCGCTGCCACACCCTGTTCGTCTACTGCCGGGGCGAGTTCGTGTGGCCCGGCACCGTGCTGGAGCGAGCCGTGGCGGAGGCGTACGACCGGGGCTACCTGGGCGAGGACATCCAGGGCAGCGGGTTCGACCTGGACGTCATGGTGCACCGGGGCGCCGGCGCCTACATCTGCGGCGAGGAGACCGCCCTCCTCGAGTCGCTGGAGGGATACCGGGGGCAACCCCGCCTGCGGCCGCCGTTCCCGGCGGTGGAGGGGCTGTACAAGTCGCCCACCGTCATCAACAACGTGGAGACCCTGTCCTGCGTGCCGCACGTCATGGACCGGGGCGCGTCGTGGTTCGCCTCCATCGGGACCGAGAAGTCCACGGGACCGGGCATCTTCTCCATCTCTGGGAAGGTCGAACGGCCCGGGAACTACGAGGCGCCGATGGGCACTCCCGCCCGCGAGCTCATCGAGATGGCCGGAGGGATCCGGGGCGGCAAGCGCCTCAAGGCCTGGACGCCGGGGGGCTCGTCCACCCCGTACCTCACGCCCGAGCATCTCGACACCCCGATGGACTTCGACTCCGTCCAGGCCGCGGGATCGCTCCTGGGGACCAAGGCGATGATCGTGCTCGACGAGACCGACTGCGTGGTCGACGCGACGCTGCGGTTCACCCAGTTCTACGCCCACGAGTCCTGCGGGAAGTGCACGCCCTGCCGGGAGGGGACGTGGTGGATGGAACGGGTCCTCCGGCGGATGGAAGCGGGGCACGGCCGGACCGAGGACATCGACCTCATGCACGACGTCGGCCAGAACATGCTGTTCAAGTCGTTCTGCGCGCTGGCCGACGGCGCGGTCAGCCCCATCGACTCCTCGATCAAATACTTCCGCGACGAGTACGAGGAACACGTCCGGCTGGGACGTTGCCCGCTGAAGGACGAAGGCAGGCCGCGGCTGGAGGCGGCCAGCCCGCGCTCCGGCGGGACCACCGGCGAGACGGCCCAGGAGCTTCCGGAGGGCCGGGAGCTCAGCCTGGGGGAGGTGCTGGCGTGAGCGTCGAGCTGGTGACCCTGAGCGTCGACGGGAAGGAGGTCACCGTTCCGAGGGGGACGCTGATCATCCGAGCGGCCGAGGAGCTCGGCATCGAGATCCCCCGGTTCTGCGACCACCCCTTGCTCGAGCCGGTGGCCGCGTGCCGGCAGTGCTACGTGAAGGTCGAAGGCCAGCGCAAGCTCATGACGTCGTGTTCGACCCCCGTGGCCCCGGACATGATGGTGCACACCCAGTACACCGACGACGAGGTCAAGAAGGCGCAGGTCTCGGTGCTGGAGTTCCTGCTGATCAACCATCCGCTGGACTGCCCGGTGTGCGACCGGGGCGGGGAGTGCCCCCTCCAGGACCAGGCGCTCGCCTTCGGGCCCGGCGAGTCGCGGTACCGCGAAGCCAAGCGGACGTATCGAAAGCCCCTCCCGTTGTCTCCGCTGGTCAGCCTGGATCGCGAGCGGTGCGTGCTGTGCGCGCGGTGCACCCGGTTCTGCGACCAGATCTCGGGCGACCGCTTCATCGAGCTGTTCGACCGGGGCGGAGCCGAGCAGGTCAGCATCGCTCCGGGCGAGGACTTCAACAGCCCCTTCTCCGGCAACACCGTGCAGATCTGTCCCGTCGGCGCGCTGACCTCGACGACGTACCGGTTCGCGGCCCGGCCCTTCGACCTTCGCTCCGGCGATTCGATCTGTTCGCACTGCGCCTGCGGATGCAACCTCCGGGTGGACCTCCGCGGGGGAGAGGTGGCCCGAAACCTGGCCCGGGACAACTACGACGTCAACGACGCGTGGCTGTGCGACAAGGGGCGGTACGCGTTCGCCTACGCCGACCGGCTGGAGCGGCTGACCGCGCCGCTGCTCAGGGAGCGTGGGCTCGAGCCGGTCTCATTCGGCGAGGCGCTGTCGGCGGTGGCGTCGTGGTCGGCGGGGAAGCGGGTGGCGTTCCTGGCCGGGGGCCGGCTGTCCGAGGAGGACGCATACGTGCTGGCGAAGCTGGCCCGCACCGTGTTCGGGACCAACGACCTCGACCACCGGGTGTTCGGCTCGGGGGACGTCCCGCTGGACGTCGAGCAGGCCCAGGCGGCGGGGATCCCCGTGACGTACAAGGATGTCCAAGGCGCCAAGGTGATCCTGATCCTCGGGCTGGACGCCGAGCAGGAGCTTCCGATCCTTCACCTCCGGATCCGAAAGGCCGCCAGGGCCGGCGCCAAGGTGTTCGTGATCCACCCCCGGATGACCAGGCTGTGGGACGTCGCGGAACACATCCTGTGCCGGCCCGGGGAGGAGGCCGACGTCCTGACCCGGCTGGAGCAGGCCCCCCAGGACAGCGTGGAGGGCAGGGCCGCCGCGGCCCTGGCCGACGCCGGCCCGGACGCCGTGGTGCTGGCGGGCCCGAGGCTCGCCGACAGCCCGGACGCCGTGGGAACCGCCGCCCTGGCCAGGGAGTGGGGGGCCAGGTTCGCGTTCCTGTGCCGGCGAGCCGGGGACCGGGGGGCGCTCCGGGCCGGGGTGCATCCGGCGCTCCTTCCGGGAGGCCGGGCCGTGCAGGACGACGATGACCGGTCGGTGGTGGAAGAGGTGTGGGGGGCGAAGGTCCCGGTGGACGAGGGACGCGACGCGGCGGCCATCCTGGCGGCGGCGGCCGAACGCCGGATCGACGTCCTGTTCCTGCTGGGGGTC
The DNA here is from genome assembly GCA_002413185.1 of Actinobacteria bacterium UBA5182. Taxonomy (GTDB): domain Bacteria; phylum Actinomycetota; class UBA4738; order UBA4738; family UBA4738; genus UBA5182. Next base: position 9,752 of record DHWM01000053.1, read on the forward strand.
GACCCGCTTCGTGACTTCCCCGACGCGGCGCTGGCCCGCCGGGCGCTGGAGAACGTCCCGTACAAGGTGGTGTTCGACATCGCCGCGGGCGACCTCTCGATCTACGCCGACGCCATGCTTCCGTCGGCTCCAGTCCTCGAGAAGGACGGCCACTACACGGACTGGGAGGGCCGAACCCAGCGGTTCCGTCCGGTCCGAAACCCGCGGGGGGTGGCCCGATCGGACTGGGAGATCTTCCAGGAGCTCTCGGAAGTCATGGGCAAGGACCTGGGGTTCCACTCGCTCGATGCGTTGCACGAGGAGATGGCCCGGCTCCTTGCGGGCGGGGAGGCCCGG
>DHWM01000053.1:10281-12016 GCA_002413185.1 Actinobacteria bacterium UBA5182
TGTTCAGCTATCCGCTGCTCGTCGACGAGGGCAGGCTGATGACCGGAGCCGATCGCCTGAAGGAGGCCCTGGAGGAGCCGGCCTTCCTCGAGATCCATCCCGAGGACGCGGCGGCGGCCGGCCTCGCCGACGGCGTGGTGGGCCGGATCACGACGCCCGCGGGCCAGGCCGAGCTTCCCGTTCGGGTCTCCGACGGGATCGCCCGGGGTGCGGTGTTCGTCCCTTACAACCAGCCCGGCTTCGCCGCCAATACGCTGCTCTCCGGCAGCTTGATCACCACGGCCGCGCTCGAGACGGTCGAACAGGGGGCCGCGGCATGACGCTGGCGAGCATCGACTGGGTGGCCTGGGTCCTCCTGGTGGTCCGGGTGGGCGTGATCTTCGTCGGGCTCCTGGTCACGGTGATGCTGGTGATCTGGCTGGAACGAAAGGTGGTCGCCGACATGCAGATGCGGGTGGGGCCGAACCGAGCCGGCCCCCGGGGCATCCTCATCACGCTGGCCGACGGGATCAAGCTCTTCTTCAAGGAGGGCGTGACCCCGGTCACCGCCGACCGCCCGGTGTTCCTGGTGGCGCCGGTGGCCTCGATGGTCCCGGCCGTGCTCGCGTTCGCCGTCGTCCCCTTCGGGACCGGCGTGTTCCTGTTCGGCCACCGCGTGCCCTTCCAGGTCTCCGACCTCAACGTGGGCATCCTGTGGATCCTGGCGATGGCGTCGATGTCCGTGTACGGCGTGGTCCTGGCGGGGTGGTCGAGCGGGTCGAACTACCCCCTGCTGGGTGCGATCCGCTCGACCGCCCAGATGATCTCGTACGAGGTCGGCATGGGGCTGGGGCTGGTCGCGGTGATGCTCTCCGCCGGTACGCTGTCGCTGGGCGGCATCGTGGCGGCCCAGGGGCGGCATTTCGGCGCGACCGGGCTGGGTTGGGTGCCCAGGTGGAACATCTTCCTGCAGTTCCCGGCGTTCCTGATCTACATGACGGCGGCCCTCGCCGAGACGAACCGTCCGCCGTTCGACCTCCCCGAGGCCGAGACCGAGCTGGTGGCCGGCTATCACACCGAATACAGCGGCATCAAGTTCGCCATGTTCTTCCTGGCCGAGTACATGCACATGATCACGGTGTCCGCCGTCGGCGTGACTCTCTTCCTGGGCGGGTGGCACGGCCCGATGTTCCACGTCGTGCCCTGGCTGTGGCCCCTCCTGTGGTTCCTGGTGAAGCTCTACGTCGTGCTGTTCTCGCTGATCTGGGTCCGGGCCACGCTTCCGCGCTTCCGCTACGACCGGCTGATGAGCTTCGGATGGAAGGTCCTGATCCCCTTCGGGTTGCTGTGGATCCTGGTGACGGGTGCGTCGATCGAGCTCCCGAAGATCTACGGCAACGCGAGGGCGGCGCTCGTGGTCGGCGCCGGCACGCTGTTGGTGCTGCTGCTGGTTGGGCCGATGTTGGCCGGGCCGCCACGGGGAGCGCAGGCGCAGGGAAGGAGGTCTCCGTGAGCCGGCCGCCCGACCCGACGGGTGTATCGACAGGGCCGCCGGGCGACGAGCGGTCGCAGCCCGGGCTCCTCGGCACCATCGCCGGGACCGCGCTGAAGGTCGGCCGGGGCTTCTCGGTCACCTTCAGGCAGATCTTCCGCAGGGACGTCACGAAGCAGTACCCGAAGGTGATCGCCCCGCTGCCGCCCCGGTCGCACATCGGCCGGCACCTCTTGAATCGGCACGAGAACGGCCTGGAGAAGT
>DHWM01000053.1:12184-13817 GCA_002413185.1 Actinobacteria bacterium UBA5182
TGCGCGTGGGCCTGCCCCGCCGACGCGATCTACGTGCAGGGCGCCGACAACACCGAGGAGCACCGGGTCTCCCCCGGCGAACGCTACGCGGAGACCTACCAGATCAACTACCTGCGCTGCATCATGTGCGGCCTGTGCGTGGAGGCATGTCCGACCCGCGCGCTCACCCTGACGAACAACTACGAGATGGCTTTCGAGACCCGTGAGGACGCCATCTTCGTCAAGGAGCAGCTCCTCGAGCCGCCCCCCCCGCTGGGAACCGCGCCCGGCACGGAGCAGGGGAAGTAACGAATGGCCGACTGGATCGTGTTCTGGGTGATCGCGCCGGTCTCCATCGCCTCCGCCGTCGCCATGATCCTGGCCAAGAACGCGGTCCACTCGGCACTGCTCCTCATCGTCAACTTCTTCACGTTGGCGGTGTTCTTCCTGATCCTCGGGTCGCCGTTCCTGTTCGTCGTGCAGATCATCGTGTACGCCGGCGCGATCATGGTGCTGTTCCTGTTCGTGATCATGCTGCTGGGCGTGGACGAACGAGAGAGCCTCCGTGAGCGCATCTTGGGACAGCGGTGGCTGGCGCTCCTGCTGGGAGCGGGACTCGTCGTCGAAGTGGCGCTGGCCGTACGGGTGGGCGTGGGGTTCGGGCACGGCGGACTGCCCGACTTCACCCGGGTGAACCGGGGCGGCAACGTGCAGGCCCTGGCCCGGGTCCTGTTCAATTCGTACTTCTTCCCCTTCGAGGTCACCTCGATCCTGCTGATCGTGGCGGCCATCGGGGCCATGCTTCACGGTCGCCGCCGAATCGGCGACGAAGAGACGATCGACGCTCCGATCGACGAGCGGATGGACGAACCCGGCCCGGAGCCGGTGCCGGCCGCGGGGCCCGCGGAGGCAACGCCGTGAGGACGCCGATCAGCTACTTCCTGCTGATGTCGGTGTTGCTGTTCACCATCGGCACCGTCGGTGTCCTGGTGCGGAAGAACGCGCTGGTCATCTTCATGTCCGTGGAGCTCCAGCTGAACGCGGTCAACCTGGCCCTGGTGGCCTTCTCCCGACAGCACGGGAACCTCACCGGCCAGGTCCTGGCGTTCTTCTCGATGGTGGTCGCGGCGGCGGAGGTGGTGGTGGGTCTGGCCATCATCGTGTCGCTGTACCGAAAGCGGCGGAGCGCCAACGTCGACGACGCCAGCCTGCTGAGGGGATGAGGGCGGGATGATGGGGGACGCGATCCAGACCCTCCATGTCCCATCGGCGGCGTGGATCGTGTTCATCCCGATGCTGCCGCTGGCCGGGGCGGGCGTCCTCCTCCTGACCGGGCGTCGCCTGGCGGGGGCAACGGCCGGCTGGGTCGGGACGGTCACCGTGGCCGGCTCCTTCGTCTCCTCGGTGATGCTGTTCCTGGCCGTGGTCTCCAATCCCGCCGCCCACCGAGCCTTCGTCAACCACTGGTTCAGCTGGATCACGGTCGGAACGTTCCACGTCGGCGTCGACCTCCGGGTCGACCCGCTGTCGGTGGTCATGGTCCTGACCGTGACGGGAGTGGCCACGCTGATCCACCTCTACTCGATCGACTACATGCGCGGCGACCCCAGGTTCAGCCGCTTCTTCGGCTTCATGAACCTGTTCGTGTTCTTCA
>DHWM01000109.1 GCA_002413185.1 Actinobacteria bacterium UBA5182
CCCAGATGTGCTCGGCCCGCTGGGAGATGCAGAACTGTGCTCCTCGAGGACCGTGCAGGACCTTGCCGGCCCCGCAGTAGATCTGCCTGGTGACGAAGAAGGGGATCAGCACGTCGGCGATCCGGGCGAACTCCCCTTGCCTGGCCACCAGATAGTTCTCATGGCAGCCGTAGGAGTTCCCGGCGCTGTCGGTGTTGTTCTTGAACAGGTAGACGTCACCGGAGATGCCCTCCTCGTGCAAGCGAACCTCCGCTGCTCCGAGCAGCGCCTCCAGGATGCGTTCGCCGGCCTTGTCGTGGGCGATGAGGTCGAGCACGCTGTCGCACTCCGGAGTGGCGTACTCGGGGTGCGAGCCCACGTCCAGGTACAGGCGGGCGCCGTTCTCCAGAAACACGTTGGAGCTGCGTCCCCAGTGGACGACCCGCCGGAACAGGTACCGAGCCACCTCGTCGGGGCTGAGCCGGCGCTGGCCGCGGAAGGTGCACGTCACGCCGTACTCGTTCTCCAGACCGAAGATCCGTCGCTCCATGTCGCCTGTCCCTCCGACGGTGAGTGTACGCGCGGGCTTTGCAATCTCCTGGCAGGGCTCGGAGACTTGCTGTCCCATGGACGACCGGCGGATCCTCGACGCTCGCGACGACGATGCCGACGCCCATGTCCGGATGATCGCCGAAGAGTTCCGGATGGGGTTCGAGACGGTGGCGAAGATCGACCGGCCGGCCGTGACGATCTTCGGGTCGGCCCGCGTGTCGCCAGCCCACCCCGATTACCGGGCGGCGGTCCGAACGGCGGCCCAGTTCGTCCGGGACGGGTTCGCCGTGGTGACCGGTGGCGGTCCCGGCATCATGGAGGCGGCCAACCGGGGAGCCAGGGAGGCTGGAGGGCTCTCGGTAGGGTTCAACATCGAGCTGCCCCACGAGCAGGCCCCCAACCCCTATCTGGACATCTCGTTGACCTTCCACCACTTCTACGCCCGGAAGACGATGTTCATGAAGGCGGCGGAGGGCTTCGTCGTGTTTCCCGGCGGGTTCGGGACCCTGGATGAGCTGTTCGAATCCCTCACGCTGATCCAGACCGGGAAGGTGGTGCACTTCCCGGTCGTGTTGTACCGGCGGGCGCACTGGGAGCCCATGCTCCAGTGGACCCGGGATCGCCTGCTCTCCGCCGGCCTGGTCTCGCCGGAGGACGTCGAACTGTTGTCCGTCACGGACGACCCCGAGGAGGCAGCCAGGCTGGTGGTGGACTGCTACCGCACGGAGTGCTCGCACGCCAGCCCGGACGACCCCCGCAAGGCGGACACGCAGTAGTGCCGGCCATCGAGACGGACCTGCTGGAGGCTGGAAGCCGCTCGGCCTCCGACGTGGCGCACGAGTTGGCAGCGTTCATCGCCGCCGCCCAGCGTTCCGTGGACGTCGCCATCTACGACTTCCAGGCCAGGACCGGCGCGACCACCGAGGTGGCCCGGGCCCTGGAGGCCGCGGCGACCCGGGGAGTGGCGGTGCGTGTTGCGTTCAACCTGGACCGAGACCCACATGCCGCGGCTCCCCCTCCCCCAGTCTGCAACCCACAGGAGATCGACGGGCTGAACGTCCCGACGCGGGGGGTCCACGGCGACGGCAGCTTGATGCACCACAAGTACGTCATCCGTGACGGCCGGTGGGTCTGGACGGGATCCCTCAACTGGACCGACGATGCGTTCGCCCTGGAGGAGAACGTCATCCTTCGGATCGACTCGGAGGGGATCGCGGGCGCGTTCGCCTCGGATTTCGAACAGCTGTGGGACCGAGGCGACGTGGAGAAGAGCGGGGGCTCCGGCGAGGAGGTCCAGGTCGAGGACGCCCGGGTTCGAGCGTTCTTCTCGCCCCGAGGGCCGTCGCTGGGGCATGTCGCGGCGGAGCGCCTCGGCCACGCCAGGCACCACGTCAGAATCCTGACGCCGGTCCTGACGGCCGGCCCCATCCTGGGAACCCTCGCCGAGATGGCCGGTCGCCGGACCTTCGACATCTCGGGGGCATACGACCGCACCCAGATGGAGGAGGTGCAGGCGCAATGGGCGAGGGTGCCGGCCAATCATTGGAAGATCGAAGCATGGGCGGTGATCGCGCCTCGGCTCTCGGGCAAGCGCTCCACTCCGTACCGGGAGGGCTCGGTCCACGACTACATGCACGCCAAGGCCATCGTCGCCGACGGGACGGTGCTCGCGGGAAGCTACAACTTCTCCAAGCACGGGGAGGGCAACGCGGAGAATCTCGTGATGATCGAAAGCGGGGTGCTGTCGCAACGGTTCTCGCAGTTCGCCGAGGCGGTCGCCGCCCGGTACGCCGTCAGCCTGCGATGATGTCCGCGAGCTCCCCGCCGGCGATCCGGCGAAACTTTCGCCGACCCCTGGTCCGGTCGAGTACCGCCGCCTCCAGCGTCTGCACCTCGGCCTGCTTCTCCTCCACCGTAGCCAGCGCCGCCGTCGCGGCGGCCATGGCATCCTGCAGCGTCAGGCCCTCGCGGTAGCCTTCCTTCAACTGCACAGCCAGCTCCTCGGAGCGTCCCCCCATCGCCACGTAGCCACGTTGATCGGCCACGCTGCCGTCGAACAAGATGTGAAAGAGCTCGTTCTCCTGGGGCCCGTCCCCCACCTGCCCCACCAGGATCTCCACCTCGTACGGCTTCATCTGCGTGGTGAAGATGGTGGAGAGCGCCTGTGAGTAGGCATTGGCGAGGGTCTTCGCCGTGACGTCCTCCCGGCCGTACGAATAGCCACGCAGATCAGCGAGACGGACGCCGGAGATCCGAAGGTCCTCGAACTCGCTGTACTTACCCACGCCGGCGAAGGCGATCCGGTCGTAGATCTCAGAGATCTTGTGCAGCGTGGCGCTGGGGTTCTCGGCCAAGAACAGCAGGCCGTCGGCGAACTCCATGGCCACCACCGACCGTCCCCGGGCGATGCCCTTGCGGGCGTACTCGGAGCGGTCCTTCATGAGCTGTTCCGGCGGAACATACGGTTGGAACGACATCAGGGCGCGCCCTCGGCCGTGTGCTCCTCACCCTCGCGAGCCTGGCTCCCCCCCGTCTCCTTTCGAGCCTCGCCGTACTCTCCAAGGATCGCTTCGAAAGCTGCTCGCACCTCGTCGTCGCCCACCGAGTTCACGCCGTCGGCCGTGATGGTCTTGACCGACGGGAAGATTCCTCGCACCACGTTGGGGCCCCCGGTGGCGACGTCCTCCTGTGACGCGTCGTAGAGGGCTTCGACCGCAGCCCGGATCGCCGCGTCCCTGGTCATCCCGGCCCGCCATCGCTTCTTCAGCGTGCCTCGCGCGTGCAGCGAGCCCGAGCCCGTCGAGTGGTAGTCGGCCTCTTCCCACCGCCCCCCAGTGGCGTCATACCGAAAGATGCGGCCCTCGCCGCGGCGTTCGTCGTATCCGGCGAACAGCGGCACCACCACCAGCCCCTGCAGCGCCATGGGGAAGTTGCCTCGGATCATCTGCGCCAGGCGGTTGGCCTTGCCCTCCAGGGACAGGCGATCGCCCTCCACCTTCTCGTAGTGCTCGAGCTCGGTCTGGAAGAGGCGAACGATCTCGGTGGCCTGCCCGGCAGCGCCGGCGATGGCAACGGCCGAAGTCTCATCCGCCGAGAACACCTTCTCGATGCGCTCGTCCGCGATGGTGAAGCCCTCCGTGGCCCGTCGATCTCCCGCCATGACAGCGCCGTCGGCGAACTTGATCGCCAGCACGGTCGTGCCGTGCACCGCGCTCTGCGCGAGTGGCCCCGTCGCGTCCGCCCCCGACGATCCCGGTGCAGTCGGTGACGAGGCGGCTCTGACCAGGTCCGCGAAGCTGGGGTTCGCGCCCAACGGGTAGGACTGGCCCGGGAACCGGTTGAAGGGGTCGGTCACTCCCCGCCCTTCTGGACGTAGGACTTCACGAACTCCTCGGCGTTCTCCTCCAGGACGGAATCGATCTCGTCGAGGATCTCGTCCATCTCTTCCTTGAGCTTCTCGCCCTTCTCGGTCGTGGTGGCCTGACCGGCTTCGCTCCCGGGCTCGCCACCGTCCTTCCGCTGAATCCGCTTCTGTTCCTGTTCCTGAGGCAACGCGCACGCTCCCTTTCGCTCTCGGTGCGGGGGGCCATTCTAAGCCGAGGCCGAAGGGACTCCAGCCATCTACCGTGCCGGCTTCAAGCGGAAGTCAGCCCTGCAGCGTCGCCACCAGGTCGGCAGCCGTCTCGCTGGCCTCGAGAAGCTCCTCGACGTGCTCACGCGAGCCCCGGAGCGGCTCCCGGGTCGGCACACGCTGGAGGGCTTCGGCACCCGTGTCGAAGATGATCGAGTCCCATGATGCCGCGGCGATGGAGCCCGGGAACTTCGCGATGCACCTTCCCCGGAAGAACGCCCTGGTCTCCTCCGGGGGGTTCATGATCGCGGCTTCGATCTCGGCCTCGGACACCAGGCGCTGCACCTTCCCGGCCTCGGCCAGGCGGTGGTACAGCCCGCGGTCGCGTCGAACGTCGTGGTACTGCAAGTCGATCATGGCGAGCTTGGGATCGCGCCAGTCCAGACCGTCTCGTTCCCGGTAGGCCTCCATGACCCGGCGCTTCGCCACCCAATCCAGCTCGCGGTGGAGTGATGAGGGATCCTCCTCGATGCCGGTGAGGATGGTCTCCCACCACTGAAGCACATCGTTGTTCTCCACCGTGGAGTCGGATTCCTTCACGAACTTCTTGGCGTGGTCGAGGTACTCCCACTGCAGCTCGAGCGCCCGCACTCGCCGGCCGTCCCGGAGCTGCACGGTCTGCCGGCACGAGGTGTCCCAGGACACCTCGTGCAGCGACTGCACCGGGTGCTCCAGCGACATGTCCGGAAGGAGCTCGTCCTCGATCATCTTGAGCACCAGCGCGGTGGTCCCGACCTTGAGAAACGTGGCCACCTCGCACATGTTCGCGTCGCCGACGATGCAGTGCAGGCGCCGGTACTTCTCGGGGTCGGCGTGCGGCTCGTCGCG
>DHWM01000178.1:0-3037 GCA_002413185.1 Actinobacteria bacterium UBA5182
TCTGAGGCGAAGCCTCGCTAGGAGTACACCTGCCATTCGAAGGGTCTCCACGGCCTCACGGCCGTGGATCCATTGCGGGGAGAACGTCGCGGCCAAGCAGCGCAGGTTCGACGCCGAGAGTCTCCACGGCCTCACGGCCGTGGAGACATTGCGGGACGGTGATCGGGACCGTACATACCCAGATGAAGGGGTCTCCACAGCCTCACGTAGCCGTCAGCCTGAAGGTCTGAGCGTAGAAACACATCCGCCAGAGGCGCGGTAGGCCGTACCAGACCCTGGACTGGCAGGCCCTCCGCGCCACCGCCTTTGCTACACTCCGGCCCGCCGCCGCGGCTGTCAGTGCCGCCCCGCGGCTGGATAATCGGAGATGCCGGTGGCACAGCGAACGCAGCGACGGGCCCGCCGAACGCAGGACTTCGGCAGCCTCTACAAGGGCCGAGAAGGACAGTGGTCCTGGATCGCCCACAGGGTCACCGGCGTCGCCATCATCCTGTTCCTGTTCGCCCACGTCGTCGACACCGCGCTGGTCGGATGGGGACCCGACGCCTACAACAAGGTCGTCCGGGTCTACCAGAACCCCATCGTCGGCCTGCTGGAGCTGGGCCTGGTGGCGGCCGTCATCTACCACGCCCTGAACGGGCTCCGGATCATGGTCATCGACTTCTGGCCGAAGGCTTCGGACTGGAACCGCCAGCTCATCTACGGGACCACCGGGGTGTTTCTGGCGGGGATGCTCCCCATCACGATCATCATGCTCAAGCACATCCTGAAGGAGCACTTCTAGGTGGCGGTGGGGACCGAACGACCCGGCATCGGTCGCCCCGTCCACCGCAAGGACAGCCTCGGCACGGGGCTTCCCAACCGGGCCGGGCGCCAGCCTCCGGGCCGCCGCGCCGAGTTCTGGTGGTGGATCTACATGCGGATCTCCGGCCTGCTCCTGCTGGTCCTGGCCGTGGGGCACGTCCTGGTCATGCACGTGTTCGGCGGGGGGGTCGAACGGGTCAACTTCGGGTTCGTGGCCCTGCGCTGGCAGAGCCCCTTCTGGCGGACGTGGGACTGGCTGTTGCTGTCGCTCGCCCTGCTCCACGGGATCAACGGCCTTCGGGTGATCACGCTCGACTACGTCAGGCGGCCCGGTGTCAGAGTCGCGGTGAACTGGGTGTTCTACACGACGGGCGTGGTGCTGTTCGCGCTGGGGACGGAGATCGTGTTCACCTTCAACGCCTGCCGGTGGCCCGGGATCACCGACGCACTCCGGCTGAAGCTCCACTGCTGAGGCCGGCGGAGTGACGACGCATCACACCTACGACGCCGTCATCGTCGGCGCCGGCGGAGCAGGACTGCGCGCCGCCCTCGAGGCATCGAAGGACGTCAAGACCTGCGTGATCTCGAAGCTCTACCCGACCCGCTCGCACACCGGCGCGGCCCAGGGCGGGATGTGCGCGGCGCTCGGCAACGTCGAGGAGGACTACCCCGAATGGCACGCCTTCGACACGGTCAAGGGCGGCGACTACCTGGTGGACCAGCCGGCGGCGATCCTGATGTCGAAGGAAGCCGTCGACGCGGTCATCGAGCTCGAGCACTGGGGCTTCCCCTTCAACCGGACGCCGGACGGGAAGATCGACCAGCGACGGTTCGGCGGGCACACCCGGAACCACGGCGAGGCCGCGGTGAAGCGGGCCTGCTACGCGGCCGACCGGACCGGCCATATGATCCTGCAGACTCTCTACCAGCAGTGCATCCGGCAGGACGTCCGCTTCTTCAACGAGTTCTACGTCCTGGACCTGGTGGCGTCGAAGGAGGGCCGGGCCGCCGGGGTGGTGGCATACGAGCTGGCCACCGGCGAGCTGCACGTGTTCCGGGCGAAGTCGGTCCTGTTCGCGACCGGCGGCTACGGCCGGATGTTCAAGGTGACGTCGAACGCCCATACGCTCACCGGCGACGGGATGGCCGTGTGCTACCGGCGGGGGATCCCCCTCCAGGACATGGAGATGTTCCAATTCCATCCGACGGGCATCTACAAGATGGGGATCCTGCTGTCCGAGGCCGTGCGGGGCGAGGGCGGGATCATTATCAACTCGGAGGGCGAGCGGTTCATGGAACGCTACGCCCCCACCGTGAAGGACCTGGCGCCCCGGGACATGGTCTCCCGGGCGATCTATCAGGAGATCAAGGAGGGCCGGGGGATCGACGGGAAGGACTACGTGTTCCTGGACGTCCGCCACCTCGACCCCGTGGTCATCGAGACGAAGCTTCCCGACGTCACCGAGTTCGCCCGGATCTATCTGGGCGTCGAGCCGCTGACCGAGCCGGTCCCCATCCAGCCCACGGCCCACTACGGGATGGGTGGCCTCCCCACGAACACCGACGGACAGGTGGTCGGTGGAGCCCGGGAGCGTCCCATCCCCGGCCTGTACGCCGCGGGTGAGTGCGCCTGCGTCAGCGTCCACGGTGCGAACCGGCTGGGAACGAACTCGCTGCTGGACATCGTGGTGTTCGGGCGGCGGGGCGGGGCCCACATGGCCGGATACGCCAAGGAGGCGGACTTCGCGGAGCTTCCCGAAGAGCCGGAGCGTCGAACGTCGGGGGTGCTCCGGGGCCTCCTGACCGGGACCGGCGGCGACTCGGTCGCCGACATCCGGGCGGAGCTCCAGGAGCAGATGTTCGATCTGGCCGGCGTGGTGCGGCGGGAGGACGGGCTCCGGAAGATGCAGGGCATCCTGGGCGGACTCCACGATCGGTACAAGCGAGTCGTGGTGATGGACAAGGGGAAGGTGTACAACACGGACCTGATGGAGGCCGTCGAGCTGGGATTCCTGCTCGACTGCGCCGACACGCTGGTCGCCGCCGCTCTGGCACGAGACGAGAGCCGCGGCGCGCACTACCGGGAGGACCATCCGCTCCGGGACGACGCCCACTGGCTGCGACACTCGCTTTCGTACCGTCAACCCGACGGAACGGTGAAGCTCGAATACAAGGACGTGAAGATGGGCCCGTACGTGCCCATGGAGAGGAAGTACTAGTGGCGAACGACCCA
>DHWM01000178.1:3262-5259 GCA_002413185.1 Actinobacteria bacterium UBA5182
CGGCACGAAGACCCAGATCACGCTCAAGATCCGGCGCTACAACCCCGAGGTGAAGCCCGAGCCCTGGTGGGACGAGTTCACCATCGAGGCCGAACCGACGGACCGCCTCCTGGACGCCCTCCACTACGTGAAGTGGTACAAGGACGGCACGCTCGCCCTGCGGCGGTCGTGCGCCCACGGCATCTGCGGCTCCGACGCCATGTTGATCAACGGCCGGAACGCCCTGGCCTGCAAGGTCCTGGTCAAGGAAGTAGCCCCGAAGGTCACCGTCGAGCCGATCCGGGGGCTCCCGGTGCTGAAGGATCTCATCGTCGACATGGAGCCGTTCTTCGAGGGCTACAAGGCGATCCTTCCGTTCCTCATCAACGCCGACGACCCGCCGGATCGTGAGCGGCTGCAGTCACCGGAGGACCGCGCCCGGTTCGACGACACCACGAAGTGCATCCTGTGCGCGGCATGCACCACGTCCTGCCCGATCTTCTGGGGCGACGAGCAGTACATCGGGCCCGCCGCCATCGTCAACGCGCACCGGTTCATCTTCGACTCTCGCGATCAGGGCGCCGAGGAGCGGCTGGAGATCCTGTCGGACCAGTCGGGGGTGTTTCGGTGCCGGACCACGTTCAACTGCACCGAAGCCTGTCCTCGCGGGATCAAGGTCACCAAGGCGATCCAGGAGGTCAAGCGCGCCGTCATGTTCCGCCGGTTCTAGGCGGGCGGCGGCTCACGCCTCTGGGGCGCTACCGATAGAGCGCGTCGATCTCTTCGGCATACTTCTGGTAGATCACGCGGCGCTTCAGCTTCAAGGTGGGCGTGAGCTCCTCGCTGTCCACCGTCCATTCCGCGGGGAGGATGGTGAACCGCTTGATGGCCTCCACCTGGGAGACCCGCTGGTTGGTGTCGTCGACGGCGCGCTGGATCTCGGCCACCACCCGGGGGTCCTTGGCAAGGCTGGCCAGGTGGGTGAACGCCACGCCGTTCTGCCTCGCCCAGCCCGGCGCGACCTCGCCGTCCAGGACGACCAGGGCAGAGACGTACTTGCGCTGGTCACCGATGCAGCAGGCTTGCCCCACCAGGGGATGCTGCTTCAGGAGCGCCTCGAGGTTCGCAGGCGAGATGTTCTTCCCGCCGGCCGTGATGATCAGCTCCTTCTTGCGGTCGACGATCTTGAGGTAGCCGTCGCCGTCGATCTGGCCGATGTCCCCGGTATGCAGCCACCCCTCGGCATCGAAGGACTCGGCCGTCGCTTCCGCGCTCTTGTAATAGCCGGGGGTCACCAGGCCTCCTCGGATCAGCACCTCGCCTTCCTCCCCCAGCCGGACCTCGACGCCGGGAAGCGCCTTCCCCACCGAGCCGATCCGGTTCTCGCCCGGCCGCCCCAGCGTGGCCACGGCCGTGTCCTCGGTCATCCCGTAGCCCTCGTACAGGGGCAGCCCGATGCCCCAGAAGAAGGTCAGGGTCTCGGGCGAGATGGGGGCCGCGCCGCTGACGGCCAGCGTGCACTTGTCCAGGCCGACCTTCTCCCGGATCTTCGAGTACACCAGCTTCTCGAACAGTCCTCGCTTGAGCCGAAGCCCCAGCGGCACGGGCTTCCCGGACCTCTCCAGACGGACCGCCTGCTTGCCTGTCTCGACGGCCGCCAGGGCGATCTTCCGCTTGCGTTCGTTCGGTTCGGCCTCCAAAGCCGCCACGATGCCGGCCTGGAGCTTCTCCCACACCCTGGGGACTCCGGCGAACGCCATCGGATGGACCTCGGGGACCATCTCGAAGACCTGCAGCACGTCGGGGCAGAAGTACCCGTGGCCGGCCTTCCACGCCCCCAGGTACAGGGTGTTGAACCGCTCCAGCACGTGGGCCAGGGGGAGGTAGGAGACCGCGTGCAGGCCGGCCGTCGGGAAGTGGGTGACTCGGTCGACGGAGGCCGCCGTCCACAGCGCGTTCCGATGGGTGATCATGACTGCCTTGGGTGGCCCGGTCGTTCCCGAGGTGTACACGAGCGT
>DHWM01000178.1:5484-7394 GCA_002413185.1 Actinobacteria bacterium UBA5182
CCACGACAGGACCCAGTCGTAGTCCGCGAACTCCTCCGCGTCCCGGATCAGCACGACGTGCTCGAGCGCCGGGAGCTCGGCCTTGATCTTCTCCCACCGCTGCATGAAGTCGCGGTCTTCCAGGATGGCCACCTTCGCGTCGCAGTGCCCGGCGATGTAGGAGATCTGCTCGGGGGCGAGCGTGTTGTAGACCGAGACTGGCGTGGCGCCGGCATGCCCGATCCCGATGTCGGCCAGGACGTGCTCGGGTCGGTTCCGGGCCATGATGGCCACGAAGTCGCCCCGGGCGACCCCAAGCGAACGAAGGCCCATGGCCACCTCCGCTCCCCGGTCCCGGGTCTCCCGCCAGGTCAAGGTGCGCCAGGTCCCGCCTTCCTTCGAAGAGAGCGCCGGGCTGTCGCCGTAGCTCTCGGCGTTGCGAGCGACCACGTCGCACAGCGTCTTTCCCTCGATCTCGGCCTCGATCGAAGTCCGCTCCGCCGATATCGTCTCCATGGCCACAGCCCCTCCTTGTCGAAGTCCGCAGGCCAGACTGAACCACCCTCGGCCTCGCAAGGCAACATCGGCAAACTGGAGGGCGGGCGTCGAAGGCTAGGTGACCATGATGGACTTCACCGGCGAGAACTCGGACGCGCCGCCGGTCGAGGAGTTTCGGAGTCGGGCCCGGAACGAGTAGGTACCCGTGGCCGTCGGCATGAACATCGTGCGCCTGGACGTCACCCCGGTCATCCAGTCGAGGAAGGTCCCATTGGGGTCCCTCTTCTGGACGTCGTAGACGAAGTTCCCGGTGGCGGCCACGGTGGCCCAGGTGATCTTGAAGGCAGTCCCGAGCGATCCCGTCGACGGCGAGGCGTTCGGCTTGACCGTGACCATGGCTGTCATGAAGGGATGGATGTTGCAGTGGTACGTGTACCTCCCGGCCGCCGTGAACGTGAAGATGAAGGTGCTCGAAGGAGAGATCACGCCCGAGTCCCACAGGCCGAGCCCCGTGGTGTTGTCGGGATTCGTGGTGTCGTTGGAGCTGGTGTGATTGGTGCCCGTCGTGTTGTTCGTCCAGAGGACCGATCCGCCCTGTGCCACCGCCAGCGGCGTGGGGCTGAACTGGAAGTTGGTGATCGAGACGTCCTTGGTGGTTGCCAGCGCCGCACCCTGCTGGAGGATCAGCAGCACGATGCCGGCCGGCACTGCCCTTCTCGCCAATCGAAGCACGGACCCGCCCCCTTCTGTTCGCCGCCCTTGTCTCGCCTAATACGAGCGAGCGGGGGGGAGGGATTGACCGGCTAGTCTGAGCGTCGTGGCCCGACCCGACCGACCGTCGCATCCGTGACCCACCGCATCACGCTGATCCCCGGTGACGGCATCGGCCCGGAGGTGGCCGATGCGGCGCGATCGGTCCTGTCGGCGAGCGGGGTCGAGGTCGAATGGGACCTCCAGGATGCCGGAGCCGGTGTGATGGGACGCGAGGGCACGCCGCTCCCCGACCGGGTTTTTCGTTCGATCGAGACGACCAGGACCGCTCTGAAGGGACCCATCACGACCCCCGTGGGGACGGGCTTCCGAAGCGTGAACGTGGCACTCCGGCAGGAGCTCGATCTGTTCGCCGCGGTCCGGCCGGCCGCCACGCTTCCCGGCATCGCGGTCCGCTTCACGGACGTCGACCTGGTGGTGGTTCGGGAGAACACCGAGGACCTGTACGCGGGCATCGAGTTCGCCAAGGGCAGCCGAGAGGTGGCGATCCTCTGCCGGGAGCTCACCTCCCTGGCCGGGTTCGAGATCAAGCCCGACGCGGGCGTCACCGTCAAGCCGATCAGCGTGTCGGGGACCCGGCGCATCGTTCGATTCGCCTTCGACTTCGCCCGTCGGAATCGACGGCGGAAGGTCACCGTCGGCCACAAGGCCAACATCATGAA
>DHWM01000178.1:7545-8726 GCA_002413185.1 Actinobacteria bacterium UBA5182
GAGGAGGTTCAGGTGGACGAGCTTGCCATGCGCCTCGCGTCCGAGCCCGACGCGCTCGACGTCCTGCTCCTGCCGAACCTGTATGGCGACATCATCAGCGACCTCTGCGCCGGGCTGGTGGGCGGCCTGGGCATGGTCCCCGGGGCGAACCTGGGATGGGAGTACGCCCTGTTCGAGCCGGTGCACGGCAGCGCGCCGGACATCGCCGGGAAGGGCCTGGCGAACCCGATCGCGATGATCCTCTCGGCCGCGATGATGCTGGCCCATCTCGGCGAGGGGGGTGCGGCCGGAGCGGTCCGCGCCGCCGTTCGAGCCGTCCTCACGGAGGGCTCGGTCCTGACCCGTGACCTCGGGGGGACCGCCGGGACCGGTCAGGTGGCGGAGGCCATCGCAGCGGAGACCCGCCGGGCCCTTCGGCGTTCCTAGGTCTTCTTCGGCCCCCGACCGGGAGCCTTCTTCGCCGGCATTCAGCAGCCGGGCTCGCCGCGGTTGCCGCAGCAGCCCTTGATCGGGGGGATGAGGTACGCCTTCGCTCTGTTCCGGAGCGTCAGGCGAACCTTCTCCCCCACCGGGCCTTCGAAGCTGCTCCAGTTGGCGAAGAAGTCGCGGGTGTAGTCGGCCACGGTCCGCTTCCCTCCGCGGCCATGGTGGTGGTGGTCCTGGTGGCCTTGCTGGTCCGACACCCCAGCCCCCCTCTATCCCTGCGCCGAGGCGCCGAGGTCCGCGCACTTCGCCCGGATCCCCTCCGCGCCGTCGCGGAGCGCCTTGACTTCGTCCTCGCTGAGGTCGAGCTCAACGATCTCCTCGACCCCACCCCGCCCCAGCCGGGCCGGGACGCCGACGTAGACGTCGGAGATCCCGTACTGGCCGGTGCACCACGCGCACACCGGCAGGATGTCCTTGGTGTCACCGGCGATGGCGTTCACCATCTGGGCGATCGCGGCCGACGGTGCGTAGTACGCGCTGCCCTTCTTCAGCAGGCCCACGATCTCGGCGCCCCCGTCCCTGGTCCGCTGGAACAGCCGTTCCAGCGTTCCTTCGTCCACCAGCTCCGAGAGTGGCTTGCCCTCGACGGTTGCGAGGCGGGGCAACGCGATCATCGCGTCGCCATGGGACCCGAGTGTCATCGCCTCCACCGAGGATGGCGAGACCCCAAGCTCTTCGGCGATGAAATACCGGAG
>DHWM01000178.1:8817-17462 GCA_002413185.1 Actinobacteria bacterium UBA5182
CGAGACCTCCGCCGCCAGATACGTCATCTCGTCCAGAGGGTTGGTGACCACGATGAGGATGGCGTCGGTCGAGTGCTCGGTGACGTTGCCGACGACCTCGCGCATGATCCCGGCGTTCTTCTCCAGGAGGTCCATGCGGCTCATCCCGGGCTGCCTGGGGAGGCCGGCCGTGATGACCACCACGTCGGAGCCTGCCGTGTCGGCGTAGTCGTTCGTGCCCCGCACGTTCGGCTCGAAGCCTTCCACCGGCGCCGACTCTCGCATGTCCAGAGACAGGCCCTGGGGCAGGCCCTCCACGATGTCGATCATCACGACCTCGTCGGCCAAGCCCTTCTGGACCACCCGCATCGCGGCCGTTGCCCCGACGAATCCGCTCCCCACGATCGAAACCCGCATTCGTCTGTACCTCCAGGAAGAAGTATCGACGAGGGAATGGTACCCACAGGGGTCGCATCGTCACGAACGGGCAAGCACGAGATGATCGACGGCGCCGCGAGCTGTGTCTCTGAACCTTCGGGCCAAACAGAAGTTCTACACCGGTAGCGGCTCGCCCGCCTGTTCGAGCATGAGCACGAAGTCGTGCGGGCTGGACGCCGCGTTGAGCGCATCTGACGGCGTGATCAGGCCCTGCTGCACCAGCGACAGCAGCGACTGGTCGAACGTCTGCATGCCGTAGAAGTTGCCCTGAGCGATGATCTGGTCGATCTCGCCGGTCTTGTTCGGATCGAGGATCCGGTCGGCCACCCGCCCGTTGCACACCATGATCTCGAGCGCCGGGATCCGCCCGCCGGACGCCCGGGGAACGAGGCGCTGGCAGATCACGCCGCGAAGGACGCTGGCCAGGGTGACCCGCGCCTGGTGCTGCTGGTATGGCGGGAAGAAGTCGACGATACGGTTGACGCTCTCCACCGCGCTGCTGGTGTGCAGCGTCGACAGCACCAAATGGCCCGTCTCGCCCGCCGCCAGCGCCGCCGCCACCGTCTCGGGATCGCGCATCTCCCCGATCAGGATCACGTCCGGGTCCTGCCGCATCGCGGCCCGCATGGCCTGGAGGAAGTTCGCCGTGTCCACACCGACCTCGCGCTGGTTCACGGCGGCCATCTGGTCGGTGTGCAGGATCTCGATGGGGTCCTCGATCGTGAGGACGTGCACGGCCTTCGTCCCGTTGATGTGGTCGACCATCGCGGCCAGCGTGGTGGTCTTGCCCGACCCGGTCGGGCCCGTCACCAGGACCAGCCCGCGAGGGGCATCGGCCATCTCGCGGATCACCGGCGGCAGTCCGAGGTCGTCGAAGGAGGCGCTCCCCACCCGGACCAGCCGGAACACCAGGCTCACCGATCCTCGCTGCCGGAACACGTTGACCCTGAACCTCCCCACGCCGGGGACCGAGTAGGCGAAGTCCGCCTCGTCCTCACGCTCCAGGCGATCCCGGCGGCCTGCCGGGACCACCGTCCTGGCCACGAGGTTCGTGTCCGACGGCGAGAGCGAGGTCCCTGCCAGTCGACCGAGGACGCCGTCGATCCGCATCAGGGGCGGTGCGCCCACTTTGAGGTGCAGATCCGAGCCGTTGTTCTCGGCAAGCTCCCGAAGCAAGCTCTCGATATCGAGCAAGGGCCTCCCTCCGCGGCGGCACGAGTCCAAGGGCTGAACGTCTCTCTATGTAGTCGGCCGGTGGGGACGCCCTCTTGAGAGCGTCGTACCGTCGGCGCCGGCCAGGCTGGGGTTCAGCCCTGGAGCTTCTGGATGACCGCGTCGGCCACCTGGCTGGTGCCCACGGCGGTGGGATCGTCGCGGGTCGGCTTCATGTCGTAGGTGACCGAGCGACCCTCCTCGATCACGGCGGCGAGCGCGCTCTCGAGGCGGTTCGCCGCGTCCAGCTCCTCCAGGTGCCGGAGCATGAGCACGCCGCTGAACATCATCGCCATGGGGTTGACCTTGTTCATGCCCTTGTACTTCGGAGCGCTCCCGTGGGTGGCCTCGAACACCGCGGCGTCGTCCCCGATGTTCGCCCCCGGGGCCACCCCGAGCCCGCCGATCAGTCCCGCGCACAGGTCGCTCACGATGTCGCCATAGAGATTCGGCAGCACCAGGACGTCGTACTCCTCCGGCCGCTGCACCAGCTGCATCGACAGGTTGTCGACGATGCGATCCTCGAACTCGACATCGGAGTACTCCTGCTCGGCGACCTCGCGCGCGGTCGCCAGGAACAGCCCGTCGGAGAACTTCATGATGTTCGCCTTGTGCACGGCCGTGACCTTTCGACGGCCGAACTTCCGGGCGTACTCGAAGGCGTACCGGACGATTCGCTGCGTGCCGGTGACGGAGATCGGCTTGATGGAGATGCCGGAGTCCTCCCGGATCTTCCGGTGCGACAAGAGCTCCAGCACCTCGATCAGCTTGTGGGTCTCGGGCTTGCCCTGTTCGAACTCGATCCCGGCGTACAGGTCCTCGTGGTTCTCCCGGCAGATGATCAGGTCTACGTTCTGGTATCGGCTTCGCACGCCCGGGTACCACTTGCAGGGGCGGAGGCAGCAGTACAGGTCGAGCTCCTTGCGCAGCGCCACGTTGACGCTCCGGAAGCCCGTCCCGACGGGCGTGGTGATGGGTCCCTTGATGGCCACCTTGTTCTTCCGGATGGATTCGAGCACGTGCTCGGGCAGGGGCGTCCCGAACTCCTCCATCACGTCCACGCCGGCGTGCTGGACGTCCCAGTCGAACTCCACGCCGGTGGCCTCGAGGACCCGCCTGGTCGCCTCCGACAGCTCGGGCCCGACACCGTCGCCGGGGATGAACGTGACCCTATACGCCATGTGGAGGCCTCCTGTGCGACTTTGCGGGCCGACATGCTAGACGACGCCCGTGATCGCCCGCTCCGGTCGGCCCAGAGCCCAACCTACTCCTTGGTAAGCTTGTTTTTCCGACCGTGTGAGGAACGCTCGTGGCTACCGTAAAAGGCCTCGAAGAGATCGTCGCCGCGCAGACGGCCATCTCGGACATCGACGGCAAGCTGGGGAAGCTCTGGTACTCCGGCTACTCGATCGACGAGCTCGTGGAGGAGTCCACCTTCGAAGAGGTCACCTATCTGGTCCATCACGGCAGGCTTCCCACGCAGTCGGAGCTCGACGAGCTCACCGAGCAGATGGTCAACGACCGCGACGCGGCGGAATTCGTCACGGCGCTGATGCCCACGCTGGCCGAGCAGACCTCTCCGATGTCGATGCTTCGAACCGGCGTGTCGGCCGCTTCCGCCTACGACCCCGATGGTTGGGACCAGTCGCCGGAGGCGAACTCCCGCAAGGCCGTCCGGATCACGGCGCTCATGCCCACGCTGATCGCGTACTACGACCGGCACCGGCGGGGACTCGACATCGTCGAGCCGAATCCGAAGCTCCCCCACGCGGCCAACTTCCTGTACATGCTGAGCGGAGAGGAGCCCTCCCAGGAGGCTGCGCGGGCGTTCGACCAGACCTTCATCATCTACGTCGACCACACCATGAACGCGTCCACGTTCTGCGCCAGGGTGGTCGCCTCGACCCTCTCCGACATCCATTCGGCGGTGGTCGCAGCCATCGCCGCGCTGAAGGGCCCGCTGCACGGCGGCGCCAACGAGCAGGCCCAGCGGATGCTCGAGGAGATCGGGGAGGTCGACCGCGCGGAGTCCTACGTCAAGGATTTGTTCGAGCGGAAGCAGCGGATCATGGGGTTCGGGCATCGCGTGTACAAGACGGAGGATCCCCGCGCCACCATCCTCCGCCGGCTGTCTCGCGAGCTCGGGCAGGCCGTCGGCGACACCAAGTGGTACGACATCTCCGAACGAGTCGAGAAGGTGGTGATGGAGGAGAAGGGTCTGTATCCGAACGTCGACTTCTACGCGGGGAGCGTCCTGCATTACCTCGGGCTCTCCACCGACCTGTTCACGCCGATGTTCGCGGCCGGGCGGACCGCCGGGTGGACCGCGCACATCCGCGAGCAGTACGCCGACAACCGCCTCATCCGGCCGGAGTCGGACTACATCGGCCCGACGGACCAGCACTACGTGCCGATCGAGGATCGAACCGAAGGGTCGAACGAGCAGGAGGCAGCCTCGTGAGGGTCTCCGAGATCATGACGAACGCCGCGGTGATCGATACGTCGGACGACACGCTGGTCGATGCGGCGGTCAAGATGTGGAAGCAGCAGACCGGCTCGCTTCTGGTCGTCGAGGAGGACAGCCTGGTCGGCATCATCACCGAACGCGACATCCTCAAGGCCGTCGCGAACGGGGTCCGGCTGGACGAGACCCGGATCTCCGAGGTGATGACGAAGGATGTGGTGACCGTCGGGCCGGGCACATCGCTCCGGGAAGCCGCCAAGGTGATGGCCGACCGGTGGATCCGCCACCTCCCCGTCCTGGACGGCGGGAAGCTGGTGGGGGTCCTCAGCCAGCGCGACCTGGCCGGGGTCCTGGCCGGTGCCCTCAACGAGCCCGAGGCCCTTCAGCAGCTCGTGGAGTCCTCGGAGCTGGTGCGCGACCTTCGCCTGAAGCGCATCGAGCACGGCGTGTGGGACTGACGGGAACGTCCTGCTCCTAGGCCACCGCGGGTCTCGGGAGCAGCCCCGCGCCTTCGATCACCCTCCTCACCGGATCCATCCGTCCCAGCCCCATGACGTGGCACCCGGCGATCCCTTTGATCGACTTCAGCTTCGCCACGATCTCGATGGTCAATCGGACGCCCTCCTCTTCGCCGTCCTCCCCGGCTTCCTCCAGCCGCGTGATGACGCCGTCGGGGACCTTGACGCCGTGGAGATGCTCGCGCATGAACCGCGCGCTCCTCGGACCTCGCGGGACGGCCACGCCCGCCAGGACGAACATCCGCTCGAGGATCCCCCGCTGGCGGGCCCTCTCAGCCCATGCCCCGAACGCGTCCACGTCGAACACGATCTGGGTCTGGACGAAGTCGGCTCCGGCGTCGGCCTTCCGCTCCAGCCGTCCGAAGTCGTAGGGGTCCGTCAGCGGGACGTCGGCGACACCGATGAAGAACCGGGGCGGATCCTGGATGTGGGCCCCGCTCAGGAGGCGTCCCTCGCTTCGGAGCGATGCCGCCAGGCCGATCAGCTCCGTCACGGAGAGGTCGAACACCGTCTTCGCATCTGGGTGGTCGCCCGCGCCAGGTGGATCTCCCGTCAGGCACAGGATGTTGCGGGCCCCCAGGGCCCATGCTCCCAGGAGGTCGCTGGTCAGGCCGAGGCGGTTTCGGTCGCGACAGGTGAGCTGGACGATGGGCTCCACACCGGCGTCGTGAACGAGGGCGGCCCCGGCCACCGAGGACATGTGGGCCGACGAGGTCGGATTGTCCGTGACGTTGGCCGCGTCCGCGTAGCCGACCAGGCCACGAGCCTGGGCGATGACCGCGGATGGATCGGCGGACCGGGGCGGCACCGTCTCCGCGGTGACGCAGAACACGCCGTGATGCAGGAGCCGTTCGAGCCGGCTGGCGCCCCGGAGGGTCATCCAGCGGCCTGGGCGGCGGCGGCCAGCTCGGCGGACGCGGTGGTGTTCGACATCAGGAGCGCCACCGTCATCGGGCCGACGCCGCCGGGGACCGGGGTGATGGCGCCGGCCACCTTCGCAACGCCCTCGAAGTCGACGTCGCCCACGAGCGTGCCTTCGGCAGTGCGATTCGTCCCGACATCGACGACGGTGGCTCCAGGCATCACCATGTCGGCGGTGATCGTGTTCGGCCGGCCCGCCGCGACGACCAGGATCTCCGCGCGACGGACGTGGACGCTCAGGTCCCGGGTCCCGGTGTGGCAGAGCGTCACGGTGGCGTTCGCGTGGGGAGCCTTCTGCGACAGCATGATGGCGAGCGGCATTCCAACCAGGCTCCCCCGGCCGACGATCACAACCTCGGCGCCTTCGATCTTGATCCCGGACCGAACGAGCAGCTCGATGACGCCGAGCGGGGTGCACGGAAGGAAGATCGGCTCGCCCCTGACCATCAGGCCCACGCTCACGGGGGTCAGGCCGTCGACGTCCTTCTCCGGCGAGATGGCGTTCTGGACCGCCGTGACGTCGATGTGGGCCGGGAGGGGGAGCTGGACCAGGATCCCGTGGACCGCAGGGTCGGCGTTGAGCCGCTCGATCCCCTCGACGAGTTCCTCCTGAGAGGCGCTTGCCGGCATGTCCAGCCGCTCCGAGCGGATGCCGATCTCGGCACTGGCCTTCTGTTTCGCGCCGACGTAGATCTTGGAGGCCGCGTCGTCACCGACCAGGACGGCGGTGAGGCCGGGGGTGACGCCCGAACGGGCGAGCCCCCTCACTCGCTCGGAGACCTCGGCCCTGATATCGGACGCGATCCTCTTGCCGTCGATGATCCTCGCGGTCACGGCAACTCCTCGTGCTCCCCCGGCGCGACCGGCCCTTCGCCGCGGCTCAATGGCGGAAGTGGCGGCGGCCGGTCAGGACCATGGCCATGCCGTGCTCCTCGGCGGCGGCGATGACCTCCTCGTCCCGAACCGACCCCCCGGGTTGGATGATCGCGGCGACCCCGGCCGCACCGGCGGCGTCGACGCCGTCCCGGAACGGGAAGAATGCGTCGGAAGCGAGGCACGACCCCCGGACCCTGCCCCCGCCGTGTCGAACGGCGATCCCGACGGAGGTCGCCCGGTTCATCTGCCCCGCACCCACCGCCACGGTCGCCTCGCCCTTCGCCAGGACGATGGCATTCGACTTGACCCTCGACGCTACCTTCCACGCGAACAGCAGGTCGCTCCACTGCCCAGGCGTGGGTTCGGTCCGGGTGACGACCTTCATGTCGGACCCAGTCGCCACAATGATGTCCATGTCCTGGACCAGAGCGCCTCCGTCGATCGGTCGTACCTCGAGGCCACCGGGCGCTGGAAGTGGCGCCCTGAGCACGCGGAGGTTCTGCTTTCGCCCGTACGCGGCCAGCGCGCCGTCGGTGAAGGACGGAGCCACCACCACTTCGGTGAACACGGGAGCCATGGCTTCCGCGGCTGCCTGGTCCACCTCGGCGTTGAACGCAACGATGCCTCCGAAGGCCGACACGTCGTCGCCTTCCAGGGCTCGCCGGTAGGCCTGGGCCAGGGTGTCGGCCACGGCCACGCCGCAGGGGTTGTGGTGCTTGACGATCACGGCCGCGGGACGGCCGCCGGCGAACAGCGCGGCGATGGCGCGAGCTGCTTCGGCGTCCAGCCAGTTGTTGAAGGACATCTCCTTGCCCTGCAGAACCTCGGCGCCTCCGAGCGGTCCCGGCCCGGCCTCGACGGCGTACAGGCCGCCTCGCTGGTGCGGGTTCTCGCCGTACCGCAGACCGGCCAACCGGACGAACGAGGACGTAAACCGCTCCGGGAGGTCCTCCCCTTCCGGCTCCGCCTGCCGGTCACGGAACCAGCCGCTGATGGCCGCGTCGTAGGAGGCAGTGTGCTCGAAGGCTTCCCGGGCCAGCCGCAGCCTTGTCTCTCCGGAGAGCCCGCCGGCCTGATCGAGCTCGCCCAGGATCCGGTCGTACTCGTCGGGGCTGACCACCACGCCAACCGACTGATGATTCTTCGCCGCGGCGCGCACCAGGGCGGGACCACCGATGTCGATCTGCTCGATGACCTCGTCGAACGATCCTCCCGCGGCCACGGTCTCACGGAACGGATAGAGGTTGACCACCACCAGGTCGAACGGTTCGATCCCCTGCTCGTCGAGCTGGGCGAGGTGCTCGGCCCTCCTCCGGTCGGCCAGGATCCCCGCATGGATACGCGGATGGAGCGTCTTCACCCTTCCCTCCAGCATCTCCGGGAAGCCGGTGACCTCGGACACCGACGTCACCTCGACGCCTCCCTCACGAAGGACCGAGGCCGTTGTCCCGGAGGACACCAGGCGAGCGCCGTGCTGGACGAGGGCCCGGCCGAACGCGACCAGGCCGTGCTTGTCCGCGACCGACAGCAGGACCCGGTGGACGGGGAGCACTTCGCTCACGGGCCGCCGTCCAGGATGTGCACGCGCCGGCCTTCGACCTTCAGACGCCCCTCCATCAGGAGTCGGACTGCCTGAGGGTAGAGCCGGTGCTCCATCACCTGGATCCTCTCGTGCAGCGACGTCTCGTCGTCATCTGGCAGAACTGGGACACATTCCTGCATGACGATCGGGCCGTGGTCGACCTCCTCGTCGACCAGGTGGATCGTGACGCCGGTCACCTTGGCGCCCCGAGCCAGGGCGTCCCTCGGCGCCTGGGCCCCCGGGAAGGCGGGGAGCAGCGATGGATGAACATTGAGGATGCGCTCTTTGAACGACCGCACCACGGGCGGACCCAGGATCCTCATGTAGCCGGCAAGCGCCACGAACTCGATGGCCTCCTCCTCCAGGAGCTCGGCCAGGCGCCGGTCGAACTCCTCCCGGGTCGCGGAGTGCGCGGGCTCCAGGACGATGGCCTTCACGCCGCGGCCTCGAGCACGCTCCAACGCGCCTGCCTGGGGCTTGTCCGAAACCACCAGCTCGATGCATGGGCCGACGCTGGGATGGTCGAGGAGCGCTTGGAGGTTGGAGCCGGCGCCCGAAGCGAGCACCGCGATGCGCGCGTCCACGGGCGGCCAACCTATTGGTCGGGCCGAGCCCGTGTCAACGTGGCCACGAGAGCTAGACATCCCAAGGCCTG
>DHWM01000029.1:0-4135 GCA_002413185.1 Actinobacteria bacterium UBA5182
CTAGCTCTTCAGGAAGTCGGGGATGTCCAGATCTTCTTCGGCGTCGAAGACCACCGTCGCCGGAGCGGGCTTGAACATCTCCTCTTCGTCGTCTTCCAACAGCGATGGAACGGGCTCCCGGGGGACCGCCTTGGGCGGCTCTGTCTCGATGACCCTGGTCCGCCTGCCGTTCTTCCCGTTCTTCCCGTTGCCACCGAGCTTGTCGAAGCCCGCCGCGATCACCGTCACCCTCACCTCGTCGCCGAGCGCGTCGTCGATGACCGCCCCGAAGATGATGTTCGCGTCGGGGTGGGCCACCTTCGTGATGGTCTCCGCTGCGCGGTTGACTTCGTGCAGGGCCATGTCCGAGGGGCCGGCGATAGCGAGCAGCACGCCCTTGGCGCCCTCGATGGAGGACTCCAGCAGGGGCGAGGAGATGGCCGACCTGGCCGCCTCTTCCGCTCTGCCCTCCCCCGACCCGTGTCCGACCCCCATGAGCGCCGAACCGGCGCCCGTCATGACGGCCTTGACGTCCGCGAAATCGAGGTTGATCAGACCCGGGGTCATGATCAACGAGGTGATGCCGTCGACCCCCTGGTACAGGACCTGGTCCGCCATCCTGAACGCGTCGAGCACCGGGGTGATCGGATCTGACACCTGAAGCAGCCGGTCGTTCGGCACGATGATGAGGGTGTCCACGGCCTGCTTCAGCTCGCTGATCCCGATGTCCGCCTGCGTGGCTCGCTTGCGCCCTTCGAAGGAAAACGGCCGGGTCACCACGCCGATGGTGAGCGCGCCCAGGTTTTTGGCGATCTCCGCGACGATGGGGGCGCCGCCGGTCCCGGTGCCACCGCCCTCTCCCGCGGTGATGAACACCATGTCGGCGCCCTTGAGGATCTCCTCGATCTCCGTGCGGTGTTCGTCGGCAGCCCGCCTTCCCACCTCGGGATTCGAGCCCGCGCCGAGCCCTCGAGTGGTCTCTCGACCGATGTCGAGCTTGACGTCAGCTTCAGACATGAGGAGCGCTTGCGCGTCGGTGTTCATCCCGATGAACTCCACGCCCTTCAGACCTTGCTCGATCATCCGGTTGACGGCATTGACGCCACCGCCGCCGATGCCGATCACCTTGATCACGGCAAGGTAGTTCTGCGGAGACTGCATGATCCTCTCCTCCGTCCGGGAGCCTCTGGCTCGTCTACCTGGGGAAGTCGCCGCCCTGGATGCCAACTCTCATCCTCCACTTTACCCTGAGAAATAGTAAATCTCAGCTACACGGCGAGGAATCTACACCAACCGTGCGGAACGGTCAACCCTCGAATCGCAGGCGGGGCCCGGAGGTTACCGAATGGCCGAGGGGGCGACCGGCCGGCGGGGCCCCGGACGGTTTGTCTGATGCGCCGCCGGAAGCGGGAGGAGCGGACGCCGGGAGCAGGGCGGGAGCGGACGGAACGCCCACGTCCACATACCGCGCCTCGACGCCATGGACCGTGGCCCACGTGATCACCGCGGCCATCGCGGCGACCTTCTCTTTCAGTGCCGAGGTGTCGCCCATGAGAATCCGGGTGCCGGTTCGCAGGACCATTGAGATGTCGTCCCTTGCCCCTCCGTCGATCCGGCCGATCTCCGACCGGAGGGAGGCCGGCAGGGCCCGGGCCACCAGGAATGCTTGGGTCGCCACGGGGAGCCGCATCCCTGGCCGCATGGAACCCTCAACCGTGAACGACGGATACCGATCGGCCTTCCAGGCTCGGCCAAGGATCGTCCCGTCCGAGGCGACCAGCCACCGCTCGGGCTGGACAATCGCCACGGGCGTTCGCTCCGCCACCGCCACCGTCACGGTTCCGGGGAGGCTGCGGGCGATCCGAGCGTTTCGTATCCATGGGTCTTGTTCCAGCCGATGTTCGACATCGCTCGTGGACATCCACAGCACATTGGTGCTCGGGACCAGCCCGGCCTCCTTGGCCAGCTGGGCCGTGGACCGGTGCGAGGTCCCGGTGATCCGAAGCGTCCGTAAATCGAACACCGGCGAGTTGGTCACCCACCACGCCATCCCCAGGACGGCAGCCAGGCCGGCTCCGGCGAGGAGCCAGGCTCGCCAGCCCGACCGCCTCGACGGCGCGGAACTGCCCACCCGGGCCGAGCCGATGTCTGGCGGTCGGGCGGTTCCCTTAGAGGGGTGCCACGTCGAAGTCACCGACAAGCTGCACCTCCGGTTCCAGTGAGATCCCGAACCGCGCTTCCACGCGATCCTGGAGCTGGCCGATGAGGCGAAGCACGTCGTCGGCCCTCGCCCCCGGTCGAGCCACGATGAAGTTCGAATGCTTCTGCGAAACGGCGGCGCCCCCGACGGCCAGGCGCTTCCCGTCGACCGCCTCGATCAATCTTGCTGCATGGTCCCCCTGCGGGTTCTTGAACACGCTGCCGCAGTTCGGCTCGGCCAAAGGCTGGGTGGCCCGGCGCCACGCCCGTGCCTCGTCCATTTCACGCCGGATCGCCGCCGTGTCTCCCGCGCGGAGGACGACGGTTGCCCCGACCACGATGGAGCCGTCAGGGATGGCTGAGCCCCGATAGCGGAATCCCACCGTCTGGGCGGGCAGGACGGCCCGCTCCGCCTCGGGAATGGAGTACAGCTCGATGGCGTCAACGACCTCGTCCATGGAGTGGGCATGCGCTCCCGCGTTCATACGGACGGCGCCGCCCAGGGACGCTGGGATGGCAATGCCGAACTCCAATCCCGCCAGGGAGTGGGCCAGGGCCACGCCTGCCAGTCGCGGCAACGGCAGGGACGCCCCGGCCCAAAGCCTGCTTCCGTCGCGAGCCACCCAACTGAATCCCTTGCCCAACCGAACGACCAATCCGTCGAAGCCTCGGTCGGACACCAGGATGTTCGACCCCTTGCCGATGACGATCCACTCGATCCCAGAGGCCCTGACCGCCTCTGCCACCGCTCGAAGGTCGGAGTCGTCCTGTGGCTCGAGGTAGAACGCCGCGGGCCCACCGATGCGAAAGCTCGTGAGCGAAGCCAGCGAGAAGGACTCCCGGAGCCTCGACCCGCATGCCGTCCGGAGGATGCGTTCGGCGATTGCCAGCAAGCCCGGCCGTTCGGATCTCTCAGGCGGCGCCGTCATCGACCGCTCACCTCCGCCGTCCGTCATGGAGCGACCCGGGTCGCGTCGGATTCGGTGATGCGACGAAGCGTCTCCTCCCCGACCATGGTGATGTCACCCGCGCCGAGCGTCAGGACGAGGTCACCGGCGCGCACTTCGCCCGCCAGGAACGACGCCACGTCCGACCGACGAGGCAGGTACACCACCCGCTTGCCGGGCGCGACCTCCGCCAGCGCGTCCACCAGCAGCTTGCCGGTGATCCCCGGGATCGGCTGTTCGCCCGCAGCGTAGACGTCCGTCAGCACCACGACGTCCGCGCCGGCCAAGCTCTCCCCCAGCTCTCGCCACATCGCCTCGGTCCGCGTGTATCGGTGCGGCTGGAACACCGCCACGATGCGCGGCTTCGACGCCCCCGCGATCCGTGCCGCCTCGAGCGTCGCCACGACCTCCGTGGGGTGATGGGCGTAGTCATCGACGAACGTGGCGCCTCGGCCTTCGCCCCGCCGCTCGAACCGGCGGCGCACCCCCGAAAATGACCCGAGTGCCGCCGCCGCCTCGTCCATCGAGATGCCGGCGTGAACTCCGACGGCGAGCGCAGCCGTCGCATTGAGCACGTTGTGCCGGCCCGGCACCGCCAGCGAGAAATGGACGGCTGTTCCCCCCGCACGGACGGTCGCCGTCGTTCCGCCGGGCCCCACATCGATCTCTTCCACCGCGAAGTCGAGCCGGATGCCGTCCGCGCCCTGTGCCGAGCCGTACCGAACCAGTGAGCCGGTGAACCCCTCCATCGCCGCGCGAACGCCGGGATCGTCCCAGCAGGCCACCACCGTGCCGGCCCGCTCGGCGAACGCCCGGAACGCCGCCTGAAGCTCCTCCTGACCCGAGTAGAAGTCGAGGTGGTCCTGTTCGATGTTCGTGATCACGGACACGGTGGGCTCGAGCAGCAGGAACGATCCGTCGCTCTCGTCGGCCTCCGCCACGAAGACGTCTCCGTCCCCGTGCCCGGCCCCTGATCCGCTCTCGTTGAGCTCGCCGCCGATCACGAACGT
>DHWM01000029.1:4321-17136 GCA_002413185.1 Actinobacteria bacterium UBA5182
TGCGTCCCCGCAACAGCCACCCCCGTGGAGCCTCGCATCAGTGCCGCCAGGACCTGGGCACGGGTCACCACGACGACGCCCGTGTCCCGGGCATGCCGAAGCTCCGGGTTCGAATTCGGGATGGCCGAGGACACCACCACGGCATCCGGCCTTTCGGGGATCTGCTCGGGACGATGGCCCACGAACACTTCGGCGCCGGCCTGCCGCAGTCCGTCCAGGGCGGGTGAGGCCTTGAGATCGGATCCGCTGACCACAACGCCGCGAGCGAGGAGGATGCGGGCGACCCCGCTCATCCCCGCTCCCCCCATCCCGATCAGGTGGACCCGGCACCACGACGTGATGTCGGGAACATCGAGCGTCGGGATGGTCCCGGGGCGAGGGAGGTACGTCATCGTCCTCCCCCCTGGCCGGTGGAGAGGACCACGTCGGCCAGCCGCTCCGCCGCGTCCGGGCGACCGAACCGGCCGGAGTGTTCCGACATCGCTTGGAGCCGGTCCTGATCGTCGATGAGCGAGGCGATCCGATCAGCCAGAGAGGCCGCGGAGAGCTGGCCGTCGAGCATCACGATGGCGCCGCCGGCTCGCTGGAGCGCCAGGCCGTTCGCCTCCTGATGTTCGGCCGTCGCGAATGGGTACGGGATCAGGAGCGCGGGGAGCGAGCACACGGTCAGCTCGGCAACGGTGGTCGCGCCGGCCCGCGCCACCACCAGGTCCGCGCACGCGTACGCCAGTTCCATCCGGTCGAGGAACCCGATCAGGCGAACCAGGATGCCGTTCCCCCCGCCGACGCGGATGGAGCCCTCGGCGGCGCCGCCCGGGATGGCCCGGCGGATCACGTCCAGGTGGGCCGGTCCAGTGATGAGGACGATTTGGACGTCGGCGCGGTCGGCCAGCAGGCGGCACGCTCCGACGGCGGCGCGGTCGACGTGCAGGGCACCCTGGCTTCCACCGAAGACCACCACCGTCCGCCTGCCTTCGTCGAGATCCAGGTCACGCCGTCCCTCCTTCGCCAGCGCGTCCCGCTCCTCCGGGACCCGCAAGATCTGCTCGCGCACGGGGTTGCCCGTGACCACGGTCCGCACCCGGCGGGGGAAAACCCGCGCTGCCTCCCGGAAGGAGACGGCCACCACACCGGCCAGTCGCGCCAGCGCCCGGTTGGCCAGACCCGGCACGGCGTTCTGCTCGTGCAGCACCGCCCGCACGTGCTCCCGGCGGGCGGCCAGGACGACCGGCACGCTGACGTATCCGCCCATTCCCAGGACGACGTCCGCCGCTCGAACGTGGGGCCGACATTCCCGGATCGCCGTCACCGCGACCACGGGCGCCCGCAACGTGGCCACCGACGCCTTCCTGATGAACGGCTGCGCCCGGATCGGCTGGAACCGAAAACCCGCAGCCGGAACCATCTTCGATTCGAGGCCAGCCTCGGTGCCCAGGAAGGACACGTCATGGCCACGTTCGAGGAGCGTTCGGGCCACCGCAAGCGCCGGCACGATGTGACCGCCGGTCCCTCCCCCCGCGATGATGACCCTCATCGTCGAATCCCTCAGGTCCGGTCCGGGCCGGGCCGCGCCCGTACCGTTCGGCCGGTGCGCGCCGTGCCTCGGCGGATCGCAGCCAGCTCGGCCCGGCCGATCGAGAACAGGATTCCCACCCCGCACAGAGAGACGATCAACGAGGAGCCGCCAAAGGACACGAATGGGAGCGGCACGCCGGTGATCGGCAGGACGCCGGTCGCTCCACCCAGGTTGACCAACGCCTGGACGCCCAGCCACGCGGTGATGCCCGCGGCCAGCAACCGCCCGAAGGGATCCGAACACCGCATGGCGATCCTGATCCCGGCGAAGAGCAGTGTGGCGAAGAGCGCGAGGACGACGATCTCCCCGATCAGCCCCAGCTCCTCGCCCAGGATCGAAAAGATGAAGTCGGTGTGGGCGTTCGGCACGTAGCTCCACTTCTGCCTGCTGGCGCCGAGGCCGACGCCGAACACGTGGCCCGATCCCAGGGCGATCAGTGACTGCACGATCTGATAGCCGGTGTTTCGAGGATCGGCCCAGGGGTGCAGGAACGACAGGAACCGAGTCCTCCGGTAGCCGGCGTGGATGATCAGCATGGCCCCCGCACCGAACGCCAGCACGGCCCAGGTCAACAGGAACCGCATCCGGACACCCGCCACGAACAGGAGCAGGAACACGGAGATGGCGACCAGCATGGCGGTGCCGAGATCCGGCTGCACCAGGATCAGCGCGGTGAAGAAGCCCACCACCAACAGGAGGGGCACGCCCCATCGGGCCGGCTGGTCGAGGTGGGCCATGTGCTTGGAGAGGATCACGGCGGTGGCCAGGACGACGGCGAACTTCGCCAGCTCGGAGGGCTGCATCGAAAAGGAACCGACCGCGATCCACCGGGCCGAGCCTCCCGCCACCGTGCCCACGGTCGGGTGCAGGACCAGCAGGAGCAGGACCGCGGTCACCACCAGCAGTGGGGCGCACAG
Source organism: Actinobacteria bacterium UBA5182 (assembly GCA_002413185.1). Classification (GTDB taxonomy): domain Bacteria; phylum Actinomycetota; class UBA4738; order UBA4738; family UBA4738; genus UBA5182. Next base: position 6,815 of record DHWM01000029.1, read on the forward strand.
CCGCTGCCACACCTGATACCGAACCCTGGCCGTGGCGGCTGCCACCATCAAGCCGATCAGTGCGTACAGGGCCTGCCGCTTGAAGAACGTGAAGCTGGACCCGTATTGGGCGAAGGCGGTGACAGAGCTGGCCGACAGCACCATCACCAACCCCGCCACGGTGAGGACCGCCACCGAGATGCCCAGTGCGCTCAGCACGCGGCGGGCACTCCGCTCCGCACGGGCTCGTGTCTCGGCCGGCGAGAGCTCGCCGGGACGGACCACCCGGAGGCGCGGCATCGTCATCGTCGCCTCGCTACGCATCCGTCCTCCGCTCGGCCTGTCCCGATCGGGACCGGCTACGCATCCGCCCCGCCCTGCCCCATCCGGCTGTCTTCGGAGCCCCTCGAGGCGTCGCCGGGCGTTCCAACCAACATCCTGGCCGCAGCGGCGAACCGGTCGCCTCGCTCACGGTAGTCGCGGAACATGTCCTGGCTCGCGCACGCCGGCGCCAGCAGGACGGTTCCTCGGGGTACCGCCTGGGCGAACGCCACCCGAACCGCCTCCTCGATGGATCCGGCCCGCCGGACGGGTCGGAGTCCCTGGAAGGCCGCCACCACGCCAGGCGCCGCCTCGCCGATGGCAACGACGGACGAGATGCTCGACGCCCCGGCGGCCAGCGGCGAGAGATCGACTCCCTTCGCCAGCCCCCCGGCGATCAGTACCACATCCGACAGGCCTTCGAGCGCGGCCAGCACGGCGTGCGGGTTCGTCGCCTTCGAATCGTCAAGGAACTTTACCGATCCTACCTCGGCGACCAGGCCTCCCCGATGAGGCAACCGGGAAAATTCGGCCAGCGTCGAGCGAACGGCGGAAGCCGGGAGCCCGAACGCGATCCCCGCTGCCGTGGCTGCGGCCGCGTCCAGCAGGAGGGCGCGAGAATCGCCGGCGGCGGGGAGACCCATGTCCACGTCGCCGGCACCCGTTCGCGCCACCACCCGGCCGTCGACCACGCCGGCCCCGGCGCCGGCCGGCCGGCCGGACCCGAACCAGTGAACCTCACAGGGCGCTTCCCGTGACCGTTTCGCCGCCTCCGCATCGTCGCGGTTGCCGACATGGACGTCTCCCTGTCCTTGGCAGGCGTAGACGTGAGCCTTCGCCTCGGCGTACGCCTCGAAGCTCGGATGCCAGTCCAGATGGTCGGGCGCCAAATTGAGCAGGACGGAGACCCGCGGGTGAAGGCGCTCGGAGAACCGCAGCTGGAACGAGGACGCCTCGACCGCGAGGGCATCGAAATCCCCCCCAACGGCCGCCGAGAACGGGAACCCCACGTTTCCGCACGCGGCGGCGTCCATGCCGCCCGCGCGCATCATCGATGCGAGGAGCTCCACCGTTGTGGTCTTGCCGTTCGTTCCGGTCACCGCAACGTACGGAACCCGGCACAGGCGCGCTCCCACCTCGAGCTCGCTCCACACGGGCAGGCGCCGGTCTCGGGCCCACTCGATCACCGGCGCGGCCTCGGGCACGCCTGGGCTCACCACCACCAGGGTCGCCCCATCGAGGTCCTCGGGACGATGCCCGCCCGTTCGGACCTCGACGCCGCCGGCATCCGAAGGGTCCGTTCCCTCGCCTTCGGAGATCAACTCGGCGAGGGACTTCGCTTCGCTCACCAGGACTTCGGCGCCGTGGTCGAGCAAAGCAGCGGCGGCCGCTCGTCCGCTGATCCCGTACCCGATGACGACCGCTCGTTCGCCGGCGAAGGCGCCGGTCACGTCGAGCCTCCCAGCCGGAGGAAGTCGGCGTAGAACAGGCCGAGGCCGAACGCAACGGCCAGGCCGGACAGGATCCAGAAGCGGACGATGACGGTGAACTCCGGCCACCCCACCAACTCGAAGTGGTGATGCAGCGGCGCCATCCGGAAGATGCGCCGCCCGGTCAGCCTGAACCCCACCACCTGCATGATGACCGATGTGGTGACCAGCGCGTACAGCCCCCCCAGGATGAGCAGGAGGAGCTGGGTGCTGGTGACGATGGCGAGCGCCGCCAGCAGGCCGCCCAGAGCGAGCGACCCGGTGTCTCCCATGAAGATCTTGGCGGGCGCGGCGTTCCACCACAGGAACCCGGCCACCGCGCCGAGAGCCCCGGCCGCCACGATGGCCACGTCCAGACCGGCGGCGGTGCCGATCGGGTAGCACGCCGCGGGGTGCGACACCAGGTGGCACGAATGGCGCACCTCCCAGAAGGAGATGATCACGTACGCCGCCAGCACCAGGGCCGACGAACCCGACGCCAGCCCGTCCAGCCCGTCGGTCAGGTTCACCGCGTTCGACGACGCGGCCAGCATCACGAAGATCCACAGGTAGAAGGCGAGCCCCAGCCGGAGCCCGGTGTCGCGGATGAACGAGAGGTTGGGGCGCACCGATCCGCCGGTGAAGTGCAGCACCACGACGGCGAACCCGATCGCCACCACCGCCTGGCCCAGGATTTTGGCCGACTTGTTGAGACCGAGCGAACGCTGGCGGCGGATCTTGATGAGGTCGTCGGTGAAGCCGACGACCCCCAGGCCGACCGCAGCGCCCAGCACCGACAGTCCGAGGATCGTGACCCTGCTCCCCGTCACCCTCGCCAGCGCGTAGGAGAGCAACATGCTGGAGACGATGACGACGCCGCCCATGGTCGGGGTTCCCATCTTCTCGAGATGGCCCTTCGGCCCGTCCTCCCGGATCCGCTGGCCCCATCCCCACAGGCGGAACAGCCGGATGGCGATGGGTGTGCCGAGGAGGGTGCTGAACAGTCCGGCCGCCGCCGCCACCAGAATCGCGGTCACGCCGTCACTCCGTCGGCCATCCGCCAATCCGACGTGAGGGCCGCGGCCACTCGTTCCAGGCGCGCCACCCGCGACGCCTTGACCAGCACCAGGTCGCCCGGCGCCACGATCCCTGCCAGCGCGCGCACGGCATCCTCCACTCCGTCGCATCGAATCACCCGGTCCGGTTCGACTCCCTCGCGCTCGGCTCCTGCGGCGATCAGCTCGGCCTCCGCACCCACCGTCACCACCACGTCGATCCGAAGCCGCGCGGCGAGCTCTCCGATCCGTTCGTGCTCATCGGCCGCGATCGACCCGAGTTCCGCCATGGGTCCCAGGACCGCGATGCAGCGCCCTCCTCCCGCCATCCACCGCGCTGCCCTCAAGGCCGCCGCCATCGACGTGGGGTTCGCGTTGTAGGCGTCGTCCAGCACTCGGAATCCACCGGGTGCGTCCCGAACCTCCATCCGCCCGCCGGAGATCTCAGCCGACCCGAGCCCCTCCGCCACCGACTCGACGGGGACTTCCAGCGCCCATCCCACCGCCGCCGCGGCCAGCGCGTTGGCGACCATGTGCTCACCCGGCGCGGGAAGGCTCACCACCGCCGACCCGGCGGGCGTGTGCAGACGAAACCGCGACCGCCCCGTCGACCGGTTCGTGATGACGTCGGCGGCTCGAACTTCGGCTCCAGCCCCGTCGCCGAACAAGATGACGCGGGCGGCGGTGCGGCCGGCGAATCCCGCCACGACGGGGTCGTCCGCGTTGAGGACGGCCGTTCCGTCCGCGCCGAGCGATTCGGGGAGCTCGGCCTTCGCGTCACGCAGCACCCCTGGCGAGCCGAAGAGCTCCATGTGGGCAACGCCGACGTTGGTCACCACACCGACGACGGGACGGGCGATCTCGGTGAGGAGCCGGATGTGGCCGGGCCCGCGGCTTCCCATCTCGCAGATGATGGCCTCGGTGCGCTCGTCGGCGGAGAGGAGCGTGATGGGCAGTCCCACCTCGTTGTTGAACGATGCTGGGCTGGCCACGACCTCGTACCGCCGGCCGAGCACCGCCGCGGCGAAGTCCTTCGTACAGGTCTTGCCCGTCGAGCCCGTGATGCCGACGACGATCGCGTTCAGCTGAGAGCGCTCGGCGCGTGCCAGATCGAGGAGTGCCGTTGCCGTGTCCGGCACCTCGACCACCGCGCCGAGCCCCCCAGCGGAGCTTCCCGTGCGAACCAGCGCCGCCGACGCGCCGCCGGAGAGCGCCGCGTCGACGAAGCCGTGCCCGTCGACACGGTCACCGACCAGGGCCACGAACAGGTCGCCCGCGGACACCGACCGGCTGTCCACCGTGACCCCATGGACCACGGTGTCGCCCGCCGCGCCTGGCAGCACGGTTCCGCCGACCGCCGACGCCACGTCCCGAAGGGTCCGTGGCCTCATCGGGGCCCCGACCCCTGCAGCGAGGCCACCTCTTCGGCCGCCACCAACCGGTCGTCGAAGGGAACCGTCCGGTCGGCGAACTGCTGGCCGGTCTCGTGTCCCTTCCCCGCGATCACCACCACGTCGTCGGCGGCAGCCTCAGCGAGGGCGAGGCGGATGGCCGCCCGGCGGTTCGGCTCCGCCACGAAGGCACCTTCACCGCGACGGGCTCCCGCCTCGATGTCCGCGATGATGGCCTCGGGATCCTCGGACCTCGGGTTGTCGCTGGTGAGCACCGACAGGTCGGCCAACCGCGTGGCGGCCTCGCCCATCAGCGGCCGTTTCCCACGGTCCCGGTCGCCCCCGCATCCGAACACGACGATGAGCCTTCCCCGAGTGAACGCCCTGGCCGCGCGGAGGACGTTGTCCAGGCTGTCCGGCGTGTGGGCGTAGTCGACCAGGACGGGGTACGGCTGGCCGGCTTCGACGGGCTCCAGCCTTCCCGGGATCCCCCGAAGGGTCGCGATGCCCTGCGAGATGGCCTCGTCCTCGACGCCGACCTGACGTGCAGCGACGACCGCCCCCAGGCAGTTGTAGACGTTGAACCTTCCCCGCAGGACCGACGTGATCCCAAGGGCCCCGACGTCGAAGGACAAGCCTGAGGATGAGAGCTCCACACGCTCCCCGCGGACATCCACGGCCGGATCGTCCAGCCCGAAGGTCAGGGTGGGGACGTCGGCCCGTTCGGCCAGGGATCGGCCCTCAGGCCCGTCGGCGTTGACCGCGGCCCGCTCGGTCATCTCCGGCGCGAACAGGCGGGCCTTGGCCTCGAAATACGCGTCCATCGTCCCGTGGTAGTCGAGGTGATCCTGGGACAGGTTCGTGAAGATCGCGCCCGAATAGCGCGTCCCGTCGACGCGGTGCTGGTCGAGTCCGTGGGACGACACCTCCATCGCCACCGCCTGCACCCCCTCCGCGAGCATGTCCGCGAGCAACCGCTGGAGATCGGGAGCTTCCGGCGTGGTCCGGTCGAACGGAACCGGTCTTCCCGCGATTCGGACGCCCGTCGTCCCGATCACTCCCGGAACGAGTCTCGCCGCGCGAAAGATGGACTCGAGGAGGTAGGTGGTGGTGGTCTTCCCGTTCGTCCCGGTGACCCCGATCAGCGTCATGCGATCCGCGGACCTGCCGAAGAACGCAGCGGACATGGGCCCCATGGCCTTCCGGACGGATGGCACCATCACCTGCGGGCATCGCACCGCCACGGGGCGCTGGCACACCACCGCGCCGGCACCGGCGGAGTCGGCCTGGGCGGCGAAGTCGTGCCCGTCCACCAGGGTTCCCGGGACGCAGAAGAACAGGGACCCCTTTCGAACCGCGGACGAACGGTACGTGACGTCGCGAATCATTGCGTCGGCCCTCCCGCGCAACTCCGCGCCGGGCACCACTGCGAGAAGGTCGGCGAGACGCCGTGGGGCGCCGTCCCTTGGGGTCGTTGGAGCAGAATCGGTCCTCAATGCGGATGCGCCTCGAGCGCCTGTGAATGGGGCCCCAGACATCGCGTCGGGGGCCCGGAGCAGCAATGATTTTAACACGGCATGTTCCCCGTCAGGTTGTCGATACTGCGTGGGGGGGGGTGGGGAGCCTTGGGGCGGGGGCCACTCGGAGGCGAGCCAGCGCGAACCGGGCCACGTCGCGAAACAAGGGAGCGGCGGCCACTCCGCCGTAGACGGTGGCAGGCTCGTCGAGCACCGCCGCCACCACCAGGGCCGGCCGCGACGCCGGTGTGAACCCGATGAACGAAGCGATGTACTTGGTGCTGTAGCCAGTCCCGTTCGCAAGGATCTTCCGGGCCGTCCCGGTCTTGCCGGCCACCCAAAAGCCCGGGATCTGGGCTTCGGTCCCGGTACCCACGTCCACTGCATACCCCAGCATCCGCGCGACAGCCCGGGCCGTGGCGATCGAGACGACCCTGTGGGTGTCCGGGGCCGGGGCGTCGGTGACGGTCCCGTCCGGACCGACCGTCCCGTCGACCAGGCGCGGTTGCACCCAGACACCGTCGTTGGCGATGGTGGCATACACACAGGCCATCTGCAGGGGCGTCACCGCGATCCCCTGTCCGATGGGGATCGTTCCCATGCTGGTCCCCGACCACTGGCTCGTGGGGGGAAGGATCCCGGGTGACTCACCGGGAAACCCCAGGCCCGTCCTCTTCGCGAGGCCGAACCGGTACAGGTAGGACGCGAATCGGTCCATCCCCAGCAGGTGCGCCACCTCGATGGCCCCGACGTTGCTCGAGTACGCGATGATGTCGCCCAGGGTCATCTGCTCCGTCGGATGCGAATGCGCGTCATGAAAGACATGCGTGTACATCCGATAGGAGTCAGGGACGCTCAACCTCTGGTCGAGCCTCATCGCACCACTCTCGACCGCCGCCGAGGCCGTGATGACCTTGTTCACCGAACCTGGCTCGTACGCGTCGGTCACGGCGCGGTTGCGGATCGAATCCTGTGTGGCCTGCCGGACGTCGTTCGGGTTGAACCACGGGGAGCTGGCCATCGCCAGGACGTCGCCGCTGTGCGGGTCCATGACGATGATGGTGCCGCCCTTCGCTCCGTTCGACTTCACCGCCGCCGCCAAGGCCTCCTGCGCCCGATACTGCACCTGCCGATCGATGCTCAGCAGAAGGTCGTCGCCCGGGACCGGCGGATCATCGGAGTTCACGCCCTGGGGGATGAGCGTCCCGGAGGGGTCTTCTTCCACGACTTCGTGCCCGGGGTGACCGGCCAGCAGCGCCTGGTATTGAAGCTCCAGTCCGGCCAGCCCGGTGCCGTCGACCCCCACGAACCCGAGCACCTGGGGGGCCAGGTCACCCGCCGGGTAAAACCGTCGCGTCTCGTCGAGGAACCCGATCCCGGTGAGATGACGCCTCTGCAACCCGTCGGCTCGCACGGGGTCCACGCCTCGAGCGAGGTACACGAACCGGCCGGGCCCGGTGAGGGCGGCCTCGATCGTCCCCGTGTCGAGGTGCAGGGTCGCGGCGATGATGCTCGCTTCCGAGGCGGGGTTGCGGACCAGGCGGGGATCCGCGAACACGGCCGTCGCCGGCAGGGACATGGCAAGCTCGTCGCCGCTCCGGTCGAAGATCGAGCCGCGGGAGGCGAGCAGGGTGAGCTCACGGACGCGCTGGTTGCGGGCCATCGCCTGGAATGCCGCGGCGTCCTTCACCTGGAGGAGGGCCAGGCGGACCACGATCCCGCTGAAGCCGAGCAACAGGACGAGGAGCAGGCCGACCAGCCGGCCGGCCGGCGGGCGGGGCGAACGGGAGGGATGGGACCGGCTCGTCCCCGGGCGGGAGGAACGGACGTCCCCGCCACCCGGCCGGCCCGGAGACCTGGGCCGCCGACCCTTCGGCGGCATCAGGGCCCGTTCCCCAGCTCACGCTTCAACGCGAACGAGGGATCCCGCTCGTCCTGGGGCGACGGGGAGTGCCCTGCGCGGGGCTGCACTCCATCCACGGCGATGGTGTGGACGCGGTCGGGATCGGGAAGCTCGAACCCCAGGTCCTTGGCCGCCCGGGCGATCCGTCCCGGCGCCGACAGCTCGGCCACCTGGAGCTGGAGCCGGCCGTATGCCTCCTGGAGCTGGGCGTTCCTCCTGGTGAGCTCCCGCACCCGGAACGAGCTCTGGGAGGTCAGCGTCTGCAAGCTGACGATGCCGAACACCAGGATGCCGACCACGGCGGCCGAGGCCACCACGAACGGGAGGCGGGCGACACGGCGGGGCCGCGGCACGACCAGTTCCAGGCGAGGGCGACCCCTGGCCTTCTGGCGCGTGCGACGGGTGCCGCTCCTCATGGTGCTCATGCCGCCTCCGGAGAACGCTCGGCCGCCCGGAGGCGGGCGCTCCTGGCCCTTGGGTTGCCCTGCTGTTCGCGTTCCGAAGGACGGACGGGCTTCTTGGTGATCGCCGACAGAGCCGGGTCGGCTGCGACGAACCGCTTCACGATCCGGTCCTCCAGCGAGTGATAGGAGATGGCCACCAGCCGGCCTCCGCCCTCGAGGAGACCCGCCGCCTGAGGAAGGGAGGCGGCGAGCTCCTCGAGCTCCCTGTTGACTTCGATGCGGATGGCCTGGAAGGTCCTGCGGGCCGGGTGGGGCCCACCTCGCCGCTTGGGCACGGCGGAGGCCACCACGCCGGCCAGCTCGTTGGTGCTCGACAGCGGGGCCCGTGACCGGGCCCGGACGATGGCAGCTGCGATGCGCCTGGCGAAGCGCTCCTCCCCGTATTCGAAGATGACCCGGGACAGGTCCTCCTCCGGGTACCGGTTGACGACATCGGCCGCGGTCGGACCCCGTCCGTCCGGGGAGCCCATACGCATGTCGAGGGGTCCGGACACCCGGTAGCTGAAACCACGCTCGCCTTCGTCGAGCTGCATAGAGGACACGCCCAGGTCGAACAGCACGCCGCCGGCCACCGTGATCCCGGCCTCCTGGGAGGCTTCGGCCAACCGGGAGAATCGGGACAGCACGGCCCGGAAGCCGTCGCCGAACCGGCCCAGTCGCGCGGACGCCTGACCCAGGGCGGCGGCGTCGCGGTCGAGCCCGACCACCAACCCCACCCCCGCCTCGAGCAGGGCCTCGGCGTGGCCCCCCGCTCCGACGGTCGCGTCGACCACGACCGTCTTCTCCGACAGGAGCTCCACCACCTCGGTCACCAGGACTGGCCGGTGGGGCTTATCCAAGGACCCGTACGGCCAGCAACCCCAGGCCGACGTACGAGGCGAGCATCCCGGCCATCAACCCCAACAGCAGGAAGCTCTGCCCGATCTCCGCTCTCAGCTGACCCTTCACGATCCCTCCTTCGTCCAGCGCGATCTATGCCCCGTCCGGCTCGAGGGCGCCCGCCATGTACGCCCCGACCCTGGCCTGCTCGTACCGGTCCCATGCCGGGCCCGACCAGATCTCCAAACGGTCGGAGACGCCCACCACCACCGCGTCACGCTCCAGGCCGATCTGGGCCCGGAGCTTCTGGGGGATGACCAGGCGGCCCTGCCCGTCCAGCGCCAGTTGCTCGGCGTTACCGAAGAACATGCGGGCGTAGTCGCGGGCTGCCCGCCCCGGAAGGGGGCGGTTCCTGGCCTCCTCCCTGCGCCTCGCCCACTCCTCCTGGGGGAAGGCATAGAGACAACCGTCCTCGCCCAGCGTCACGAAGACGCCGTCCCCGAACGCCTCCCGGAACTTTCCGGGGAGCGCCACGCGGCCCTTCGCGTCGAGCTGATACCGATGCTGGCCGAGCAGCTCAGCCACTGCGGTGCCCTTCTCCTCCACTGAGTCCCACGTTTATTCCACTAGCACTCCACTCTGTCAACACAGTGAGGCAAATTACGCCTCTGTTATTTCTGGGCCTGGATGCAGGTCAGGAAGCGGAAAGGTCGGACGGAGAGCCGCGCAGGGCCGGCTCCGTTCACCAGGCCGGAGTGTGCTAGAGGAACGGCTCCCAGTCGGGGTCGAGTCGGCCCAACGAGAGACGCAGGCCGTCCCGGGGGACGAACGGCTGGCGGGAAAGCTTCAGCCCCACCTCGCGCGGGGAGCGGTTCTCCTTGCGTGAGTTGCACCGGCGGCACGCCGCCACCACGTTCTCCCAGGCGTGCTGACCGCCCCGCGATTTCGGCACGACGTGGTCGACGTTCTCCGCGGGAGAGCCACAGTACTGGCAGATCCAGCCGTCTCGGGCGAACACGGCTCGGCGGGTCAGGGCGGCCCTGGCGCGGTACGGCACCCGGACGAAGTACCGAAGCTTCACAACCGACGGGGCCGCGATCTCCAGCTTCTCGGAGTGGAACACCACGCCATTGGACGCCACGACGTCGGCCTTCTGCTTCAGCACGAGCACCACCGCCCTGCGGGCCGGAACCACCGCAAGGGGTTGCAGCGTCGCGTTCAGGACCAGGGATCTGCCCACGTGAGCCTCGCCGCGAGTATAAACGGCTCCCTTCGGAGCCCTGACGACCCGCCGAGTTGACCCGGCCCCCTCCGGCCACGTTGAATCTCCGCGGGGAAGGCGGCGCCCGGTCGTTTCGAATCACCCGAACGCCCGGAGCCGGGGAGCTTCGTCCCACGGAGCCC
>DHWM01000029.1:17316-17646 GCA_002413185.1 Actinobacteria bacterium UBA5182
CCGCCTTCTCCTCGTTCTCGCCGCGGAACCCCGGCCCCCGGCCCGTCCGTATATGAAGGTTAAGATGAGTTCATCTCCCGGAGCCGGAGGGTCCGTGGTCGCGCGAAGAGAAGCCGCAGACTGGGAACGATTCGCTGCCTCCTTCAGCGAGGTCGCGGACAACATCAAGCAGGTGATCCAGGGCAAGGAACGGGAGGTTCGACTGGCCCTGGCGTGCCTGGTGGCCGAAGGGCATCTGCTGATCGAGGACGTGCCCGGGGTCGGAAAGACCATGCTGGCGAAGTCGATGGCCCGGTCCATCGACTGCTCGTTCCGCCGGATCCAGTTCAC
>DHWM01000032.1 GCA_002413185.1 Actinobacteria bacterium UBA5182
GTCAAGCTATTTGTGAGGCGCTACACTAGTGTCCTGAGTCCGAAGTCCATGTCATAATAAGCAGCGGGGCGTGCGTCCCTCCTAGGCCGAGTAGAAAAGGAGGGACGATGCCTCGAGGCCGACTCCTCGCACCACTGATCCTGGCGCCGCCGGAGCGCCAGAGGCTCACCGAATGGTCGAAGCGACCGACCACTGCCCAAGCGCTCGCCCTGCGCGCCCGTATCATCCTGGCGGCGGCCGGGGGAGCAAGCAACGCGGCGGTCGCCGCCGAGCTCGGTGTGACCACCCAAACCGTCGGCAAGTGGCGTCGGCGCTTCCTCCTCCAGCGTGTCGCGGGGCTGTTGGACGAGCCCCGGCCGGGAGCGCCCAGGCGGGTCACCGACGCCGACGTGGAGCGGGTGATCCGCACGACGTTGGAGCAGCGCCCCCGCGACGCCACGCACTGGTCCACCCGGTCCATGGCCGAGGCCACGGGGCTCTCCCAGTCGACGATCAGCCGGATGTGGCGAGCGTTTGCCCTGGTCCCGCACCGCACCGAGACGTTCAAGCTCTCCACCGACCCGCTGTTCGTGGAGAAGGTCAGAGACATCGTGGGCCTGTACCTCGACCCTCCGGCCAAAGCCCTGGTGCTGAGCGTGGACGAGAAGTCGCAGATCCAGGCCCTCGATAGGGCCCAACCGATCTTCCCGATGCTCCCCGGACAGGCCGAGCGTCGCTCCCACGACTACCGCCGGCACGGAACGACGAGCCTGTTCGCCGCCCTCGATCTCGCCACCGGCAGGGTCATCGGGCAGCTTCACCGCCGACACCGGGCGGCCGAGTTCCGCACGTTCTTGGACCGGATCGAGGCGGAGGTTCCCCAGGACCTGGACGTGCACCTGATCCTCGACAACTACGGGACGCACAAGACCGCGGCGATCCACCGCTGGCTCGCTCGTCACTCCCGCTACCACCTGCACTTCACTCCAAAGGGCGCGAGCTGGATCAACCTGGTCGAGCGATGGTTCGCCACCCTCACTGAGAAGCAGATCCGCCGAGGCAGCCACCGCTCCGTCCACGCCCTCGAGCGCGCGATCAAGGACTACCTCGCCGTCTACAACGAGAACCCAAGACCGTTCGTGTGGACCAAGAACGCGGACGAGATCCTCGAGAAGGTCGCCCGATTTGCTAAGCGGAACTCAGACTCAGGACACTAGCAAGGGGTCGGTAGTGGCTCAGCCGCCGGGTAGGGCGTCAAATTGACTCGGGAAGGTTTCCGAGGGGCAGCGAGATCAACCCGACGGCAGCGCCCAGTGCTGGGTGGTCGGAGCTTCGTCAGGAGCCGACATGCCACGACTACCGGGCGGGGGCGTCCTATGCGGGGGGCCCCCACATCGCAGGCTGATCCTGGACTCCCGGGGCCCTCACCAGCGGTCGGGCGCCAGTCCCGTCGGGCCCCATGGCCCAGATGTCCGTGTTCGGGAAGGCCTCTCCTCCGCCCGTACACACGATCGTTCCACCATCGGGCGACCAGGCGGGATCCTGTTGGCATGAGCCGAAGGGGAGCGATCGGCGTCCCGTCCCGTCGGGGTTGATCAGGCTGACGTGGGCCCGCTCGACGAACGCGATGGTTCGGCCGTCGGGGGACCAGGCCGGGCTCTCCTGGCGTTCGTCGTCGTTCGTCAAGTCGCGCCCGCCGGAGCCATCCGCCTTCATCACGAAGAGGTCGTTCTGGAAGATGTAGGCGATCTCGGTTCCGTCTGGCGACCAGGCTGGGCTCAAATCCAGCGTGTCCTGGTCGTGGTCCGTCAGCGACCGAACCTCGGTCCCCTCCGGCGTCATCACGGCCACATAGCGGCCGGTGGTGTCCTCGACCACGAACACGATGCGCGTACCGTCCGGAGACCAGTCAGGGTCCGATGAGGTATCCGGCCCGATGGCCTTCGGGTTCGACCCGTCGGCGTTCATCACCCAGACTCTGGTTCCTACAAGCAGGCCCGCCACCGAGGTGTAGACGATCCGCGAGCCGTCCGGAGACCAGGCCGGTTCGTCCGATCCTTCGTCGTGGGTCAGCTCAACCGGTAGGCCGCCACGATCTGTGACCACGAAAATATGTCCTAGAGGGACTGCCCCGCCATCAGCCGACTCGCCCGCATACGCGAGTTTCGTCCCCTCCCCGGGTAAGTCCCCCACGCTGGGTCCGCGCTTGGCACCCTGCCAAGGCCAGGGAAAACACGGCGAGGGTCGCCCCTATGGCTCTCCACCTCCCCGGCAACGATCCAGCTCGCTTCTCCACCGAGTCCCCGAGAACGACGTACCCATTGTGCGGCGGGTGCAGCGGCAAATCCATTCCTCCTCGAACTCGGGAGTCCGTCCCACACAACAAGAAACGCCACAGCCGATGATTGGTTCAGCCGAAACTGACCCCACTGCCGACCCCTTGGTAGTGGGTCAGTCTGATTTTTCGCCCCCGACCAGGCCCTTTGGCGCTCAATCTCGAATCCGTGGCGGGGCGCTTTTGGCGCGCCAAAACGCGGGAGCCCGATTGGGGAAAACCGGAGATCAGGCCGTGTC
>DHWM01000044.1 GCA_002413185.1 Actinobacteria bacterium UBA5182
GACGCCGTCATGGCGGTGTTCGGGGCCCCGGTGGCCCACGAGGACGACCCCGAGCGAGCCGTGCGGGCTGGCCTCAGGATCCTGGAGGCCATCGAGGAGCTGGACCAGGCGGATCCGGGGCTGGCGCTGCAGGTGAGGATCGGCATCACCACCGGGGAGGCGGTGGTGGCCCTGGGGGCCCGGCCCGAACGGGGCGAGGGCATGGTCACCGGGGACGTGGTGAACACCGCCTCAAGGCTCCAGGGGGTGGCCCCCACCGGAGGGATCGTCGTCGGTGAGCAGACGTATCGGGCCACCTCGGAGGTCTTCGACTACGAACCCCTGGACGCGGTCACGGTCAAGGGCAAGGCCGAGCCTGTCCCGATCTGGCAGGCCGTGGCCGCTCGATCCCGGTTCGGGACCGACCTCACCAGGACCCACGCCACGGCCATGGTGGGACGGGAGGCCGAGGTCACCGTCCTGAAGGCGGCCTTCGACAAGGCCGTGCGTGACCGCTCGGTCCAGCTCGTCACCGTCGTGGGAGAACCAGGGGTCGGCAAGTCCCGCCTGGTGGCGGAGCTGATCACCTACATCGACTCCAAACCCGAGATCGTCAGGTGGCGCCAGGGCCGGTGCCTTCCATACGGGGAGGGGATCACGTTCTGGGCCCTGGGGGAGATCGTGAAGGCCGAAGCGGGGATCCTGGAGTCCGACTCCCCTGAGGCGGCGGCGCAGAAGCTCCAAGGGGTCCTCCCCGAGGGGACCGACCGGGAGTGGCTCCATCAGCGCCTCCTCCCGCTGATCGGCCTGGAGGCCTCCTCCACCGCCGAGCGTGAGGAGCTGTTCACCGCCTGGCGGAGGTTCCTGGAGACCCTGGCCGAGGGACGCCCCTCGGTGTTCGTCTTCGAGGATCTGCACTGGGCAGATGACGCCATGCTGGCATTCTTGGAGCATCTGGCCGACTGGTCGGAAGGTGTGCCCATGCTCCTGGTGGGGACGGCCCGCCCCGAGCTGTACGAGCGGGCGCCGGGATGGGCGGGCGGGAAAAGGAACACCACCACGATCAACCTGTCGCCGCTCTCAGACACCGAGACAGCCAGTCTGATCTCGGCGCTCCTTGGCCAAGCGGTTCTCCCGGCCGAGGTCCAGTCGTTGATCCTTGACCGGGCGGGCGGGAACCCCTTGTACGCAGAGGAGTTCGTGCGCCTCCTCAAGGATCGCGGCCTGCTCGTGCAGAAGGGCAGGACCCTTGCCCTCGCCGAGGGCGCCGAGGTCCCCTTCCCGGAGGGAGTCCACGCCCTCATCGCCGCCCGCCTTGACACCCTCTCTCCCGAGCGAAAGGCCATGCTTCAAGACGCGGCCGTGATCGGCAAGGTGTTCTGGGCCGGCGCGGTCGCGGCCTTGGGGGGTCTCGATCCGAGAGCCGTGACGGATTCACTCCACGAGCTATCCAGGAAGGAACTGGTCAGGCCTGCCCGGGTCTCCTCCATGGAAGGAGAGGCCGAATACAACTTCTGGCACATCCTGGTCCGGGACGTGGCCTATGCCCAGATTCCCCGGGCCCAACGGGGAGACAGACACAGCAAGGCCGCCTCCTGGATCGAGCAGGTCGCTGGGGACCGGGTGGAGGACCTGGCCGAGGTTCTCGCGTACCACTACTCCCAGGCCCTGGAGCTGGCCCGGGCCTCCGGTGCCGTCGATGCCGAGGAACTCGAACAGGCCGCTCGGCGGTTCCTCGTCCTGGCGGGGGACCGGGCCATGCAGCTCGATGTGGCGAGCGCCGAGTCCTACTATCGGCGGGCTCTCCGGGTTCTCCCTGCCGGACATCAAGACCAGGCTGCAGTCCTGGCCAAGGGGGCCGAGAGCGAGTGGCTTGGGGGCCGATACTCGGAGGCCGAGCGGGACTACCAGGAGGCTATCGGCGCTCTGCGAGCTCAGGGAAACCCACTTGCCGCGGCCGACGCCATGGTCAGCCTGGCGTTGGTCCAAAGCCTCTGGGGCAAGACGGCGCAGTCGCGAAGGCTGACGGAGGAGGCCGTGGAGATCCTGGAGCATAAGCCACCGGGCCCCGAGCTCGCGCGCGCCTACAGCCAGATCGCCAGGGGCACGTGGTTGTCCGGTCGTGCCCGGGAGGCGGTCGAGTGGTCGTCGAAGGCGCTCATGTTGGGCGAGGAGTTCGGCATCCGCGGGGTGGCCGTCATGGCGCTGCAAATGCGCGGTGGCGCCAGGTGCGAGCTCGGGGACATGGGAGGGCTGGAAGATCTCCGGCAGGCTCTTCAGATGAGCCTGGAATACGGGCTCGGGCATGAGACGGTCCGAGGCCACAGCAACCTCGGAGAGGCGATCTGGCGGACGGAGGGCCCTGCCCGGGGGCTGGAGGTCATCCGGGCCGGGATCGACTTCTGCGAGCGGCGGGGCATCACCGGCCTCTTGAAGGTGATGAAGGGATTCACCCTCTTGATGCTGTTCGACTTGGGGGAGTGGGACGATCTCCTCCGGGTCGCGGATGAGCTGATCGCCTGGGATCGCCAACACGGGGGGAGCTACTTCGGGGTCACGGCGCCCTCCTACCGCGCTCAGGTCCTGGCCCTGCGTGGACGATTGGACGAGGCGAAGCAATTGGAGGACGAGTTCCTTCCTCGCGCCCGGGAGATCGAAGACCCCCAGATACTCTTCCCCGCCCTCGCCATCGGTGCCCAGATCGACCTGGCCCTTGGCGACGGTGCGGCTGCTCTTGGGCTACTCGAGGAGTTCGACCACGTCACGCGAGGAAGCCCTCATTTCCGGACGCTGCACCTCCATCTCGTGGCTCGCGTGTGCGCCGGCCTCAGGGCACCCGAGCTGGGCCGAAGGCTACTGGAGGGCTGTTCGGCGATCGCCACCCGCCACCGGTGCTGCCTTCTCACGGCCGAGGCCACCGTGGCGGAGGCTGACGGAAGGCTTGAGCAGGCTCTTGGACTGTATGCCGAGGCTGCTGAGGGATGGGCCGGGTTCGGGCACGTCCCGGAACGGGGCCAGGCTCTGCTCGGCGTGGGGCGCTGTCTGCTGAGCCTGGGTCGGCCAACAGAGGCGGCGGCCAAGCTCCGCGAGGCGCGCGAGGTGTTCCAGGGACTGGGGGCGCGGCCGCTCGTGGCCGAGGTCGACGCTCACCTCGAGCTCGCCACGGCTCTCACCTCCTGATCCGGGATCGGTCCTGGGGCGAAGCCGCCATCAGGACGACGTGACCACCCCGGCTTGGATGGAGCTGACTATGTCGTTGAACCGAACGGCGCCGGATTGGGAATGGACGACCTCGGGGTCGATCTGGCGGTCGCCGCGAACGCGAA
>DHWM01000011.1:0-2261 GCA_002413185.1 Actinobacteria bacterium UBA5182
CACTTCCAGAACGGCGCGTTGCTGGTATCGAGCGTGGTGTGCCAGTACGTGTCCCAGTCGAGCAGGTCCGCGTATTCCTTGAAGCATTCGGGGAAGCGCTCCTCGCGGAACCGCTCCAGGATCGCGGGGTCGGCCGCGTTCGCCTGTCCGATGAACTTCACGGGAGGGTAGTAGTACTCCTCCTCGCGCCAGTGAACGGCGATCTGTGCTTCGGAAACCTCGACTTCTTCTTCTGCCATCGCTCTACCTCCTGGTGGAACGCGCCGCGGGACTACCTATTGAACCCGACCCCCGTTCGGATCGCGATGCCCATCGGTCCCCCTTCATCCTCAGGGGCCGTTTCGCATCGCCCTCCAACTCGGCGATCCGGCCTCGGCAGCCCGCTTCGCGCCGGACGCCTGGCGAAGGTTGACGCCGGTGACCAGGATGAGAGCCAGCAACGCGGACACGATCGCTGCCGTGCCGGCCGCGACGAAGCGGTGGTCCCGGATGATGAGTTCGACGTTCGTGGCTCCCTGCCCCGGCATGGTGGCCAGCGCGAACAGGCCGAGTGCCACCATCGCCAGGAGGGCCGCCCACCAAGCGGCGACGAGCACGACGCCACGCCGGTCGGGACGGTCGGGCTCGGCCCTGGCCCACATCTCGGCCATCGCCCGGGCCGGGACCACCAGGTTCACCCCTGGGATCACCCAGGCGGAGAGGATGGTCTCCGGCCGGGATCGAGGCGGCGTGTCACTGGTCCGCCGGATCTCGGCCTGCCATTGCCAGGCCAGCCAGGCCACGATGGTCAGGCCCAGCACGAAGGGAAGGACGTGCACCAGTCCCATCAACCACGAATGGCTCCGAGCCAGCTCGGGCCCGGCGGCGTGATGGCGCTGCAACTCGTGGCGCCACCGTAGGTCGAACGTCAGCACGTCGATGACGAAGGCCGCTCCGAGCGCGCACAGAGCGAGGAGGATCCCCGCGGTCAGCGTGAGGGCGAACGCGATGCTCTGATCCCGCGAGTTCCGTGTACGGACCATGGACGATCTCCGCTTCGGCTACGGCGCAGCCTATACCTGCGAGGTCCCGCATCAGAGATCTCCTTCCCGGGTCAGCCCTCGGGATTGCCCGTGAGTTCGGCGCAGCATGCGGCGAACACGGCCGTGTGGCGGTCGACGTCCTCCCCGGTGGTGGCCGGGGACATCAGGGCCATGTTGTGGAAGGGCGTGAGCAGGGTCCCGCGGTTCAGCGCGTACAGGTGCGTGAACCTCGACAGCTCGTGATCGTCGGCGCCGGCCGCCTCGCCACCCGTGCGGGGCGGGACCGGGCAGAACCAGTACTCGGCCCGGGCTCCCAGCTGCTGCACCTCCCACGTCAAGCCGAACCGTTCGATGCCCTCCTTCACCCCGGAGGCCCACCTGTTGGCCAGGGGAAGCATCCGGTCGAACGCTTCCTCGGTCAGCACGTGCTCCAGCGTGGCCCGCATGGCGCGAAGGGACAGGGCGTTGCCCGAGAGCGTCCCACCGATCCCCCCCACGTCGGTGGACGGCAGCGATGCCATGTGGGCCTGGACCTGTCCGGCCACCGCCGCGCTCATCCCGTAGCAGGCGGCCGGGACCCCGCTGGCCAGCGGCTTGCCGATGGTGAGGAGGTCGGGCTCAAGGCCCCACGCGCGCGTCGCTCCACCGGGCCCGGCACAGATGGTGTGCGTTTTCGTCGAGCACCAGGTAGGTGCCGTGCGCCCTGGTGAGCGTCCGGAGCTGCTCGTGGAAGCCCGGTTCGGGCAGCACGATCCCGATGTTGGTCAGGGCGGGCTCAGCCAGGACGCAGGCCACGTCTTCGTGCGCCAGCGCCTCCTCGAGCGCGGGGACGTCGTTGAACTCGACCACCCGGGTGGTGAGCGCCGGATCGACCGGCGGCCCCACGTTGCCCGGCCGGAGGCCTTGCTTCCCGTCCACCAACGTGGTGATGGTCTCGTCGACCGAGCCGTGGTAGCACCAGTTGAAGACCAGGATCTTGAGACGCCCGCTGATCGCCCGGGCCAGCCGGATCGCGAAACGGTTCGCGTCGGTGGCCGTGAGGCAGAACTGCCAGAAGGGAAGGCCGAACCGGCGGGCCATCTCCTCACCGACCCAGATCGCGTCCTCTGTCGGGAGCATCAGGGTGATGCCCTTCGCCGCCTGATCGGCCACCGCAGCGACCGCGCGCTCCGGCGCGTGCCCGGTCATCGCCCCGGTGTCCCCCAGGCAGAAGTCCACGTACTCCCGCCCGTCGACGTC
>DHWM01000011.1:2411-2674 GCA_002413185.1 Actinobacteria bacterium UBA5182
CTCCCGCCCGTCGACGTCGGTGAATCGCGCCCCACCGGCCTCGGCCAGGAAAACCGGGAACGGCCCGGCCCATTCGGTCATCCAGGGCATCGGGACCCCGGCGAGCAGCGATCCCTTCGACCGTTCGAACAGGTCCCGGGACCTCGGGTGTTCGGTATCGAAGCGCCGCACCTCTTTCTCCATCAGCGACGCCAGCCTCTTCCGGTCGACGGTCTCCACGTGTCCTCCTCGCTCCCATCCGATGGCGGTCACTGCTCCTGGCC
>DHWM01000151.1:0-1465 GCA_002413185.1 Actinobacteria bacterium UBA5182
CGATCTTGATCTGCCCGTCGCCCGCGCACGCCTCGCACCGCCCCTTCCGAGGCACGTTGAACGAGAACCTTCCGGGGCCGTACCCGCGGACGCGCGCTTCCGGGACCTGCGAGTACAGCTTCCGGATGTGGTCGAACACCCCGATGTAGGTGGCTGGGTTCGAACGAGGCGTTCGCCCGATGGGCGACTGGTCCACGTTGATCACCTTGTCGATGTGGTCCCACCCCGTCATCCGGCGGTGCTTGCCGGGCGCGATCCGGGAGCGGTTGATCTTCACCTGGAGGGCCCGGTGCAGGATCTCCTCCACCAGCGTCGACTTCCCCGACCCGCTCACCCCGGTCACGGTGACGAAGGTGCTCAGGGGGATGGCCACGTTGATGTTCTTCAGGTTGTGCTCCCGGGCGCCTTCGACCCGCAGCCACCGGTCGCCGGGCTTGCGCCGAACGTCGGGGGTGGGGATGGAACGCCGGCCGGCCAGGTAGGCCCCGGTGAGCGAGCCCTCGTCCCGCAGGAGGCCCTCCCGGTCACCGCTGTAGACGATCTCCCCCCCGTGCTCTCCTGCGCCCGGCCCGATGTCCACAACGTGATCAGAGGCCTCGATGGTGGCCTCGTCGTGCTCCACCACGATCAACGTGTTGCCCAGATCCCGAAGGCGGATCAGCGTGTCGATGAGACGACGGTTGTCGCGCTGGTGCAGTCCGATGGAGGGCTCGTCCAGGATGTACAGCACCCCAACCAGTCCCGAGCCGATCTGGGTGGCCAGGCGGATGCGTTGCGCCTCTCCCCCTGCCAGCGTGCCGCTGGCTCGGTCCAGCGTCAGGTAGTCCAGGCCGACGTCGACCAGGAACTGCAGGCGGGCCCGGATCTCCTTCAGCATCCGTTCGGCGATCATGTGCTCGCGTTCGCTGAGGTCGATGCGCTCCAGGAACGACAGCTCGTCCCGGATGGACTGGCGGGTCAGCTCCCAGATGTTCAGGCCGCCCATGGTCACGGCGAGGGATTCGGGCTTGAGCCTGGCGCCCTTGCAGGCTCGACACGCGACCTCTCGCATGTACTGCTCGAGGCGAGCCCGCTGGCTGTCCGATTCGGTCTCCCGGTACCTGCGCTCGACATTGGGGATGATGCCCTCGAACGTGGTGGTGTAGGAGCGAAGCCGTCCGAAGCGGTTCCGGTAGGTCACCCGGACCGGCTCGTCGGTCCCGTACAGGATGGCGTCCTTGGCGTCACGCCGGAGTCGTCTCCACGGCGTCGTGGTGGAGACTCCCGCGGCATCCGCCACGGCCTCGAGCAGCCTGGCCCAGTACCCCATCCGCGTGCCGGACCACGGGGCGATGGCGCCCTCTTCGATGGAGAGGTCCTCGTCCGGAACCACCAGCTCGGAATCCATCTCCAACCTGGTGCCGAGCCCGTCGCACGTCGGGCACGCTCCATATGGAGAGTTGAACGAGAAGTTGCGCGGGGCCAG